>NZ_JBOHDN010000380.1:0-1751 GCF_050699375.1 Nocardioides sp. | reverse complement strand
TGTCGGTCAGACGTCGTTGTCGCGTCGGCGCTGCTTCCAGCGCTCGCTGGCCCGGTCGAGGAACGAGCTTCGCGGAACGTGCTCGCCCTCGTCCTCCTCGACCGATGCGGCGCCGCGCAGAGCGGTGAGCAGCACGGATGTCGAGGCCAGCATCACCAGGAAGCCGACCACCCCGACGATCCACATCCGCGAGATCACACCAGTCATCAACAGCGCGACTCCAGCGGCGAGCACGATGCCCGCGATGACCGCGTGTCGACGTTGGGCACGGCGTAGAGCCGTGCCTCGGAGGGCGGAGGCGAACTTCGGGTCCTCCGCCGAGAGCGCGCGCTCCATCTGCTCTAGCAGACGAAGCTCCTCTTCCGAGAGTGGCACCGTACCTCCCATGTCCTGTTGGGGCATCTCCAAGTCTAGGCTCGCCACGGTGAAGGCGGTAGTGAGCCCGGAAAATTCTTGCCCCTCGACGTTCTGTCGTACAGCACGACCTTAGCCCAGATCCGCCGATCAGCCGCCGTCGCGAGCCTCACCAGACGGGTGTGATCGCAAGGCGCCACCAGCGCGCAGCAGACTCGCTCGCCGCACGAGGTCGGATCCGAATCGCTCGGCGACCTTGTCCGCAGCGCGGTCCGCCTCGGACCAGCCGTGCTCGGGCTCGCCGAGGGCCAGCTGCCGGTCGGTCCCGTCGCGGGCGACCAGGTGCTCCACCCGGACCCCGACCAGGCGCAGGGCCCTCCCCCGAAGGTTCAGCCCGTCGTAGAGCTGGACCGCGATCGCGTGCACCTCCTGGGTGACATCGGTCGGATCGGGCAGCGTGCGGGAGCGGGAGATGGTCTTGAAGTCGGTGAAGCGGACCGTCAGCGCCACGGTGCGCCCGACGGTGCCTGCTCTCCTCATCCGCCTGGTGACGCGGGCCGAGAGCCGCAGCAGCTCTCGCAGGATGTCCTCACGGGCGCTCAGGTCGCGACCGAAGGTCTCCTGGGCACCGGTGGAGCGATCCGCGAGGTCCGGACCCAGCCGGCCGGTGAGCTCGCGCTGGTCGGTGCCGGTGGCCAGCCGATGCAGGTGGCCGCCGAGCCGCGGGCCGAGGATCTGGTGGAGCGTCGGGACCGGGGTGCGGGCGAGGTCGCCGACGGTCTCGAACCCGAGCTTGCGCAGGCGGCTTCGCGTGCTCGGCCCGACGCCGTAGAGCTCGCCGACGTCGAGGGGATGAAGGAAGCCGGGTACGTCCTGGGGTCGGACGACCACGACGCCGTCGGGCTTCGCCTTCCGGCTGCCGACCTTGGCCACGCTGGGAGTGGGCGCGACACCGACCGAGCAGGTGATCTTGAGCTCCTCGGCGATCTGGCGCCGGATCCGGTGCGCGATCTGCTCGGGACTCCCGAAGAGCCGGGTGGCACCGCGGACGTCAAGAAACGCCTCGTCGACACTGACCACCTCGACCAGCGGGGTGGCCCGGCGAAAGATCTCCCGGACCTGCCTGGACACCTCCGAGACCTCCCCGAAGTCGAGACGGACCGAGACCAGCTGCGGACAGAGCCGCCTCGCCATCGACCCCGGCATCGCGGCCCGCACCCCGTAGGCCCTGGCCGGGTAGTTGGCACACGTCACCACCCCACGCTCGTGCCCGCCGACGACGACCGGCTGGTTCCACAGGTCGGGGTGGTGGCGGATAGCCACAGAAGCGAAGAAGGCGTCCATGTCGACATGGAGGATGGGTTCGGGGAATGGCATGTGGGAGGTGTGAGGTGGGA
>NZ_JBOHDN010000379.1:0-10518 GCF_050699375.1 Nocardioides sp. | reverse complement strand
CCTTTGCAGGCCGAGGCGTCACCTTTGCAGACCGAGAAGTCACCCCGTGCCAACTCGGCCTGCAGAACTGACTTCTCGGCCTGCAGAAGTGACGCTTCGGCAGGTGGGGTGGCGGGTGCTAGCGAGCTTCCTGCCGCTCGGGGAGCGGGGGAGTATCGGCGGGGCGCTCGCCCCGGCGAGGCTCGCGCTGCTCGTTCTCGAAGGAACGGGCACGGGCCCAGTTGCGCCCGACACGGCCGCGAGGACGCGGGGCGGGGTCGATCTCGGTGCCTGGCCGGATGACGGCGCGGAGCGAGGCGGCTGCCAGCGGCATCACCTGCTTGCCGTTGTACGTCTCCAAGATGGCGTCCTCGTCGCCGACGAGGTCCAGCACCGAGAGCACGGGTGGGACCAGCACCTCGCCGAGGGCGTGGTAGCCCGCGGCCGAGGGGTGGAACTGATCGGCGCCGAACCAGTAGGCCGGGGTGGTCTTGAAGGCCGGGCCGAGGACGTCACCCAACGACACGGTGTGGCCGCCGGCTCGGATGACGTGAAAGATCTGCCCGGCGGCGATGCGGATCGACCAGGCCCGCATGACCTGGCGCAGCGGCGGCAGGATCGGGGTCGCGGTGCTGAGGTCCGGGACGGTGCCGACCAGCACCGTCACGCCCGCTTCCTGGAGCCGGGTGACGGCTTGGGCGAGATGGCTCACCGCGACCCGGGGGCGCACTCGGCGGATCACGTCGTTGGAGCCGACCAGGATGACCGCGAGGTCGGCGTCGGCGGCGATCGCCTTCTCGACCTGCGGGTGCAGGTCGGACGACTTCGCGCCGATCTCGGAGAGGTCGTGCAGGCGAACCGGCCGGTGCGCCTTCTCCGAGACCCCGGAGGCGAGCACGGCACCAGGGGTGTCTTCGACCTCGCTCATCCCGTAGCCGGCCGCGCTCGAGTCGCCGAGCAGCGCGATGTTGATCGGCCTGCCGGGATGACGCGGTCCGTACCACCCCGTCGGGGACGGCGCCACCGGCATCTTGACCTGATGGGTCGCCCTGACGGCGAGCGCGGCTTCGCCGACGAGCACGCCGGCGAACGCGGCCGTCGCGACCAGCACACCCCCGCCGGCGTACGCGCTCTTGCGAGCCAGACTCTTCTTCGCCACGGGGACCACTCTAAAGTCTTCGCCCTCATAGCGGGCACTCAGTATCGGGATATAGGGGATCTCAACTAGTGGACATACGCTGTGGTCATGGAGTACGTGGACTCGCTACTGGACCTCATCGGCAACACTCCGCTCGTGCGTCTGGAGCGGGCATTGGACGGTGCCGGGGCGTCAAAACCGGGTGCGGGACCGCTGGTTCTGGCCAAGGTCGAATACCTCAACCCGGGCGGTTCGGTGAAGGACCGCATCGCCACCCGGATGATCGAGGCGGCCGAGGCGTCCGGTGAGCTGAAGCCCGGCGGGACGATCGTGGAGCCCACCTCCGGCAACACCGGTGTCGGACTGGCGATGGTGGCCCAGCAGAAGGGCTACAAGTGCGTCTTCGTCTGCCCCGACAAGGTCAGCGAGGACAAGCGCAACGTGCTCAAGGCCTACGGCGCCGAGGTCGTCGTCGCCCCCACCGCCGTGCCTCCCGAGCACCCCGACTCCTACTACAACGTCTCCGACCGGCTCGCGAGTCAGCCCGGCGCCTGGAAGCCCAACCAGTACGCCAACCCCAACAACCCGCGCTCCCACTACGAGGAGACCGGGCCCGAGATCTGGCGCCAGACCGAGGGGAAGATCACCCACTTCGTGGCCGGTGTCGGCACCGGCGGCACGATCTCGGGGATCGGCCGCTACCTCAAGGAGCAGGCTGCGAAGACCGGCGGGAACGTCCAGATCGTCGGCGCCGACCCCGCCGGCAGCGTCTACTCCGGCGGCACCGGTCGGCCCTACCTGGTCGAGGGTGTCGGCGAGGACTTCTGGCCCGAGACGTACGACCGCGACGTCGCGGACCGGATCATCGAGGTCTCCGACGCCGACTCCTTCGCCTACACCCGCAGGCTCGCCCGCGAGGAGCAGATGCTCGTCGGCGGGAGCGCCGGCATGGCCGCGTACGCAGCCAAGCAGCTCGCCGAGGAGCTGGCCGGCACCCCGGAGGGCGAGAACGCCGTGATCGTCGTGCTGCTGCCCGACTCGGGGCGTGGCTACCTGACCAAGGTGTTCAACGACGAGTGGCTGGCGCAGTACGGCTTCGCGACCGGCGAGGCGGCCAAGCAGACCGTCGGCGACGTGCTGCGCGGCAAGTCCGGCCGGCTGCCCGACCTCGTCCACACCCACCCCGGCGAGACGATCGCGGAGGCGGTGCACATCCTGCAGGAGTACGGCGTCTCGCAGATGCCCGTCGTGCGCGCCGAGCCGCCGATCGTGGCCGCCGAGGTCGCCGGATCGGTCTCGGAGCGGACCCTGCTCGAGGCGCTGTTCACCGGGAAGGCGAAGCTCACCGACTCGGTCGAGGAGCACATGTCCCCGCCGCTGCCCTCCATCGGATCGGGCGCCGGAGCACAGGACGCGGCCCACACCCTCGGCTCCTCCGACGCACTTCTGGTGCACGAGGCCGGCAAGCCGGTCGGTGTCCTCACCCGGCAGGACCTGCTCTTCTTCCTGACCAGCGCCTGAGGTCGCCGATACCCTCCCCTCTAGCGGGGGAGGGTGGCGTACGCCATGATCCGTGGTCATGATCGCGTACCCCCACACCTGCCGAAGCGGAGCCCGAGGCAATTGGCAACGCCGATCGGCGATCGCCGCGGCCTGCCTGCTGACCTCGCTCTCGCTGACCGCGTGCGGAGGAGGGGACAGCGGCGGAGGCGGGGACCGCGGTGACGGTGGCGGCAGCGAGCGGCCGAGCCTCGAGGAGATCGAGACCCAGATCGCCCGGACCGGCGGCGACGAGGTCACCGAGGACCAGACCGCCTGCCTGGCGAAGACCTACTACGACTCCGACCTCTCCGATGAGGCGGTACGTCTCCTGGTCGAGGCCGAGGATGTCTCCCAGATCAGCCCTGATGACCTGTCGAAGGACGATCAGCTGGCCAGCAAGGAGCTCTACGAGCCGCTGGTGAAGTGCCTGACGCCTGCCGAGTAGTCACCGTTCGGCGCCGGCCGGAGCCAGGTGGTCGCCACCCGGGCGAGGTCTTCGCGGCCGGAGACCCCGGTCTTGCGGCTGATGTTGTGCAGGTGGGTCTCGACGGTGCGGGTGCTCATCTCCAGGTCGGCGGCCAGCGAGGCCGAGGTGCGGCCCTCCGGCAGCAGGCGGAGCACCTCGTCCTCGCGGGCGGAGAGCCCGATATGCGTCGCCGCACGGCGGAACATGCCCGCGCGGTTGCCGCAGATCTCGGACCGCTCCCAGGCGACGTCGAGCGTCTCGGCGGCGCCCTGGATGTCGCCGGCGTCGCGTTGGAGTATCGCCAGCGAGATGGCGGCCCTGGTCACGAAGACGATGGCGCCGGCGTCGGCGAGGGTCACGATCGCCTCACGGAGGCCGTCGACGTCGCCGGCGGCGGCCGTGGCTGCGTACGCTCCCATGCCCTGCAGGAGCGGGCTCTCGGAGTCCGCGCCGAGGGCGGCCGCTCGGGTGATGTGCTTGTTCTCGTTCACACCGCGTTCGACGGCCTCGATGGCGAGGAAGATCCCGCCGACCACGTACCCGGCGTCCAGCCGCTGGCCGACCAGCTCGCACAGCTCCTTGAGGCTGGGCATCCGGCCGTTGGAGGGCGCCATGATGCTGGCCACCATCCCGGGCCACGGACCGAGCGGGACCTTCGCGCCGCCGATCTGGGAGGCGAGGCTGCGGGCGTACTCGGGACGGCCCTGTGCCATCGCGATCTCCGCGCCGAGGGTCAGGATGCCGGTGTGGGCGAGGTCGCGGTGGGCGGCGACGCTCGAGGAGGAGAGGGTGCGGAACGCGACCTGGCTCGCCTCGCTCAGCCGGCCGGCGATGCTCAGCGCGAGCACGCTGAGGTAGGCGTGGACCAGGATGAGCTCGGCATCCGCATCCTGATGGGCGGCCTCGAGCTGCTCGTGGGCGAAGTCGATCCCGCGATCCAGGTCACCGCCGAGCACGTCGGCCAGGCCGGTGAGGAAGGCCTGCAGACCCGCAGCCTGCTCGAGCCGTGGGTGGTGGTCCTCCAGAAGGACGCGGGCCTGCTCGACGGATCCGGCGGAGAGGAGGCGTTCGACCGCGACGATCCCGAGGATCTCCGGCCCGACCTCGTCGCGCGGATCGGGCGTCACGGAGGGCACCTCGGGGACGAACTCGGTCTGGAACTGCAGGTGTGCCCGGGTGCCCTCGAGCGTGGCCACGAAGCTGGGCACCTGCTTCAGGCCCTTGTCGAGCACGTCCTTGGCCGCCTTCAGGTCACCCAGCTCGACTGCCTTCCAGCTGGCGAACCAGGCCAGCATCCAGGCCGATTCCGGGCTGTCTGTCAGCGGGGTGCGCCGCTCGACCTCGTCGATCTGGTCGCGAGGGGCGGCCGTGTTGCGGAGTGCGACGAGCAGCGGCAGCGCCGACTCGGCGGAGGGCGCCTCGGTCCAGGACCGGCGCGCGCGGGCGACCTCGTCGGCCATCTGACGCAGCGAGCGCTGGTGCAGCAGTGCGGCGTCGGCGCCCCGCGGCCGGTGGGTGGTGTAGTCGAGCAGCCGCTGCTCGGCGGCGAGATGGTTGCGTGCGATCACCAGGCCGAACGCCGATCCCTCGGTGATCAGATAGTCCCCGATCATCGGCGGATAGAGCCCCACGACGCCGCTGCCCGGGCCGTCCTCGCTGTGCCGGGCGAGCCCGTTGGCGAAGAGCGCGTCCAGCACCCTCCGCTCGACCAGCTTCTCGGCCTCGTCCAACGGCACCGGGCCGGTCACCGCGAGCGCGGTCGCGCCGTCCCAGGCACTCTGGTCGAGCCCGGCGACGAGCGGCTCCACGGCAGGCGCCAGCTCAGGGGCCCAGCCCGTACGCCGCGGGAGCCGCCACAGCCCGTCGAGCTGCTCCAGCACCCCAGCCCGCGGCCCGACGGTGGCGATGGCCCGGACGAGCCCGAGCAGTCCGCCGGTCGCCATGGTGATGCGGGCCAGGGACCCGGCTTCCACCGGGCTACCGAGGATCGCCCGGCACACCTCGTGCACCTCATCGACCTCGAGCGTGGGCGTACGCACCTGGACGGCCGGCGCGATGCCG
This sequence comes from Nocardioides sp., assembly GCF_050699375.1. Classification (GTDB taxonomy): domain Bacteria; phylum Actinomycetota; class Actinomycetes; order Propionibacteriales; family Nocardioidaceae; genus Nocardioides. The sequence goes on along the minus strand of NZ_JBOHDN010000379.1, from coordinate 5,332 downwards.
AGCATCAGCGTGTTCTCGACGACCGGATGCTGATGGCGGCTGCTGGTCACCACCAGGAGGCGTCGCTGGCGGTGGACGTTGCGCAGCGCTCCGATCGAGTAGGTGTCGAGGGCGTCGGCGTCGTCGATCACCAGGACGGTCCCGCTGCTCAGCTGCTTGCTCAGCGCCGCGGTCATCTCGCCGATCGTGCGACGGGGGCCGGCGGGCGTGGCCGAGGTGCCGATCCCAGCGGCGGTCAGGGCCGCGAACGGCTCGTTCTGCCAGGCGGAGTGGCCGCTGAGCTGGAGCACCGGCGGTCCGTCGTCCTCGAGCCGCTCCGCGACGAGTGAGCACAGCTCGCTCCGCCCCGATCCGCGGGGCCCGACGACATGCACGCTCAGGCCGGTGGCGACGTAGTCGGCAACCTCGTCGACGACCCCTGAAAGGACACCCTCTCGATCCGACATGCTCGCCCCTCCCGCGCGATCAGGTCCAGCATCAAGTACTGCATCAACGTACAGCCAATGCTTACCGAATTTTCTGTGGAGACGCTGTATCGCCCGTGTATGGGGCCAACAGTTACGCAGGTTACCTGTTTACAGTACGTAAACAGTACGTCCGCGACCGCAGTGTCTCGCCTCGGATGATGAGATAGTGATCTCACCGGCTGAGGTTCGCCTCGGCTGGAATGTCTTGAGTGACACCTTGGTTCGCATCAGCTCCCCCATCTGTTGCAGCCTGGGTGGCACGAGGACTTGAACGGAGCCCGGCCGTCCCGGACTCGAGGTCGCGGTCATCCCCCCGCGGTCGTGACCTCGAGCCCAGGGCGGCCGGGTTTCTTTTTCGTTCGGCGTCTGCTGGCCCAGGTCCCTAGGATCTCGATCATGACCGTGGAGCCCCTGTGGAACACCGATCACCCGCCGCGCCAGGGACTCGGTCTGATGCGACTGCGCGACACCGGGGACGCCGACGCCGATCGCGACCCGGCGGCCGTCGTCCATGCCGCGCTCGACCTCGGCATCAATGTGCTCGATACGGCCGAGATGTACGGCAACGAGGAACTGGTCGGGCGGACCATCGCCGGCCGCCGCGACGAGGTGACGTTGTGCACCAAGTTCGGCGTGCGATGGGTCGGGTCCGAGGACTTTAGTGTGCACGCCGACGCGGCCAGTGTCGTCGCGTCCTGCGAGGGCAGCCTGCGGCGGCTCGGCGTCGACACGATCGACCTCTACTACCTGCATCATCGCAGCGAGGACACCCCGATCGAAGAGACCGTGACCGCGATGGCCGACCTGATCGATGCCGGGAAGATCCGGGCCATCGGGCTGTCGAACGTCACCGAGGAGGATGTCCGCCGCGCGCACGCCGTGCACCCGGTCTTCGCCGTCCAGGAGCAGTGGTCGCTGACCTCGCGTTCGGTGGAGCCGATGCTGCCGACGCTGGCCGAGCGCGATGTCGTCCTGGTCGCGCACTCACCAACCGGGCATGGCGTTCTGCATCGGTCGACCGGTACGTCGCTGGGCGCCGCGCTGGCCGATATCGCCGATGCGCACGGCGTCGCCGCGGGGACGGTGGCGCTGGCCTGGATCCACGAGCAGGGGCGCCGTCGCGGGCAGCGGATACTTCCGCTGCCGGGAACGACGAGCGTGAATCATCTGCGCGCCAACGTGTCCGCGGCTGATCTGCACCTGGACGACGCCCAGTTCGACAGGCTCACCTCGGCGGACCCGACCTAGGGTCTGGTGGCCCCGGTGTTCCCCACCGGAGTGGGGAAGATCGGTCGCCGGCTACGGCCTACGCTGGGCGGCCGGGCACTGGCGCCTGTGACAGCTCCGGGTGCGGTGGCTCACACGTGGCGTACCCCTTCAGAGGGGGTGGTGAGGCACGTGGGGCGACAGTGACATAGTGGCTGACGTGGACAGCGTCCTGGAGTTAGCCAGGTGGCAGTTCGGCATCGTGACCGTCTACCACTTCCTGTTCGTCCCGCTCACGGTGGGACTCACCATGCTCGTCGCCGTGCTGGAGACGATCTGGCTGCGTACGAAGAACCCCGAGTGGCTGCGGCTGACGAAGTTCTTCGCGAAGCTCTTCCTGATCAACTTCGCCCTCGGTGTGGTCACCGGGATCGTGCAGGAGTTCCAGTTCGGGATGACCTGGTCGGACTACTCCCGCTTCGTCGGCGACGTCTTCGGGGCGCCGCTGGCGATCGAGGCCTTGCTGGCCTTCTTCTTGGAGTCGACCTTCCTCGGACTCTGGATCTTCGGCTGGGACAAGCTGCCGCGGGCCCTGCACAACGCGTGCATGTGGATCGTGCATCTCGGCACCCTGGTGTCGTCGTGGTTCATCCTCGCGGCCAACTCCTGGATGCAGCACCCGGTCGGCTACCGGTTCAACGAGGTCACCGGTCGCGCCGAGCTCACCGACTTCTGGGCGGTGATGTTCAACAAGGTGCAGCTGGGTACGTTCCCGCACGTCATCCTCGCCGCCTACCTGACCTCGGCGGCCTTCATGCTTGGTGTCCTGGGCTGGCTCTACCTGCGGCGTCCGGGCAAGGACAACGCCGAGCGCCCGATGTATCGCCGCGGGATGGTGCTGGCGGCCTGGATCATGGTCCTCTCCGGTGTCGGTGTGGCGGTCTCGGGTGACGTACAGGGCAAGATCATGACCGAGGTGCAGCCGATGAAGATGGCTGCCGCGGAGGCACTGTGGGAGACCTCGGACTCGTGCGCGCCGTTCTCGGTGCTGACCATCGGCACGCGCGACGGGAAGCACGAGAAGTGGGCGCTCGAGGTGCCGTGTGTGCTCTCCTTCGTCGCCACCGGCACCTTCGACGGCAAGGTCGAGGGCATCTACGACCTGCAGGAGCAGTACCGCGAGACGTACGGGTCGACGCCGGGGGAGACCTACTACTCACCGGGCGACTACACCCCGAACATCCCGGTCACCTACTGGACCTTCCGTTGGATGATGGGCCTCGGCGTCGTCGGGGCGCTTGTCGGGCTGGCGGTGCTGTGGCTGACCCGTCGGGGACGTACGCCTTCGGGGTTGGTCGGGCGCTTCCTGCCGGCCCTGGCGATCTCGGCGCCGGTGATGGTGCTGCTGGGCAACTCGATGGGCTGGATCTTCACCGAGATGGGACGCCAGCCGTGGGTGGTCTTCGGCGTGCTGACGACCGCCCAGGGCGTCTCGCCGGGCGTCGCGCCGTGGGAGGTGTGGATGTCGCTGATCGGGTTCACGCTGCTCTACGCCGTGCTCGCGGTGGTCGAGGTCGGGCTGCTCATCAAGTACGTGAAGATGGGGCCCGATCCGTTCGTCGAGCCCCCTTCACCCACCTTGCGCGGCTCCGGCTCGGACGCCGACGAGCCGATGAACTTCGCGTACTGAGGAGCCTGCGATGGAACTCACGACTATCTGGTTCTGCCTCATCGCAGTGCTGTGGATCGGCTACTTCGTCCTGGAGGGCTTCGACTTCGGCGTCGGCATGCTGCTTCCCGTCCTGGCCCGCGACGACCGCGAGCGGCGCGTCATGATCAACACGATCGGCCCGGTCTGGGATGGCAACGAGGTCTGGGTGCTGACCGCGATCGGAGGCACCTTCGCTGCCTTCCCGGAGTGGTACGCCACGCTCATCTCCGGCTTCTACCTGCCGGTCTTCCTCATCCTGATCGCGCTGATCGTGCGCGGGGTCGCCTTCGAGTATCGCCACCAGCGACCCTCGGCCACCTGGTCCGGCTGGTGGGACCGCGCGGTGATCTTCGGGTCCTACGTCCCCGCGTTCCTGTGGGGCGTGGCCTTCGCCAACATCGTGCGCGGGGTCCCGATCGACGCCGACTTCGAGTTCACCGGAACGATCCTGACCCTGCTCAACCCCTTCGGGATCCTCGGCGGGTTCGTCACGCTCTCCTTGTTCGTGACCCACGGGGCGATGTTCATCGCGCTCAAGACCGACGGTGAGATCCGTGGCCGGGCTCGGGCGCTGGCGCTCCGGCTAGGTGCCGTTGCGGCGGTGCTCGCCGTCGTGTTCCTGGTCTGGACGCAGCTGCTGACCGGCAACGTCGGGACCGCCGTCCTCTTCGTGGCCGCGGCGCTGGCCCTCGTGGGCGGGCTCGGGGCTGCGTACGTCGGTCGTGAGGGGGTCGCCTTCACGGGCACCTTCTTGGCCATCGGCCTCACCGTGGCTGGGCTCTTCGTGGGCCTCTTCCCCGACGTGATGCCCTCGAGCACCGACGTCGCCAACTCGCTGACCACGACGAACGCGGCGGCGACGCCCTACACCCTGAAGCTGATGACGATCGTCGCGGCGGTGTTCACGCCGATCGTGGTGGGCTATCAGGCCTGGACGTACTGGATCTTCCGCAAGCGGATCTCGATCCACCACATCCCGGCTGCCCACTGAGCGAGGTCCGATGCGACCGAACGACCCCCGTCTCCGCTCCCAGCTGATGGTCGCCCGCCGGCCGCTGACCGTCGTGGTCGTGGCGGGGGTGCTCGGGGCGGTGCTGCTGATCGTCCAGACGTACGCCGTCACCGGGCTGCTCATCGCAGCGATCCGGGACACGGGGCCGGTGGGTGGCTGGGCGCTGGCGGTTGTCGGCGTCTTCGTCGGCCGTGCGGTGATCGGCGTGGTCTCCGACGTCGCCGGGGCGCGGGCGGCGGGGGTCGTGGGGGCGGACCTGCGGCGCCGGGTGGTCGGGGCGATCCTGCGTGGCCGGACCGGAAGCTCGGGGTCGTTGTCGGCGTTGGCCACCCGCGGGGTCTCGGCCGCCGAGCCGTACCTGACGCGGTATGTGCCTGCGCTGGTGCTGGCCTGCGTGCTTCCGGTGATGGTGCTCGCGGTGATCGCCTGGACCGACCCGCTCAGCGGACTGATCGTGCTGCTCACGCTGCCGCTGATCCCGATCTTCGGCGTGCTGGTCGGCCTGGCCACCCGCGACCAGGCGGCGAGCCAGTGGCGGGCGATGGCCGCGCTCGCCGGCCACTTCCTCGACGTGATGAGGGGCCTGCCGACCCTGGTCGCCTTCGGCCGCGCCTCGGCCCAGTCCGGCGTCATCGCCGCGATCACCGACCGCTATCGCCGCCGCACCCTAGACACCCTCAAGATCGCCTTCGCCTCCGCCGCCGTGCTCGAGCTCGTCGCCACCATCTCGGTCGCCCTCGTGGCGGTCATCATCGGAGTCCGCCTGGCTGCCGGCTCGGTCGACCTGCAGACGGCTCTCGTGGTCCTGCTCCTCGCCCCCGAGGCCTACTGGCCCCTTCGCCGCGTCGGCACCGAGTTCCACGCCGCCGCGGAAGGCTCGGCAACCCTTGAGGCTTCCGCCGACCTCACCTCCAGCCGAGAAGTCACTTCTGCAGG
>NZ_JBOHDN010000378.1:0-12254 GCF_050699375.1 Nocardioides sp. | reverse complement strand
CCAGGATCTGCTTGGTTGATCACGGACCCGATCGCGATCAACACGCCGCTCGTTAGGAGTGATGGAAATGGCCAACCGTCTCGCTGGTGCGACGAGCCCCTATCTCCTTCAACATGCAGACAATCCGGTCGGTTGGTGGGAGTGGGGACCGGATGCCTTCGTTGAGGCGAAGCGGCGGGACGTACCTGTTCTGCTCTCGGTTGGCTATGCCGCCTGCCACTGGTGTCACGCGATTGTGAGTACGCTCAGAGCTTCTCAAGACTCAGTGAACATCCAGGTCAGCAAGACTATTTCGGTTCGAATCGATTCGGCCCGGATCGCGGCATGACAGCGATTCCGGAGCTTCGTGTATCACATGGACGCCGCGTCTACTGAAAAATTCTACTGGAAAGTGGCTGTTGCAGTAGATCAGCGCAATGCCCAAGAGGCGCGCGGATCCTTAGGCCCCTGGCCGTCCCAAACCACCAACCCATGATCGCGCAGAGTCTGCAAGTGACGGCCCGCCGTGGGGCGAGTGATTCCGGCAAGATCAGCGACCTGACCCGTACTCATCGGGCGGCCCTCCATCCGGAGAGTGTCCAGCACCTTCCGTGCGCCGCTGGGCAAGGCGGCGCGCACGTCGTCGGGAAGCGCGTCTGCCGACGAAAGGACGAGGCGAACTGATCCGCTGGTCTGCGTGTAGATCGGGTCACTGAGTCCGAGCCGCCGCATCTCGCCGAAGATGCGTTTGATCCCCTCACCGAGTTCCCGGGCGATCCCGAGGTCGGAGCAGACTCGGACGATGCGGGGGTTGCGGGCGTAGCGGCTGATCGAGAGCGGTTTGGTGGGATCGGCGAGCCCAGGGAAGCGACCTGGGTTCTCGATCTCGATCCGGTTGGGGAAGATCTCGACTCTGACGTGGTCGCCGGCCATCGAGTACGACCTGTGGAGGACGGCGTTGACCAGGCCCTCGAGCCACACGTTGCGGGGAATGATCGGGCGCGGTTCGAATCGGCCGCTCGGCGCCAGCGCCCGCACCTTCGGCACCCACTCCTCGATCACGCCGGCGGCTCTGGTGATTTGCTCGGGGATCGAGCCTTCGAGTCGGACGTCGCCGCCGTAGGCCTCGCTTGTGCAGGGACCGCTTGCACGAAGGCCGTCGGACACCAGCTTGCACGTTTGGAGAAGCTCCCGACCGCGGAGGATTCCCGTGACGGTCCGAGCAAGGAAGGGATGGTTCCCAGTGGGGAAGTCGGCGTAGGCACAGACAGGTCGAGATCGGGCTCGGGATGCCCGGCTGAAGGCGGCTCGGGAGCGACGGCTGAAGCTGGACCCCGAGCAGCTGGCCCGAGAGCGGCGCATCGACGAGGCATCGGTCGACGTCGAGGTCGCCTGGGAGGACCGGGCCCAGGCTGAGCGGGCGGTGGCCGACGTGGAGGTCGCGGCGGCCGCGATCGAGCGGCTTGTCGCCGAGCGCCTAGGGCGTGTCTCCTAAGTTCAGCGGTATGGGACTGACTTGCCGTCGACGTGTCTCGTGAACGAGTCCTGGCCAACGCTCAGTAGGAGCGGATTGAGCCGTTGATGCCCTCGACCGACGGCGCGAAATCGTGGCCGTTCCGCGATCACCGGCCGCTTGGTGTTCAGTCGGCGGCGCGCCCACGGATCGCGACGGTCACCTTCACCCTCAGGGCACCTTGGCCTCAGGAGTCAGCCACCGGGGATGAGCCCCGCCCGACCCTCAGGCCGAGTTGGAACCGGGTGTGCGCAGCGTGCTCGGCCATCGTCGCGCGGACCCAGCGCTGGACGGTGCGCTCGGTGACGCCGAGCTGACGAGCGACGGCCTTGTCGGGGATTCCCGCCGCCATGAGGGTCAGCAGTGCGGCCTGTCCCGGCTCACGGTCGAGCGTCGTCACGGGGGCGGTCGTGTCGTCGGCGTTCGGGTCACCGAAGGGCGTCGCTCGTTCCCAGAGCAGATCGAAGAGCACGCACAGCGAGTCCAACAGCGCGGATGGGTGGACGACGACTGCCACCTCGATGGTCTCGGGTGCAGTCTCCAGGGGAACGATGGCCATCTTCCGGTCAGCGACGTTCATCTTCATCGGCACCCCCCACAGGACCCGCGCCTGCTCGCCGAGACCGACGGCCCCCCGGATCGATTCCATCTGACCGGGGTATTCCAAAGAGGATCCCTCGTACACGCTGCGGTAGGTGCACCCCTCCTGCAGCTTGCGGTTCTCGAGGGGGTTGTCCATCTGCTCGGTGGCGTACGGAGGGCGGTCGAACGCGAGGATCTGGTGCGCCTCGCGCTCAATGGCCCGGACCCGTTGGTGGATCGCCGACCGACCGACGATGATCTCGATGACGTCCCGCGCGTCCACTCCGTGCTCGACCTGAACCCAGCGGTCCCGAAGGTCCGCCGTGGCCCGGTCCTTGGCCTCGGCCAGGTCGGCGATGCGCCGCTCGGCCAGGTCGGCGAGGGCGACGTCGGGCGCAATGGCGGCCACCCGTTCCGGGGAGCCGGCCAGTGTGGTGATGAGCCCGTGCTGCTCCAGCCTGCTCACCAGCATCGCGCCGGACTCGCTGTCGGTGTGGTTCCACAGCAGACTCAACGCCTTACGGGTCATGGGCGGGCTGTCGACGAGGAGCAGGTAGAGCTCTTCCTCATGCGCCGTCAGCCCGAGAGTTTGCAGGTCGGTGCTCATCACACTGAGTGTGCCACCTGTTGTCGTGTTTCAGAAGTTGTCGCAAAAGCGACTAGCAACCCTCTTGGTGAGCGGTGATGTGCGCGGCGATACTCGATCAATTCAACCGGTTGACATCCACGGATCAGCCTCTCGGAGACCGACCGGACCGCCCCAACACTCAGGAGCACGACGATGACGCATCAGCCCCTTCGCCTCGTACCGATCCCCGCATGGGGGGTGGTGGTCCTCACCGTGGTCCTTGGCCTCGTGAGCAGCGTGCTGGTCCCGGCGAGCGGCGCCAGAGCCACGGGAACCGGTGCGGGGACGGTGAGGACTCTCGACGGTGACCCGGAAAATCGTGCTGTCTCGCGATCGATCACCCTCATCACCGGCGATGTCGTGCACTGGACGGCCCTGAAGGAGGGCCCTGGGAGCGCGATCGTGGAGGACCGCGGCGTCACCAGCGTCTTCGAGACCGTCGAGTCCGACGAGGGGTACTACGTCATCCCCTCGGAGGTGGCGCCGCTGGTGGGCACGCTGCTGGACCGCGAGCTCTTCAACGTCGCCTCGCTGGTCGAGCAGGGCTACACCGATGACGCCGTGGACGGCCTGCCGGTCATCGTCCAGAGCAAGGAGGGCAGCAACGCGCGCAGTCGCGGCGCCAGCACCCCGCCCGGACTCAAGGTGGAGCAGCGCCTCGCGAGCATCGACTCCGTTGCCGGCACGCTTGCCCACGGCGAGGCCGAAAGCTTCGGCCGCCTGCTCGGCAAGGCTGCACGCGACGTCAAGCCCACCGCCACGAAGGGGGACACGCAGGGGCGCAGCTCCAGTGGGTCCACGCCCGACATCACTGTCGACGGCCTGGCCGGCGTGGAGCGGATCTGGCTCGACGAGAAGGTCAAGGTCTCCCTGGAGGAGAGCGTCCCGCAGACCGGTGCCCCCACGATGTGGGCGGCCGGCTACACCGGGACCGGCATGAAGGTCGGCGTGCTCGACACCGGCATCGACCAGAACCACCCGGACGTCGCCGACAAGATCGTCGCGTCGAAGAACTTCAGCTCGAACGATTCGGTGCAGGACGGGCACGGTCATGGCACCCACGTGGCATCGATCGCGGCCGGCACCGGCGCAGCCTCCGACGGGCTGCGCAAGGGCGTGGCCCCGGGAGCGAGCCTCGTCATCGGCAAAGTGATGGACGACAGCGGCAGCGGCGCCAACTCGGACATCATCGCCGGCATGGAGTGGGCCGTCGGCGAGGGCGACGCCGATGTGATCAACATGTCCCTCGGTGGCGGGTACACCGACGGCACCGACCCGATGAGCCTCGCGGTCAACGAGCTCACCGAGGAACACGGGGTGCTCTTCGTGGTCTCTGCAGGCAACGACGGCCCGCGTAGCTCGACGCTGACCGCCCCGGCCACCGCGGACGCCGCGCTGACCGTCGGCGCGGTCGACAAGGAGCACGAACTCGCCTACTTCTCGAGCCGTGGCCCGCGCCTGGGCGACTTCGCCATCAAGCCGGAGATCACCGCCCCCGGCGTCGGCATCCAGGCAGCCCGGGCGTCCGGCACGTCCATGGGGAGCCCCGTCGACGACTTCTACACCTCCACGAGCGGAACTTCGATGGCGTCGCCCCACGTCGCCGGCGCGGTGGCCCTGCTCAAGCAGGAGCACCCCGACTGGACCCCCGCGCAACTCAAGAGCGCCCTCGTCAACTCGGCCACCCCCAACTCCTCGGACTCGGTCTTCGAGCAGGGCGGTGGCGAGCTCGACCTCGCTCAGGCCATGAAGACGTCGGTGGTCACCACGCCGTCCACCTTGAGCATGGGCAACTTCGAGTACCCGCACGATGATGCGACGCCCGTGACCAAGGAGCTGACCTACACCAACCTCGGTGAGGAGTCCGTCTCCGTCGACCTGGGGACCAGGCTGATGGACGACGAGGGTAAGGCCGCACCGGCGGGCATGCTCACCGTGGCGCCGTCCTCCCTGGACCTCGCGCCCGGATCCTCCGCACAGGTCAGCGTGACGCTCGACCGGACGCTGGGTGGTGAAGGGACCTTCAGCGGTCAACTCCTGGCGACGGACGCGGACGGCAACCGGATCTCCAGCACGCCCGCCGGCTTCATCAAGGAGAGCGAGGTCTATGACATCACCGTCGAGGGTATCCAGCGCAACGGCGAGCCCGCCGCCGCCGGCAGCCAGGTGGCCGTCCTCGACGCGACCAACTTCAGCGACTTCCGTCGCTCCAGCACCGCCTTTGTCGATGGTGTCGCCACCATCCAGGTCCCTCCGGGCACCTACAGCGTGATGTCCATGATCAGGACCGAGGGGGAGGACGGCCACGCCTACTCGAGCCAGGCGCTCATGGGTGACCCGGAGATCGAGATCACGGCTGACACGCACCTCACCTTCGACGCACGTGAGGCCGTCGAGGTCACCCCCGAGTCGTCCTACGAGGACGCCGAGGTCGTCAGCCACGCCATCCAGTACCGCCGTACCGGCGAGGAGTCCGGAAACCTCACGCAGACCTGGATCGGTGGCGATTGGCCGTACTACGTGTCGCCGACCGAGCCCGTCACCCTCGGTGGGTTCAGCTTCGGGACGAAGTTCGAGGTCAGCAGCCCGGAGGCCTACATGACCCTCGCCTTCCCGGAGGACGGTGCCATCCCCGCCGACACCACCTACGAGGTGAACAGCACGAACACCGCCACCGTGAAGACGGCTTACCACAGCGACAGCCCCGACCAGACCTACCGTCGCTCGGTCCCGTCCCGGTTCCCGTGGGAGGGCATGGCCCTGGCGCTGTTCGAGCCCGTCCCGGCGCCGTCGGAGCGCGCCGAGGTCTTCTCCGCCAACGAGGTCCGCTTCACCCAGGTCGTCATGGCCAGCAGTTCCTCCGGTGGGAGGCTCTCGGAACCGGAGACCGGGTTCGAGCCCGGCGCGGAGCTGGAGCAGAGCTGGCTCGCCTCGCCCCGGACCCCGAGTCCGCTGGAAGGGAACGAGTACACGGCATCGAGGCTGCCCACCTCGCGGTTGGGCAACACCCTGAACGTGCACATCTTCGAGTTCAGTGACTCCAACCTCGGAGAGGGCGTGCACTATGGCAGCCTCAACCCCTTCGACGCCACGGAGGGCGCGGCCTTCCGCCTTTACCAGGACGGTGAGCTCTACGCCACGGGTCCGCGTGCCTTCGGCACCATCTCGGTGGCCCAGCAGTCCCGGTTGCGGTTCGAGCTCGACGTCCACCGTGAGAACGACTTGTGGACCACATCCACGCAGACGCGCACCGTGTGGGAGTTCGACAGCGCCACGACGGAGAGCGAGACCCCGCTACCGCTGCTGCAGGTCGACTACGACGCCGACGTCGATCTCACCAACACACTGGTGGGCCCGAGCAAGCGCAGCGGTCCTCCGATCATCGGCCTGCACCCGCGGATGCCCTACGGTCTGGACGACCCCGAGATCCAGCAGGTCAAGGCCTGGGTGTCGCTCGACGACGGTGTGACGTGGACCAAGCGCCCGGTGCTCTCAGCGAAGGACGGCTACGCGGTCGTGGCCGGCCCCCTCCAGGGCGCTGGCCACGTCTCCCTCAAGGTCGAGGTCACGGACCGCAAGGGCAACTCGGTGACACAGGAGGTCATTCGCGCATACGCGCTGTGACCGTCGGATCGGTCGCCCTGACCCTCGGGCCGGGGCGGCCGGTCATCGGCTCCCGACCAGGCCTCCTCTCTGCTGCCTGGTCATGACCGTGGTCGCTCGCCTCAAGATGAGGCGCCACAAGGGCAACCAACCTGGCGTGGGTCTCTATGTCGGCGGCCGCGACCAGGCCTCGGCCGGACTCGAGCTGTTCACCTCGCAGATCTGTGACCACACAGCCCGCAGCACGGCACAGTGCGATCCCGAGGGGTCCGAACGATGCGCGAAAGTCGGGATCGACGAGGAGCTGCGGGCCGAGGAAGGGCCGATCGAGCGGGCCGTCGCTGTTTTCCTCAGCGACACACCCACCGGGGTCGTACACCACTCTCTAGGACTCCACCGCCGGGGAGTTACATTCCGATACCTGGCGGTCGGCTGTTCTGGCACGACGAGCGGTATCCTCAGTAGGCCTCTTCGCGATCAAGGGTATGGGCGTTCATCGTTCGCTCAACTTGCTGACTGGGTCGCTAAGGGCGTCCTCGCCGGCGCGTACGTAGTGGTTGAGGACGGTAGCGAGCTTGTCGTCTATCCAGCCGGAGCAGAGGCCGATGTCGGCGAACTCGTCGGAGGAGAGCGACGCTGGCTCGACGCCGTTCCGGGTCAGGCGCAACCAGACCGCGCGCGTCTCGGGGACGGCGGTCTCGAAGAACGCCTCCACCTCGCCACTGTCGTGACCGGGCCATGATTGGTTTCCGGGCGTGCGAGGCTGGTCCTGTGGCAAACCGACTCATGGACGCGACCTCGCCCTACCTGCTTCAGCATGCCGACAATCCGGTGGACTGGTGGGAGTGGGGTCCCGACGCGCTTGAGGAGGCGCGGCGGCGGGACGTACCTGCGCTGTTGTCGGTCGGCTACGCCGCTTGCCATTGGTGCCACGTGATTCTGCGTACGCTCAGGAACTGGGCGAGTTCAAAGAATCCGCTGGTCAGAAGCGGTATGTCACTATATATTGGTTCAGCGATGATCGTTGAATGACGCCGATTCCGGGGCTTCGTGTATCACTTCGTGTATCACGAGGACGCCGCTGGTCACGCTGAGGCGGTGAGGTCACCATGGGTCGCGGCTTCGCGGCCACTGATCTGGTGGAAGTAGACCGAGCCGTCGGCGATTTCGTCGATCAGCACCCACGACCAGAAGCCTGGGCGGCCGGCGACCGCGACACCACCAGGCTGGAACCGACGGCGCTCGGGGAGGCGGGCGACATTGCGGTCCTCGTCGTCGACCAGGTTCAGGTCGGCGTCGATATCGATGTAGACCATGTCGGGCTCCTCTCAACTCGGTTCCTGTTGGTGGTGCGGGTTGTCCTCCACAGTGTATGCGGCGGCGAGGAATCGATCGACGAGCTCTTTGGCGCTACCTGAGGTGATCTGAACGTTGGCGTAGCTCTCGCCGTAGATGGGCCCGCGGCTTGCGTCGTAGTGCGGCGCCTTCCCGCTAGTCCGTGAATCGATGCACGCCAGCCACACTCGCCACTTCGGTCCCAGGAGCATCTATTCACGGACTAGATGGGTCAGGTGCTGGTGGGCTCGGGGAGCGGGCCGGTCAGGTAGCGTTCGACGGTGGGGGCTATCCAGTCGACGATCTCGTCGGCGTCCATCTCGATGATGGGTGGAAGATCGAGGATGTAGCGGCCTAGGGCGATGCCGATGAGCTGGGCGGCCACCAGTGCGGCGCGGCGGGGGGCCTGGGAGGGGTCGGGGCACACCGGAGCTACGGCGGCCGCGACCTGGGTGGCGAAGATGCTCCGCATCTGCTCGGCCGCGCCGGGATCGGTGGCAGCGCGACGCAGGAGGGCCATCAGGGTGCCGTCGGAGTCCCACATCTTCATGAAGTGACCGACCATCGCCCGGCCGACCTCGCCGGCCGGTGCGGTCGTGAGGTCGGGGAGTGCCAGGTCGATCGAGGCGGCCAGCGTGAACAGGTCTTCCTTGTTGCCGAAGTAGCGCATCACCATCGACGGGTCGATCTGCGCCTCCGCTGCAATCGCGCGGATGGTGGTGCGGTCATATCCCTGCCGCGCGAAGTGCTCCCGCGCGACGGCGAGGATGCGCTCGCGGGTCTCGGCTCCGGAACGGCGCGCATCACTGATGTCCTCGTCGCCGGAGCCGGCCCCACCGGGCTGGCGGTGGCGGCCAAGCTGGCCGCGGCCGGCATCGACGTCACCGTCATCGACAACCAGGCAACCGGTGACAACACCTCCCGTGCCGCCGTCGTCCACGCCCGCACCCTGGAGGTCCTCGCCGACCTCGGCGTCTCCGCCCGCCTGGTCGCAGAGGGCATCGAGGCGCCGCGGTTCACCATCCGCGACCGCGACAAGACTCTGGTGCCGATTCGCTTCGACGACCTGCCCAGCGATTTCCCGTACGCCCTGATGGTCTCTCAAGCGGTCACCGAGCGTGTCCTCCTGGAGCGTGTCATCGAGCTCGGCGGCCACGTACGCCGACCGCTCACCCTGGTCGGCCTCGTCCAGGACGGCGCCGGCGTCACCGCCACCACCGAGGACGGCACCGAGATCCGGGCGCGCTTCCTGGTCGGGGCCGACGGCATGCACTCCACCGTCCGCGAGAAGGCCGGGATCGGGTTTCCGGGAGGCAAGTACGCCGAGTCGTTCAGCCTCGCCGACGTACGCATCGAGGGCGACGCGCCGCGCGACGAGGTCATCCTCTACTTCTCACCCGAGGGCACTCTGGTCTCCGCGCCCCTGCCCGACGGCTCGTTCCGGTTCGTGGCCCCGGTCGCGGAGGCGCCGGCCGAGCCCGACGTCGACTACGTCCAGGGCCTCCTCGACCGGCGCGGCGGGAGCACTCCGGTCAAGGTCACCGAGGTGGTGTGGGGATCGCGCTTCCGCGTCCACCACCGCGTCGCCGACGCCTACCGCGCGGGACGGGTCCTGATCGCAGGCGACGCCGCCCACGTGCACAGCCCGGCCGGCGGCCAGGGCATCAACACCGGGATCCAGGACGCGGTCGTGCTCGGCGACGCCCTCGTCGCCGTGCTCACCAGCGGCCCCGGCGCTGGGTCGGAGGAGGGGCTCGACGACACTCTGCTCGACGACTATGGCGCCCGCCGCCGCCCGGTCGCTCAGGAGGTCATCGACCTCTCCGACCGGCTGCCTCGGTTCGGTCTCGCCCGCGGGGTTCGGCGCGGCGTACGGAACCTGGTGCTGTCCACGCTCGCGAAGCTCCCGCCCTTCCGGCGGATGCTCGCGTGGCGGCTCTCCGGGCTCGTCTACCGCGACCGCTGAGTCAGCGGTGGAGAGCGCGGAGCGCGGAGTCGACCGAGCCGCCGGCCGGGACGATGTTCACGGACCGCTCGCCGTCGGTGATGTGGATGCCTCGCTCGTATTCCGGGCGGGGCAGGGGGCCGCCCCAGGCGTACGTGTACCTGACCAGCACCAGAATTGTGTCGATCTCGGCGCGGTGTCGATCGATCTCCCACCGCGGTTTGGTGTCCTTCCGTCCCCAGATCTCGTAGCGGTCCGGCCGCACGAGCACCGCGAACACCTCGTTCTTGCCCAGGCCGCGCCTGCGGGCACGTGCTCGCCTCGCGTCCGTCCGGACGCCCAAGGAGCCGAAGCTGTAGACGACCCACGCGTCCGGCACATCGATATCGAGCACGAAGTCCAGCGTCGAGGGCAGTACGTGGCGCGCCACGAGGACCCCGGTGATCAGCATCGGCACTCCGAGGAAGAGAGCGATCAGACCGACGTCGTCCAGCGGGTTCACCGGGCCACCATGACAGATGGCTTGCCGATCAGCTTCGTGGAGGTCGCCGTCCCCAGGGGCTGTCACTGGTGAACGGGAGGCTGTCCAGCGTCAGAGTCGTCGGTGAGGGCAGCGGTTCGAGCGTCGCGTCGGCGCGAAATGACTGGAGCAGGTAGGCCACCAGGCGCCGGGAGGCCTCGGCGTCGTCCGGTAGGGCGGCCACCAGGCCGCAGTGCGCCAACATGACTACGCCGAGGTCGGAGGGGTGGAAGTCGGCCCGGAGTGCACCCGCCGCCTGGGCCCTGTGAACCAGGGTCGTGATGCCGTGCTCGGCGTGCTTCCGGGACTGCGCGTGCTCGGCGGTGCTGTCCGGGAGGGCTGCGAGGAACGCGGCCGGGAAGCCTCGTTCCTTTCGCTGGAGGTCGCAGATGGTCTCGACCAACTGCTGGAATCCCTGCCATGGGTCGGGGGCGGCCAGGGCGTTGGTGAGTGCCTGCCCACAGGTCTCCATCTGCTTCTCGAACGCGCCCTGGACGAGGGCGTCCCGGGTCGGGAAGTGCCGGTAGAGCGTCGCGACGCCGACTCCGGCCCGTCGGGCGACGGTGGCCATCGGGGCATCGATCCCGCGCTCGGCGAAGACCGTGCGGGCCGCGACGAGGACGCGCTCGCGGTTGCGCCTCGCGTCCGCCCGCACCCCCTCCGGGGCTGCGATCCGAGACGATTCCACCATCACTGTCTCTCGCTTCCGCTCAAACGGATGATTGCGTCCATTTAGGACCTTACCGTCTGTGTCAGACCCACGTACGACTACAGCTGGAAGAGGCAGGATGAACGACCATACGATGAAGGCAGTGCTCTACGACCGCTACGGCGGCCCGGAGGTGCTCTACGTGGACCGGGTGCCTCGCCCCGCGCCGGCCCGGGGCGAGGTGCTGGTGAGGGTGCACGCGTTCAGCGTCAACGGCGGCGAGCTGTCGGCTCGTGCCGGCGATCTCCGTCTCCTCTTCGGCCAGAAGTTCCCCAAGCGCGTCGGTCTGGACTTCACGGGCGAGGTCGCCGCCCTTGGCGCCGGAGTCACCGGCTTCGATGCCGGCGAGCGCGTGTGGGGCGTCCTGGGTCGCACCTCGGGGTTCGGCAGTGCTGCGGAGTACGTCGCCGTGCCCGCGGAGCGGATCGGCCGGGTCCCAGACGGCCTCGATCTGGTGGAGGCCGCCGCGCTGCCAGTGGCCACCACGGCTGTCACCGCGTTGCGGGACAAGGCCGGGCTGCGGCCCGGCGAACGACTCCTCGTGCGCGGTGCGGCGGGCGGCGTCGGCAATGTGGGTGTCCAGGTGGGACGGGCGTACGGCGCCGAGGTGACTGCTCTCGCCCGCGCCGCCAACCTCGAATTCGTCCGCGGGCTCGGGGCGCATGAGTCCATTGACCACCGGAGCGTCGTTCCGGCGGACCTGGGCCGTTTCGATGTGATCCTGGATACCGCGGGGACCGACCTGCGGAGCTTCCGGGGCCTGCTGAATCCCGGCGGGCGCATGGTCACGATCGCCTTCGACCTGAAACAGCCCGCGGCGTCGCTGGGCTACATCGCAGCCAGTGCGGTCCACGGGCGTGGCCGGGTGCGCTTCTTCAGCGGCAATCCCACCCGGGCGGCCTTCGACGACCTCGCTCGCCACGTGGTCGAGAAGCAGCTCAGTCCGGCGGTCGACACCGTCTTCCCGTTGGACGAGACGGCAGCGGCGCACCGGGCGCTGGAAGCGGGCGGCGTGCAGGGAAAGTACGTGGTCAGAGTCGTCTAGTCCGTGAATAGATGCTCCCGGGACCGAAGTGGCGAGTGTGGCTGGCGTGCATCGATTCTCAGCCCGGAACGGGCGCCCCGCCAGGGGAAACAGGGCTAGATGACAAATTCCAAGGGGTCTCAGTGGTCGTAGGCGGTCAGTGAGCGTCGCACGGTGAGTCCGAGCCGGTCGTTGTGCCAGATCGCGGCGGTCATTGCGAGGACTCGTTGAGCGATGCGGGCACAGACACCGTCGATGGTCTTGCCGCGGTGTCGTTCGATGCCGAGTTGGGTCTTGAAGGTCGCGGTGACCGACTCGATGACCTGGCGCAGCGGTTTGAAGAACTCCTGGCCCGGACGGGGTTTCTCGCCCTTGCGGGCCTTGCGGAGCAGATCGAGGCCGGCCTGGTCCAGGCC
>NZ_JBOHDN010000377.1:0-16999 GCF_050699375.1 Nocardioides sp. | reverse complement strand
GCGCCGAGCACGGGGGAGCCCGGCGTGGAGGGGCCGCGGGAGGTGAGGGGTGGTCTCGACAGGCTCGACCGCCGGTGGTGAGTGGGCACGGCACAGATACAGGGGCGTTGGCCGGAGCTTGTGAATGCTTCACAAAGTGTCCTCGTCTTGTGCAGGCGAGCACGACACCCCTCGACGCCTCTCCCCAAGACACATCGACCGGCATCCTAAGCCCGGGCTCAACCAGAGGAGCTGCGGCAAACAGCACTACTCAGGACTTGACCGCAGCCCCAAGGGGGCTCAGCTGACCGTCCCATCCGTCAGAGCCTCGCGGTTCTTCGCCAGCCAGGATTCCATGTCGTCCTCGCGCATCGCGGTCCAGAGTCGACGCCCCTTGCGGGCGTCGAGATGGACGACGCTCTGGGCACCCTCCTTGCCCAAGCCGGCTACGGGAGCGGTGAAGAACGTGAGGTCCGAAGAGGGCATCCGGGCGAGGTCGAGGGCCAGGGCGCGGAGGTCGCCTCCTGAGAAGCCTGAGTCGACGGTCAGGTGACGGGTGATGATGTCGAGGAGGTCGTACGCCTTCTTGGGGTTCTTCGGGTCGACGCTCTGCCGCAGGCCGCCGAGGATGGAGCGCAGGACGTACTGCTGGCGCTTCACGCGGTCCAGGTCGCCTTCGGCGAGACCGTAGCGTTGGCGTACGTAGAGGAGCGCCTCTTCGCCGCTGAGTCGGTGGGTGCCCTTGGTCCAGGTGCGGTCGCGGGCGGAGTCGTGGACGGTCTCGGGGATGTAGACCTCGACGCCACCAAGGAGGTCGCCGATCTCCTCGAAGCCGGCCCAGTCGACCCAGGCGACGTGGTCGATGCGTACGTCGGTGAGCCGCTCGACGGTCTGCACGCTCAGACGGGGCCCGCCCTCTGAGAAGGCCGCGTTGACCTTTGCCTTTCCGTGGCCAGGGATCCGCACCCACGAGTCGCGGGGAATCGAGACCACCGACGCCGAGCGACGGTCGGCGCTGAGGTGGAGCAGCATCATCGTGTCGGCCCGCTGCTCGCCGGGTGTCCACGACGCCGTGGCCTCGGTGCCGGTGGTGGCCTTGTCGCCGGTGCGCCCGTCAGTGCCCAGCAGCAGGATGTTCATCGCCCCTGCCGCGGCCTCGTTGGCCGGCTCCGGTCGCTCGTCGAGACCGGCGAAGACGTCGACGGTCTTCACCTGGCCGTCGAGGCGATGGGCGAGAAACCAGCCGGTGCCGGCGACGGCACCGATCAGTACGACGAAAGCGATACCGACGCCGAGCCAGATGCGCGACTTCTTCATGGCCGTCCTCAGACGTGGGGTGTGGGGGTGGGGGTTGAGGCGCCTAGAGATTAGTGCGCGCTACTCGCGGTCGTCGAAGTGGTCCTGCCAGGAACGCCTCAGGATCGTCGGTACGTCACCGGCCAGGGCCAAGCGCAGCGCCTCCAGCTGTCCCGGATCGAGGGCGACCCGCGGGAAAGCACGTCCCACCTCCTGGGCGAAGGCCTGACCACGTGTAGCGAGCGCCGGGGCCTCGGCGAGATAGGCAGCCACGTACGGACGAAGGAGATGGGCCTGCTCCGGGACCCACATCCCCGATGCCAGCGCACCGAAGCGTCGGTTGGTGACGCTCGGGGCGCG
Organism: Nocardioides sp.; assembly: GCF_050699375.1. Taxonomy (GTDB): domain Bacteria; phylum Actinomycetota; class Actinomycetes; order Propionibacteriales; family Nocardioidaceae; genus Nocardioides. Next base: position 15,364 of record NZ_JBOHDN010000377.1, on the reverse strand, counting down.
CATCGCCTCCCAGGCGGCATCCTTCGCGGTGGTCGAGGGGCGGGCCGCGAGGGCCCGCAGCGCCCCGAGGTCTCCCTCGGCGGTGCCGTCGCGATCACGCTCGGTCGCGATGAACCGCGCATCGGCCTCACCGAGCGAGGCCAGACGTACGACGGCGTCCCAACGGGCGGTCGGCAGCAGGGGTACGCCAGGGGCGACCCGGTCGGCGTCCAGCCAGCCGCGCAGCAGATCGGCGTCGGCGGAGGTCGCGGCCACCGTCGCGGCCCAGGCGAGCGCCAGCTGTTCGTTCTCCCCTGACGCCGCGAGCCCGGCGGCGGCCGCTGCGGCGACGCGTGTCACCGCCCCCGCCGCGCGCTCGGCCGGCACCCGCTGCGGGATCACCACGGACCGAGCCTGATCGAGCACGCCCTCGATCACCTCTGCCCGCGATTCGGCCGGAAGATGATCCTCGACCAGTGCCAGGAAGTCGTCGGCAGAGAGCTCGCGTGAACGAACCTGGAGATACGCGGAGGACCAGAGCACGGCGCGCACGAGCGGTTCCTCGAGCCGGGACAGCCCGCCGGAGAGGACCTCCCACGACTCTGGGTCGAGGCGGAGCGCCGCGAAGGTCTCCCCGCCGGAGTTGGGCACGACTACGAGACCGGCGTAGTCGTGGAGCGCCACCGGATCGTCGTCCAGCTCGACCCGCCTGCTCCCGGCCAGACGCAGATCGGAGTCGTAGGCAGACACCGTGAACGCGTGCGGCCGGCTCCCTTCACGCACCAGCACGGGTACGTCGCCCTCGCGGTGTACGGCCACCGTGTCGAAGCCCGGGCGCCGCAGCCAGGCGTCCACCCACCCGCGTACGTCCCGAGACGTGCTCGCCTCCAGCGACTCCACGAAGTCGGCCAGGGTCGCGTTGGCGAGACGGAAGCGGGTCAGGTGCCGGTTGACGCCGGCCATGAACTGGGCGTCGCCGAGCCAGAAGGCGAGCTGCACCAGGCAGGCCCCGCCCTTGGCGTAGGAGATGCCGTCGAAGATGGTGGCGGCGGTGTCCACGTCGGGTACGTCGGCTGCCAGCGGAGCGACCGGATGGGTCGAGCGCCGGGCGTCGGCGCGGTAGCCCCACGGCTTGCTCCCGATCTCCACCTCGACCAGCAGATCCGAGAACCCGGCACCCGCCTCGGCCACCCGATAGCCCATGTAGTCGGCGAAGGACTCCTGCAGCCAGGTGTCCTCCCACCAGGTCATCGTCATCGAGTCGCCGAACCACATGTGCGACATCTCGTGGGCGATGATCACCGCCCGGATCGCGCGCTGGGTGTCGGTGATCGCGCCGCGAGGCAGCAGCTCGTCGCGGTAGGTCACGCACCCCGGCATCTCTTGGGCACCCCAGTTGAGGCCGGGGACGAAGACCTGGTCGTAGGAGTCGAAGGGGTAGGGCTCGTCGAAGAGGTCCGCGTAGTGCTCGAAGCACGCCTCGGACGTACGCCGCAGCTCGGCCGCGTCGCGGTCCAGCTCCGCGGCCAGCGACCGCCGGGCGTGCCAGCCGAAGCCGAGGCTCGCCCCGGAGCCGAGTGCCATGGACCACCGCACCGAGTGCCATGGCCCGGCCGCGACCACCAGGAGCGCGGGCGGGATGGGGGGAGTGGTCGCGAAGACCCAGCGACCGTCCTCGTGGGAGACGACGGCGCCGTTGGCGAGGACGGTGTCGGTGGGATCGGAGGTGACCGAGACCGCGAACGTCGCCTTGAGGTCGTTCTGGTCGAAGCAGGCGAAGACCTTGGCGGCGTTGTCCATGCCGAGGTAGGCGGAGACATAGCGCGACCCGTCGACGGGGTCGGTGAAGGTGTGCATCCCGTCGCCGTCGGTGGTGTAGGGCAGCGTCGCGGTCACCTCCACCACGTTGACCTCGGTGGTCGACAACCCGGTCAGGGGCACCCGGACGCCATCGTAGGCAGCCTCGACCGCCGGCCCGTCGACCGCCAGCCCGTTGACTGTCAGCGCAACCGACCGAGCGCCCTTCAGCTCCAGGAACGTCGTGTCGGCCGCAGAGCGGAACCGAACCGTCGTACGACTCCGGAAGGTCTCGACCCCGGTGAGGTCGAGATCGACGGAGTAGGCGACCGAGGAGAGCACGCCGGCCCGTTCGCGGGCCTCGTCGAGGGTGAGGGACACGACCGCCAACGTACGTCCTCCCAGGTCAGCACGCGCGCGCATTTCGCTGTCAGCGTGAACCGGGGCTAGTCTGTGGCAGTTGCCTCGGCGAGGGAGCGCCTCGCGCTCCGTGATCGACAAGGTGGACGTCTCTTCGGGAGGCGCCGTGCCTTCGTCGCACGGCCTTCGTTGGACCAGCCGGGCCCGAACAGACATCCAGCTTCACCCATCGAGGAGTTCAACGCATGTCCAGCGAGAAGATCGTCGCCGAGAAGCGCACCGAGTTCGGCAAGGGTGCCGCTCGCCGCATCCGTCGTGAGAACAAGATTCCGGCGGTCGTCTACGGCCACGGCGCCGACCCGATCCACCTGTCCCTGCCGGGCCACGCCACCATGATGGCGCTCAAGAACCACGGCGCGAACGCGCTGCTGGAGCTGGACATCGAGGGCAAGACCCAGCTGGCCATGACCAAGCAGGTCCAGATCGACGACGTCCGCCGCGTCATCGAGCACGTCGACTTCGTCGCCGTCCGCGCCGGCGAGAAGGTCACCGTCGACATCACCATCCACGTCGTGGGCGACGCGATCTCGGGCACCATGGTCGTCACCGACGCCAACACCCTGACCGTCGAGGCAGAGGCCACCCACGTACCCGAGAGCCTCGAGGTCAGCATCGAGGGTCTCGAGGCCGGCACCCAGATCCTCGCCGGCTCGGTCACCCTCCCCAAGGGCACCACCCTGGTCACCGACCCGGAGACCCTGGTCGTCAACATCACCGAGGCCAAGGTCATCGAGGAGCCCGTCGAGGACGAGGCCACCGAGGACGAGGAGCCCACCGAGGACGAGGCCGCCGACGAAGAGTGACTGACTCGGTGACCGACGGTGTCTGGTTGGTCGTCGGCCTGGGCAACCCCGGGCCGACGTACGCCGGGCACCGTCACAACGTCGGCTACCTCGTCACCGACGAGCTGGCCGACCGGCTGGACGGCAAGTGGCGCGCCCACAAGTCCGGCCGAGCGGATGTCGTGGAAGGACGCCTCCCGGGAGCCAGGAACTGGCAGAGCCCGGGGGCGCCCGGCCCACGCGTCGTGCTCGCTCGTCCCCGGACCTATATGAACGAGTCCGGTGGCCCGGTCAAGGCGCTCGCCTCCTTCTACAAGGTCTCGCCCGACCACATCGTCGCGATCCACGACGAGCTCGACATCGCCTTCGACACGATGCGGGTCAAGCTCGGCGGCGGCGACAACGGCCACAACGGCCTCAAGTCGATGCGGTCCTCCCTGGGCACCGGCGACTTCTACCGGGTGCGCGTCGGCATCGGCCGCCCGCCCGGTCGCCAGGAGGTGCACGACTTCGTGCTCTCCAACTTCTCCAGTGCCGAGCGCAAGGTGGTTCCCTTCGTGGTCGACACCGCCGCCGACGCCATCGAGACGCTTGCCGTCGAGGGCCTGGAGAAGACCCAGCAGCGGTTCAACTCCTGACCAGCTGAGTCGCGACCGAGCTGAGTCAGGACCGGGGCGGCCGCAGATACCGGTCGTACGCAGCGACCGCTGCCAGCTGCGAGCCGACCTCGAACTTCCGCAGGATCGCCTTCACCTGGGTGCGCACCGTCGTCTGGGCGACGCCGAAGCGTGCCGCGATCTCGGCGACCGTGGCCCCGTCGTAGAGGAGCTCGACGACCTCACGCTCGCGCGCGGTCAGCGAATGCACCAGCCGGCGGGTCCGGTCGCGCCCGTCGCGCAGCAGATGCCACTGCGCCACCAGGCCCTCGACCTCGGCCGGCGTGTGCCCGCGCCGCCCCTCCGCCGCATCGCGCAGCGCTCCCTCGATCGTGTCCGAGTCGGTGAGGGCGGAGAGCACCTCCACGGCGCCCGCCTCGAGCAGCGCACCCCACAACCCGCCGCGCGGGGCCGTGGTGAGCGCGACCCCGGGCAGGTGTACGCCCCTGATCAGGCCACGCACATGGGCGAGCTGGCCCCAGTCGTCGAGGTCGGCGACCACCAGCCAGGCCGATGGATCTCCGACCAGCAGGTCCTGCGGGTCGGCGCCGGTGGAGGCGGTCGACGTCACGGTGATCCCGCGGTCCCCGAGGGACACCGTCACCGCGTCGAGAGTCATCGTCTCGTCCGCCGAGACGGCCACCTTGAGACGTACGGTCGCGCCTGCCATGTCTGTTGTGCCGATCGGTCGTGACGGACCCCGACGGATCTCCCTGGGGGTATGAGTATTTTCCCTGGTGAGAGGTGGGGTAGCGGGAACGTGTTCTACGCTCCCCCAAGTTTGGGGATGACCTGCGAGAACGTGTGCCGCACCGTAGGTTGCGGACGACCTCGGAAATTGGCAGGTCCTCAATTCTCGGTATTGGCCCGTAATGCGGTCGCGTGACGATAACGTCCTCATTACGTTTCCTTCAGCGAAGGTTTCGGTCAAACATTCAAACTGGGACGGCCCGACAGAACTCGGGCTTGGGGGAGCGGGACCGTGAGAGGTCCCTGATCGGGCAATCAATCCTCCGTGGCCGACCCGTCATGGGGAGCAGTATGTCTACGTCCAACTTCAAGCGGATCAGTTCGGGCTGGTTAGGCACCGCGTACGCAACAACCACCGCAGTCTTCATCTGCATTCAGAGCTTTCTCATCGCCGTCCTCCAGGGCCCTTGGGTGTCCTTCCATTCCCAGGGCCATCTGGTCTGGGTCCTTCCGGTCATCGTCGTCGCGACCTCGTTGGCGGCCGCGGCCTTCCTCCTGCAGGGAGGCGTACGCATCTACCGGCGAGTGTGTGCGGCCGAGGCGAAGGAGGCCGACGAGATCTATGCCGACCTCCTCAGCGCTCGTGAGGTCCAGCGCGTCCATCGAGCCCGGATGCACGAGGTCACCTCGACGCTCGCCGGCATCCGCTCGGCCAGCGAGCTGCTGTGCGACTCCGAGACGCTCGATCCGGAGCGCCGGGTCGCGATGATGTCGATGATGGGCAGCGAGCTCAGGCGCCTGGAGCGTCTCGTCCGCGCCCAGCGTGGTGGCGCCGACACGGTCCCGGTCGACGTCGGCGTGGTCGATGTCGACGCGGTGCTCCACAACCTCTCGCTGGCCCACGAGGCCAGCGGCACCACGGTCGTCCACACGCCCAGCAACGCGCTTGCCACCGGGAGCTCGGACGCGGTCGCGGAGGTGCTCAACGTGCTGCTCGACAACGCCGCCAAGCATGGCTCCGGCGCCGTCGACGTCGCCGTCCGGCACGCGTCGGGGGATTCCGGACAGATGGTGGTCATCGAGGTCTGCGACGACGGCTCCGGGGTCGCACCCGTGGTCCGTGACCGGATCTTCGAGTGGGGCATCCGCGGGCCGGACTCGGGCGGCCAGGGGATCGGGCTCAACGTGGCCCGCAAGCTCACCGAGCGGATGGGCGGCTCGCTCCGCCTCGCCGTTCGACCGCGTACGACCTTCGTGGTCACTCTTCCCAGCGCCGTGATCGAGGGCAGCCTCCAGCGCGACGCAGCCGGCACCGAGCAGGAAGGCGCCTCTGATGGGGTCGTCGCAGCGTAGTCAGTATCGAGTCGTCATCGTCGAGGACCACGTCCTCTTCGCCGAGTCGTTGGAGCTCGCGGTCTCGCTGGAGGGATACGACGTACGCCGCATCCCGATGCCCAACGAGCCGGTCTCGACCGCGACGATGGTCGCCGTCGTGCTCCGCAACAAGCCGAGGGTCGTGCTGCTCGATCTCGATCTGGGGCGTTATGGGGACGGCGTACGCCTCATCGAGCCGCTCGCCAAGGCCGGTGTCGACGTCGTCGTGGTGACCGCCGCGATCGAGGAGGCCCGGTGGGGTCAGGCGCTGCGCAACGGTGCTCGCACGGTGCTGTCCAAGTCGCGCCCGCTCGGCGAGATCCTGGGCACGGTCAGGCGGCTCCACCAGGGTTCCTCCGTGCTCGCGGTCGCCGACCGTGAGCGCCTGATCCGGATCTGGTTCGAGCGCCAGCACGAGATCGCCGAGCTGAGCCGCCGCATCGGGCTGCTCACCAAGCGCGAGTCGCAGGTCCTCGGCCACCTCATGCTGGGCCGCACCGTCCACGAGATCGCGGTCCTCGGTGTCGTCTCCGAGGCCACGGTCCGTACGCAGGTGAAATCCATCCTCGCCAAGCTCCAGGTCACCTCCCAGATCGCCGCCGTCGGGCTCGCCCATCGGCTCGGTTGGCGATCCCCGCAGTCGCTGGAGTGAGCCTCGGCGGCGCCGCCCGGAGGCACGACTGGTCTGGACCACCCGGGAGTCATTCCCTCATTTGGTCTAACCGGCGGCCCATCTGCCCAAACGCGCGCGTTCATCCTCCATTGTTCTGCTATGAAGTCGCGTTCGGGCGCGCAGTAACCACGGGGGAGATGAATGACGATCGAACTGGCGTCGGTGGAGACGGTAGTCCCACTCGACCTCAACCGCCGGAGGGTGTCCCCGAAGACACCCTCCCTTCGGTTGCAGGCCTCGATGCTGGACGGGCTCGCGGTGGTCGTCCTGGCGCCGCTGCTCGTGGGTCAGGAGATCGTGCACGCACTGGGTTGGGGCCTGGTGTGGGCGCTGACCACGAGGATCGCCGCGCCGAAGATCCTGCCCGGAGCCGAGCGTCTGCGCGCGACGGTCTCCGGGGTCTTCAAGGCGTTCATGGCGATGAGCATGGCGACCTGGCTGCTGGGTGCGATCGTCGAGCTCCCGCAGGGGCAGCTGGTCGCGCAGACGATCATCGGGCTGGTGACCGCGCTCGTGTTCCGGGTGATCGGCTACATCTTCAGCTCCCGACCGCGTACGCCGCTGAGGGTCGTCGTCGTGGAGGCAGCTCATGACCACGGGGTGATCCCGGAGTGGACCCGCCGGCTCAGTGGCGGGCTGATGGAGGCGGCGGCGGTGTGCCGGGCCGACGGGCTGTCCGCGGCGATCGCATCGGTCGGCCCTGACGCGGTGCTGGTCGTGCCCGGGCCGGACCTGGCCGGCCGCGAGATCCAGCGGCTCGCCTGGACCAGTGAGTCCTTCGGTCTGCCGCTGCTGGTCAGCACCCGGATGCAGGACGTCACCCCGCAACGTACGGCCTCGATGCGGTTGGGCTCGATGACGCTCCTCTATGTCGACGAGGCATTGCGGGCGCGGTTGACCCGGGTGGCCAAGTCCGTCTGGGAGTGGTTGGCCGCGTCCGCCGCCGTCGTCGTGCTGCTGCCGGTCTTCGCCGCCCTGGCGATCATGATCAAGGTCGACTCGCCGGGGCCGGTCTTCTTCCGGCAGGTTCGAGTCGGGCGCGGGGGAGCCCAGTTCCGGATCTGGAAGTTCCGCACCATGGTCGTCGACGCCGAGTCGCTGCTGCGCACCCTCGATCACCGGCCCGGACACGTCCTGTTCAAGCTCCGCGCCGACCCGCGGGTGACCCGGGTGGGCCGGATGCTGCGGAAGTACTCTCTCGACGAGCTGCCCCAGCTCTTCAACATCGTGCTGGGCCAGATGTCGCTGGTCGGACCGCGGCCGGGGCTGCCGAGCGAGGTGGCGATGTATGATCGCGACTCTCATCGCCGACTCGCGGTTGCTCCCGGTCTGACCGGGTTGTGGCAGGTCTCGGGGCGTTCGGACCTCTCCTGGGAGGACACGGTCAGGCTGGACCTGGACTACGTCGACAACTGGACTCTGCTGCGAGACTTCGGGATCGTCGTGCGCACAGTGAAAGCTGTCGTGCGCGGCTCTGGCGCCTATTAGGGCGTGTCCCCTAAACTCCCAGGCCGTTGCGAGAGCAACCGAACACGAATGAACAACTGGATCCTCGACGGGAACGTCCCCCATGCAAACCTCCCCCCACCCTATGATTGCCGGCCGTTATGAGCTGCACCGCCTGATCGGGCGAGGCGGCATGGGAGAGGTCTGGCAAGCCATGGACCTGACCCTGCAGCGCTGGGTCGCGGTCAAGGTGGTGCGGACGTCGGCGGACCCGACGATGATCGAGCGGTTCCGGCGTGAGTCGCTCTCCACCGCTGCCGCCAGCCACCCCGGCACCGTGCAGGTCCACGACGCCGGGATCGAGCGCACCGGGAACGGGCCGATGGCCTTCCTCGTGATGGAGCTCCTGACCGGTCCCGATCTCGGTGAGCGCCTTCGCTCCCACGGCCCGCTGATCGCCCGGGAGGCCGGCGAGGTCGTCGTCCAGGCCGCGCGCACGCTCGCCGCGGTGCACGGTCAGGGCATCGTCCACCGCGACATCAAGCCCTCCAACCTGGTCTACGACGGTGACCGCCGGATCAGGATCGTCGACTTCGGGATCGCCCAGCTCGCCCGGCTCGGTGATGCGCGGCTGACCTCCACCCATGACGTCATGGGAAGCCTCGGCTATCTCTCGCCCGAGCGTGGCTCGGGTGGCGAGGTTGGTCCGCCGAGCGACATCTACTCCTTGGGATGCGTCTTCTACGAGATGCTCACCGGGCGGGCACCCTACTCCGGTGGCGCCCCTGCGGCGATGGTCTATCAGCACGCCGCGGCGCCGATCCCGAGGGTCAGCGGCGTGGTCCAGGTGCCGGGGATCATCGACGACCTGATCGCGATGATGATGGCCAAGGAGCCGGCGCAGCGGCCGAACGCGCACGACGTCGTCGCGGTGCTCACCGGCTCGGGCCCGTTGCCGGTCTTCGACGCGAACGTGCCGATGCCGCGTACGCCCCAAGGTTCTGGCTCCTTCCCCGCGGCGCGGTCGTTCTCGTCGTCGGGTTCCTTCCCGGCGGCAGGGGCGTCGGGCTCGTACGGCCTCTCTGGGGCGTTCGCCTCGACCGGTCCGCACGCGGCCAGCGGCTCGCACGCCTCGACCGGTTCGCGGGCGATGAAGCGTCCCGGGGGTGGTCGGGTGATGAGCATGTTGCTGGTCCCGGTGGTGATCGGTCTGGCGCTCGGCACCTGGGCGACCGTCGACGCCTACCAGGGCAGCAAGGAGACCGGTCGGGCGGCTGCTCTCACCGAGGCGCTCCCGGAGACCATCGAGCTCGCCGTCGACGTGATCTTCGAGCGGGACTCGCTCCAGCCCGTGGCGCAGGCACCGGTCAACGTACGCTCGACCTACCTGCACACGACCGACATCGCGATCCAGGAGTGGCAGACCGACGCCGACAAGATCGACGTAGACGACGACCCCGAGCTGCGTGCGCTGCACCACGACATCACCGACGTGCTCAAGGACCTCGAGCTCTATCGGGTGGAGATGCAGGAGGGCGACCAGGCCAGCCAGGACGCCGCGCGCGAGGTCTACACCGGGCTCGCCAACAACCTGTTGACGCTGGCGGCGCAGGTGCCGCAGCTGCAGGACGACGACGTCCACGAGCAGGTCCGCAACCTCGCCGACCTCAAGGAGGCCTCGGCGGCCTTCAGCGTCGAGCGGGAGATCATGGTCGTCGCGCTCTCGGAGGGGAAGATCGACACCAAGTCCGTCGAGGACCTCGGCGACTCCGAGACGGCCTGGACGAAGGCGTCCGAGGCGTTCTACAGCGGCGCCTCGTCCGATCTGCAGCGGGACCTCGACAAGGTCTCCGGGGGCACCTTCGCCAAGGGCTCGCGGGAGATCATGGCGCAGCAGAGCGTCCACGAGGTCGTCGAGAAGGGCAGCATCGACGGCGTCATCAAGGACCTGCGCTCGGCGTCGAAGGGGGAGCCGATCGTACGCACCTGGTCAGACGGCGCCGTGGAGTTCATCCAGGGTCTTCGCGAGGCCATCCTCAAGTCCACCGAGGGCCTGGCCAACGACGTCTCCGCCGAGCACGACCGCTCGAAGACCGCGCTGGTGCTTCGTGCCGCGCTGACGGGGGTGGCGCTGGTGCTCGCGATCGGTCTCGGCCTGGGCCTCTACAGGACCCGGCGGGCGCCTCGATAGAGTGCCGCGGGTGACCTTCGAAGCGGAGCCCGAGAAAATCAAGCAGAGCGAAGTGGGGCCCACGCCCGAGACCCTCGCGTCCGACCACCTCCTGGCCGCCTGGCTGGCGGAGGCCGCCGGCCGCCGGCTGCTCGAGGTGCGGGCGACCTCCGGACTGGAGGGCAAGGAGCTCAAGGACGCCGGTGACCTGGCTGCTCACGAGCTGCTGATGTCGCTCGTCGCGGAGTATCGGCCCCTGGACGCGGTCCTCTCCGAGGAGGGCAAGGACTCCAAGGAGCGTCTCGGCAAGGACCGGGTGTGGATCATCGACCCGCTCGACGGGACCCGAGAGTTCTCCGAGCCCCCGCGCGACGACTGGGCGGTGCACGTCGCCCTGTGGGCCTCGTCCAACGGTGGCGAGCTGATCGCGGGCGCGGTCGCGCAGCCGGCCCTGGCGGCCGCGTCTGTGCAGAGCACGTTCCACACCGGCGCGGCTCCCGTCGTGCCGCCCTCGACCTCGGCCCGCCCCCGGATCGCCGTCTCCCGCAGCCGCCCGCCCGCGTTCGTCGAGGCGCTGGCCGAGGAGATCGGCGCCGACCTGGTGCCGATGGGATCGGCCGGAGTGAAGATGATGTCCGTCGTGCGCGACATCTCCGATGCGTACGTCCACGCCGGCGGGCAATACGAGTGGGACTCCGCCGCCCCGGTAGCCGTCGCCGCCGCCGCCGGCCTGTTCACCTCCCGCATCGACGGCTCGCCGCTGCGCTACAACCAGGACGACGTCTACCTGCCCGACGTCATCGTCTGCCGCCCCGAGCTCTCCGAGCAGATCCTCGCCTTCATCAAGAGCCACGGCATCGACTGACGCCGACCCGGCGCGTCTGTCTCACTCAGGATGGTCGAGTCGGCGCGTCTGTCTCACTCAGGACGCCCGAGTCGGCGCGTCTGTCCCAAGCCGCTGGGACATTAGCGCCGACTCAGCGTCGGTTTGTGGGTCAGTTGCGCCGACTCGGCGTGAATTTCTGGGACATTAGCGCCGACTCGGCGTCGATTTCTGGGGCAGTTGCGCCGACTCGGCGTGAAGATCCTGCTCAGGGGGAGAGGAGCAGGTGCTCGAGGGACTCCAGGCTCTGGCGGGCGTAGCCCTTCCACATCCGGCCGAAGACGGGCATGGCCAGCGAGGCGGGCCGCGAGGTCGGGGTGACGTCCCAGGACCAGGTGATCCGGGTGCCGGTGCCGGCGGGGGAGAAGGACCAGCGGCCGACGACGTGCCCCACCAGCAGCTTGAGGGGACCGCTGAGCGGGGTGATCTCGTAGGAGAACGACATCGGCGCCTCGACGGCGGTCAGGGTCTCGCGCATCGTCGCGCCGTCGCCGAGGACGATGGTGCGCGTCTGGCCGGGGGCGTCCCAGGCTCCGCGCTGGTCGCGAACCTCGGCGATCGGGGCGATGGCGGCGTACCGACGATCGAAGATCTGCGGCAGCGGCGCGGGGAGGACGAGGCCGAGCGCCTTCTCGTGCTCGACGGGGACGGCTCGGGAGGCTTCGAGGTGCCGCGCTTCCAGGTGCTGGGTCATGACACCGAGCATGCCAGGAGGCGGGGGAGAGACGGCACTTTGCCGAGCTCGAGGCGCTCTACGCCCGTACGATGGCGTGATGGCGAAGCAGCTTCTGGTCGTGATGGGTGTCTCGGGTTCGGGAAAGTCGACCATCGGGGCGGCGATCGCGGGCAGGTTGCGGGTGCCGTACGAGGACGCCGACGACCTGCACCCGGCGGCGAACATCGAGAAGATGACCGCCGGGATCGCGCTCGACGACGACGATCGCTACCCGTGGCTGGAGGCGGTCGGGGAGTGGCTGGCGAACCACAGCGAGCGGGGCGGCGTGATGAGCTGTTCGGCGCTCAAGCGGAAGTATCGCGACCAGCTCCGCCGGCACACCGACGACGTGACCTTCCTCCACCTCGACGGCACCCCTGAGGTGATCGCCAGACGGCAGGCGAGCCGCCCCGGGCACTTCATGCCGGCATCCCTGCTGGCCAGCCAGTTCAAGACGCTCGAGCCGCTCGCGCCCGACGAGGCGGGGATCGTCATCGACGTCGACCAGCCGGTCGATGCCATCGTCGAGGAGTACGCGCGCCGCGCCGGCACCGATTAGAGGCGGCCGACACGCGCCCATCTCGGGTTGGGCACTGCGTGCCGGCCGCGGGCACACCCGGGTGAGGGACCAGCGGGCGGCCCACTTTCGACGGTAGCCCAGGATCCTGCCGCAGAACAGGGGGTTCTCGGCTAAACGTGCAGGTCAGCATCGGGAAAGACGGTCGGCAGCTCCGATGCCTTCGAGGTGAACTCGGGGTCGCGCTTCTCCAGGAACGCCGCGACGCCCTCCTTGCCGTCACCGATCGACGCGTAGAACATCGCCAGCGAGTCGGACAGGTGCGCCTCGAGGGGGTGACGGGCGGAGGCGTTGCGGGTGATCAGTTGGCGTACGAGCGCGGTGCCCACCGGCGACCTGTTCTGCGTGAACCTCCTCGCCAGCTTGTACGCAGCGGGCAGCAGCTCGTCCGGCAGGTGGATGCTCCGGACGAGACCGCCTTCGAGCGCCTGGTCGGGGTTGAGGATCTCCGCGGTGTAGAGCCATTCCAGGGCGCGCGGGATGCCCACGACACGCGGCAGGAAGTAGGACGAGCAGGCCTCGGGGACGATGCCGAGCTTGCCGAAGACGAAACCGATCTTCGCCTTGGACGACGCCAGCCGCGCGTCCATCGCGCACAGCATCGTGGCGCCGATCCCGACCGCCGGGCCGTTGATCGCGGCGATGACCGGCTTGGGCAGCGCGTGGATCGCCAGCGTGACCTTGCCTCCGGTGTCGCGCACGCCCGCGGCGTACTCCGGGTGCTTGGCCGGGTCGGCCAGGTGCTCGCCGAGCGTCTGGGGGGTCGGCTTCAGCGACTCGTCCAGCCCGAACACGTTGCCCTCGGCCGAGAGATCCATCCCCGCGCAGAATGCCTTTCCGGCACCAGTCACCACGATCGCGCGCACCTCGTCGGCCATCGCCTCGGTCGTGAACACCTCCTCCAGCTCACGCGCCATCGTCACGGTGAACGAGTTGAGAGCGTCCGGGCGGTTCAGGGTCAGCAGCGCGATGCCGTCGGGGTCCACATCGAAGGTCAGCGTCTCGTAAGCCATGGGCCACAGTCTGTATTGCGTGTGTTCGACTTCGGAAGGGCGGGTCTACGTACTGTCTACATACTGTCGAAAGTCGGTACGGTCCGCGCGACGCGGCAACTACCGTGGTGAGCGTGAGTGTGCTGCGACGGGTCCGCGCCCGGGCTCGGTCATCCCGCGTCGAGTGGCTGCTGTCGCTCCTGCTGGTCGTGGCGGTCGCCGCCGAGCACCTCTACATGAGCGGCGCCGGCCACCCGCAGTGGTCCGGATGGTCGGCGATCATCGGTGTCCTCGCCGTCGCGCTCGCGCTGTTGATCCGGCCGAGGTATCCGGCCGCCGCGATCACGGTCGTATGTGCGCTGGTCGGCGGCACGGTCGTCGTCAACGATGGCTGGAGCCTGGCCAGCTACGTCGTGTTCGCGGCCATCATGAGCTTCATGGTCGGCCGGCGGGCCGAGCGGATATGGCCCTCGGCGGCGGTCGCGTGTGCCGCGGTGGCGGTCCTGACGGTGCTGGACGCCGTCCTCAACAGCGAGTTCGTCGCGGGTGACCAGGTCGCGAACCGGCTTCATCTGGCGATGGCGGGCAACATGGTCATCTTCATGGCGCTGCCCTGGCTCAGCGGCCGATATCTGCGCCAGATCGGGCTCAGCCACTCGACCAAGATCGAGCAGGCCCAGCTCACCGAGCGTGCCCGGATCGCCCAGGAGATGCACGACTCGCTGGGTCACGAGCTCAGCCTGATCGCGCTTCGCGCCGGTGCGCTCGAGGTCGCGCCCGGGCTCGACGCCACCCACCAGAGGTCCGCCGGTGCCATCCGGGCCGCCGCGGCCGAGGCCACCGAGCGGCTCGGCGAGATCGTCGGCGTCCTCCGCCCCGCCGCGGAGGGTGCCCCGCTCGCTCCCGCCTCAGCCGGGATCGGTGACCTGGTCGAGCGCGCGCGTGAGTCGGGGATGGACGTACGCCTGGAGGACGGTGCCACCGACGGCGATGAGCCCGCACTGGGCCCGGTGCGGCACGCCGCCGCCCACCGCATCGTCCAGGAGTCGCTCACCAACGCTGCCCGGCACGCTCCCGGATCGTCGGTGACGGTCTCGGTGGAGAGGGAGGTGAGCGGCGTACGAATCGCGGTGGCCAACACCCGCGCGACCCTCCCGCCGCGGGCCGGTTCGACGACGGGTCTGGGCCTGGCCGGTCTCGAGGAGGCGGCGCGCGCGGCCGGGGGCACCTTGCGCCACGGACCCATCGCTGCGGGCGGGTTCGAGGTGGTCGCCGAGCTTCCCGCCCACGACGATGTACGCCACGGGGCGAGCCTGTGATCCGGGTGCTCCTGGCTGACGACGAGGCCATGGTCCGGGCCGGCGTACGCGCGATCCTGGAGACTGACGACGCGATCGAGGTGGTGGCCGAGGCCGCCGACGGGCGTGAGGCAGTCGACGCCGCCCAGCGGCACCGGCCGGACGTGGCGCTGCTCGACGTCAGGATGCCCCGGATGGACGGCCTGGCGGCGGGCGCCGAGATCGCCCGGACCGCACCCGAGACCGCCCGGGTCATGCTGACCACCTTCTCCGAGGACGCCTACATCGCCCGAGCCCTCGGCGACGGGGCGAGCGGGTTCCTGCTCAAGTCCGGCGACCCGCGCGAGCTGCTCGCGGGCGTGCACGCGGTCGCCGAGGGCGCCGCCTTCCTCTCTCCGCGAGTCGCCCAACGGGTCATCGCCGAGCTCGGCGCCGGGGCCGGCGACCGGATGTCGCGGGCCGCCGACGCGCGGGCCAAGGTCGCCACTCTCACCGACCGGGAGCGCGACGTGATGGCGCTGGTCGGCGCCGGGCTCTCCAACGCCGAGATCGGCCGCCGTCTCCATCTCGTGGAGGGGACCGTGAAGGCCTATCTGAGCACCGCCTTCGGTCGTCTCGGCGTACGCAACCGGGTGCAGGCAGCAGTCCTCGCCCACGAGGCCGGGCTCGTGAGCGAGGACTGAGACGTTCCTGTTCGGGACGTTCCTGCTCGAGACGTTCCTGCTCGGGACGGGTCAGGCGTCGCGGCGGCGGAACACCGCATAGCCCGCGAGGAGCGCGATCCCGGACCAGGCCGCGAAGAGCCCGAGCCCGCCGTTGTGCCCGTAAGGAAGCCCGTCGCCGAGCCCGAAGAGGGTGGCGATCCCGATGCCGAGATACTCCGTGCCCGCCGTCCCTGGCAGGTAGTAGGAG
>NZ_JBOHDN010000376.1:0-4148 GCF_050699375.1 Nocardioides sp. | reverse complement strand
CAGGCCAAGAACGCCGAAGCCGACGCAGACCTGGACATCTCGGGCGAGGGTGCGTCCGTGCGTACGCTCGTGGTCTCGGCGTCGGAGGAGACCGAGATCGCTCGCGAGACCTGCCGCATCCTGGCCGATTGAGCACGCCGTACGTGCGTCCGTTCTAGCTCAGGAACACGTCGGCGGTCGCGGGGAGGTCGCGCACCCGGACGCCGGTGGCGTGGCTGGCGGCGTTGAGGATCGCGGCCGACGTGCCGACGATCCCGATCTCGCCGATCCCTCGAGAACCCATCGGCGTGGACAGCTCGTCGACGTCGTCGAGCCACTCCACCCGTAGGTCGCGTACGTCGGCGTGCGAGGCCACGTGGTAGCTGGCGAGGTCCTGGGTGACGACGTGGCCGAAGCGGGGGTCCTGGTAGGCCTCCTCGAACAGCGCCGCCGAGAGGCCCATGGTGAGTCCGCCGAGGAACTGCGAGCGGGCGGTGATCGGGTTGATGACCCGGCCGACGGAGTAGACCCCGAGGAGCCGCGGGACGCGTATCTCGCCGGTGAGCCGATGCACCCGGGTCTCGGCGAAGACGGCGCCGAAGGAGTGCAGGGCGTGGCCGGCGGCGTCGGGGTAGGCGTCGGCTGTCGTGGTGGTCTCGACGCCGGGATCGGGGTGCTCGCCGTGATCGGCCCGGAACTGCTGGGCGGTCTGGGTGATCGCGGTTCCCCAGGAGTTCGTGCCGGACGAGCCGCCGGCCACGGTGGCCATGGGAAGGTCGGTGTCGGCGATGGCCAGGTCGATGCCGTGGGGGTCGACGCCGAGCGCGTCGGCGGCGATCTGCGTCAGTACGGTCCGGGCCCCGGTGCCGATGTCGACCGCGCCGATCGAGACGGCATAGCGGCCGTCGTCGATAGCGACGACGCGTGCGGCGTTGCCCGGGAAGAAGCTGCAGGGGTAGGTCGCGGACGCGACACCGGTGCCGACCCACCAGTCGCCCTCGAGCGTGGCGCGAGCCTCGGTGGGCCGTCCCTCCCACCCGAAGATGTCGGCGCCGCGATGGAGGCACTCGACCAGGCGCCGGTTGTTGAAGGGATTTCCGGTCTCGGGGTCGACCTCGGGCTCGTTGCGCTCACGGAGCTCGATCGGGTCGATGCCGGTCGCCTCGGCGAGGTCGTCCATCGCCACCTCGAGGGCGAACATGCCGGGCATCTCGCCAGGTGCCCGCATCCACGACGGGACGGCGACGTCGAGTGCCGCGACCCGGTGGCTGGTGCGGCGGTGCGGGGCGGCGTACATCATCCGTGCGGGGACGGCGGTCTGCTCGACGAACTCCTTGACCTTCGAGGACTGACCGACCGCGGCGTGCTCGAGCGCGACGATGCGGCCGTCGGGCTCGGCGCCGATCCGCAGGTGCGAGACGGTCCTGGTGCGGTGGCCGGTGAGGCCGAACATCTGCTGGCGGGTCACGGCCAGCTTCACCGGCCGGCCGTCGGCCCAACGGGCGGCCAGGGCGACGGCCATCTCGGGGCCGTGGGGCAGCCCCTTGCTGCCGAAGCCGCCGCCGATGTAGGGCGCGATGACGTGCACCCGGTCCTGGTCGATCCCGAGCATCGGGGCCACGGTCGAGGCGACACCGTGGACCGCCTGCGTGGAGTCCCACATCGTCAGTGACCCATCGCGCCAGACCGCCGTGGCGGCATGCGGCTCCATCGGGTTGTTGAACTCGTGCGGGGTGGTGTAGGTCTGCTCCAGCCGAACCGGCGCCGCCGCCCAGGCGGTGTCGAAGTCGCCTTGGTCGGTGTCGGTCTCGAAGCCGCCGTTGGCCGCCCCGGGTGCGTAGGTCTCGGCGCCGTCGAAGACCACCTTCGCGGCCTCCGCCTCCTGGTGGACGCGGACGAGACGCGCGCCCTCGCGTGCGGCCTCGAGGCTCTCGGCGAGCACCAGAGCGACGATCTGGCCGCGGAACCCGATCCGGTCGTCCTGCAGCACCGCCAGCTCCCGATCCTCGGTGTCCGCCAGGCGGGGAGCGTTCGTGTGGTCGAGGACCGCGACGACGTCGGAATGCGTCAGCGCCTCGGTGGCGTCGACCCGCAGGACACGTCCTCTCGCGGTCGTCGCGGTCACCAGCCAGGCGTGCAGCGGCGCCTGCTCGAGAGCGGCATCGTGCTCGACGGCATAGGCCGCCCGGCCCGTCACCTTCTCGCGTCCGTCGACACGGTCGAGGACGGTGCCCATCGAGCGCGCTTCCAGCGGTCGGGCGGTCATCGCGGAACCTCCGTAGGGGCCAGTCGGGACAGAGCAACGGTGGTGGCGCCGCGCAGCAGCGCTCGCTTGTAGTCGTTGTCGGGACCGGTGACCGCGTCGTGGAGCTCCTCGTCGACCGCCGAGGCGATCGCGGGTTCCTCGAGCGGTTGACCGCGGAGCGCATCCTCGGCACGGGTCGCACGCCAGGGCTTGTGGGCGACGCCGCCCCAGGCCAGCGCCACGTCGGTGACCACACCGTCCTCGACGGAGAGTGCCGCGGCCACCGAGACCAGCGCGAAGGCGTACGACGCCCGGTCGCGCGCCTTGTGGTAGGTGGACCGTTTCGCCAGCGGCGTGGTCGGCAGCTCGATGTGGGTGATGAGCTCGCCGTGGGCCAGAGTCGTTTCGACCTCGGGATGGTGCGCGGGCAGGGTGTGCAGGTCACCGATCGGGATCCGGCGCTCGCCGTCGGGGCCTAGCACGACGATCGTGGCGTCCAGAGCCGTGAGTGCGACCGCCATGTCGGAGGGGTGGGTGGCGACACAGGCCTCGCTGGTGCCGAGCAGAGCGTTGTAGCGTCCGTATCCCTCGATCGCCGAGCACCCGCTGCCGGGCTCGCGCTTGTTGCACGGCGTGGTGAGGTCTTGGAAGTAGACGCATCGGGTGCGCTGCAGAAGATTGCCGCCGGTCGTGGCCTGGTTGCGGATCTGCCCCGACGCGCCGGCGAGGAGTGCCCTGGTCAGGCCGGGCCATCCGCTTCGCACCAGCGGGTGCGCCGCCAGGTCGCTGTTGCGTACGTTGGCACCGATCCGAAGACCGTCGCCGGTCTGCTCCACGGCGTCGAGCGGCAGCCGACTGATGTCGACCAGCACCCTCGGTGTGCTGAGGCCGAGCTTGAGATGGTCGACCAGGTTGGTCCCGCCGCCAAGGAAGCGGGCCTGCTCGTCACCGGTCACCGATGCGACGGCCTCCTCGGCGGTCGCCGGCACTTCGTACGTCATCTCTCTCATCGGCCGGCCGCCTCTCGCACGGCGTCGAGAATGCCGACGTACGCGCCACATCGGCACAGGTTGCCGCTCATCCGTTCGCGGATCTCGTCATCGTCCAGATCGACATCGGCCTCGAGGTCGGCGCTCACATGGCTGGGGTGCCCCTGCTTGGCCTCCTCGATCACGCCGACCGCGGAGCAGACCTGGCCCGGGGTGCAGTAGCCGCACTGGTATCCGTCGTGGGCGAGGAACGCCTGCTGTACCGGATGGAGATCGCCCTCATCGCCTTCGGCGGCCAGCCCCGACGCGGTCACGATCTCGGCTCCGTCGTGGGCCACGGCCAGCGCGAGGCAGGTCAGATGCCGACGGCCGTCGAGCAGGACCGTGCACGATCCGCACTGTCCGTGATCGCACCCCTTCTTGGGCGAGGTGTTGCCGACGCGCTCACGTAGCGCGTCGAGCAGTGTGGTGCGGGTGTCGACCACGACCTTCTGGTCGGTCCCATCGATCCGCATCGAGACTGTCTGTTCCATGTGCCCTCCCGGGCTGGGCGTCCGGCTCGTGCCTGAACAGTGCCCACCGTCGCCGAAAGTCATGCACAGCGGAGCCCGCTCAGAGTCGTGCGCCTCTCTTTGTCCAGCCCTTCTGGGCTGAGGCTGCGTCTTCGGGGGTACTGCTTCGTTGAGAGTCCTCATCAAGCAGAGAGGAGAGCGCCGTGTCTGAAGACGTGGTCGACCTCATCATGCAGGACCACCGAGAGGTGGAGAGCCTGTTCGAGAAGCTTCAGCAAGACCCGGACGTACGTGCTGGCCTGACCCCGATCCTGGTGACCCTTCTGGCGGCGCACAGTCGTGCTGAGGAGGCCGAGGTCTATCCGGTCGCCAGGGACGAGGCCGGTGAGGCGGAGGAAGTCGCGCACAGTCAGGAGGAGCACC
>NZ_JBOHDN010000375.1:0-12994 GCF_050699375.1 Nocardioides sp. | reverse complement strand
GCGTCGACGACCAGCGCCTGCCCGCCACCGGGGTGCTGGGAGGTGTTGTTGTCGGTGTAGGCGCCGTTCTGGTACCAGACCAGCAGGCCGTCCTGGTAGGCGTAGTGGTCGACCTTGTCCGGCGCGGTGACTCCGTAACCGAAGTTGTACGGGCCCTCGGCCAGCGTCTTGTCGTAGCCCTTGTACTGCCGGTTCTCGGCGATGTAGAAGCGCGGGTACGTCTCGGAGTAGGTGCCGTCGGTGATGCCGAGGTACTCCTTGACGGTCCAGTCGTCGAAGGACGAGAAGTCCGTGCTGTAGGCCGAGCCGACCGAGAGGTCGTCGATGGCGAAGCCGTAGTAGGCGACGCCGCCGTCGTTCGCGGTGCGGAAGCGGAGCTTGACGGATCGGCCCTCGTACGCCGAGAGATCAGCAGTCAGGTCGACGTACTCCTCCGGGTTGTGGTCGGCGCAGTTGCCGTCACAGGTGCTGTCGGAGGTGCCGTGGATGCCGTTGTTGTACTCCGCCGAGGACAGGTTGGTGGCCAGCGGGGTCGACCAGGTGGTGCCGCCGTCGGTCGAGGCCTCCACGAAGGTGAAGTCGTACTCCGCCTCGAGGTCGTACTTCACCTTGGCCGAGAGCGTGCCACCGGCGGGGACGGCGATCTCCGGGCTGACCGCGGTGGCCGTACGGTCATCGCCCCTGCCCGAGTAGAGGAAGGTCTTGCCCGACGTGCCGGAGCCGACGTCGTGGGTCGACTCCCCGTCCGGGAGATTGACCACGAGCGCCTGTGGGGTCTTCGACCCGGTGTCGTGGAAGCTCGGGCCAAGCGTCAGCTTCTTCGACGAGCCGGCCTCGACGGTGTCGTAGTTGAGCCAGCCGAGGAAGAGCTTCTCCGGCGCACCCATGTGGTTCGGGGTGGTGCCGATGGTGCCGTCACCGTGGCCCAGCCAGGAACCCGAGCTCATCAGGGTCCAGAAGCCGGTGCCGTTCTCGCCGCCGGCGGTGTCGTAGAAGTCCGGCAGACCGAGGTCGTGGCCGAACTCGTGGGCGAAGACACCCAGGCCGCCGTTCTCCGGCTCGGTGGTGTAGTCGCGAATCCAGATGTCGGTGTCGCCGATCTTGACGCCGCCGGCCTTCGGGAAGTCGGCCGGGCCGTCGGAGCCCGAGGCGTTCGCGGCCCAACGGTGCGACCAGATCGTCCACGGGTCGGCGCCGGCCTCCTCGCCCTCGCCGGAGTGGATCGCCTGGAAGTGGTCGATGTAGCCGTCGGCCTCGTTGAAGTTGCCGTCGCCATCGAGGTCGTAGCGATCCCAGATGTCGTAGTCCTGGAGGTAGTCGACGATCTCGGCGTCGGTCTTGCCGGACGCCTTCTGGGCGTCGTACCAGGCGTCGGCGCTGTCCTGGATGTAGTTCTTCATCGACGCGGCGCTCTCGTCGCCGGTCTCGTCCTGGTAGTAGGACTCGGCGTGCGGAAGGGTCACCCAGTCGCTCACGTCACCCTTGAGGTCGAAGCGACCGCTCGACATCTCCTTGTAGACGTTGTGGAAGGACTCCTCACCCTTCGTCTCGTCGAAGAACATGTCCATGTAGTGGTCGCGGGAGAAGTCCTCCTCCCAGTAGGTCGAGTTGTCGTCCGCTCCGGGCGCCTCGATCTCGTTGTGGAGCGGGCCCGAGGTGTTCTCGGGGAAGGCGGGGTTGCCGCCCTCGCCGAACTCGACAAGGAAGCTCAGCAGCTGGGACTGCTCGGTGGGCTCGTGCTCCACCCAGCGGGCATTCTTGCCCGAGCCCATCTTGACGACCTCGCTGCCGTTCTTGGTGACCGTCTGCTTGTCGCCCGTGGCGACGGCGGTGGCAGCGTTGGTCTTGAGCTCGCGGCGCTTTGTGTTGAGCGCGTCGGGCTTGTCATCGACCTTCTGCTTCACCGCGGCGGCGGCTGGGGTCCCCGCGTCTTCGACGGCGTTTGCCGACGAGTGGGCCAGGGCCACCGGCGTGACGCCGACGACCGCGGCCGCGGCGATAACGCTGGTAAGGCGTCTGTTCATCGTTCCTCCGGAGTCTCGTGACATCGCGCACATCTGCCTACCCGAGAACCGACCGGCACGACGGGCCATCACGACACAGATGGCCTTCGAGTACCTCACCAAGCAATGCCGTTACCTGTAAAGGATTTGTCGCGTATTGGTCAACGGCCACAATATTTCGTGGCGGGATTACGACATTTACCCGGATCAACCGGCTTGACCTGCGAATTCTGCGTGGCGAATCGCACACATGTTGTTTGGTGTGACAGGTATTGACAAGAGGTTCGACCGCTCGATTGATTCCAATATTGCATGCTTGTAATTGCGTCCGGAACGGACGGGGAACTTGCATTTAACCGACAGGTTTTGTTCCTCTGGTCGGCGAGATAGCCGGGATCGGGATAGATCCGGACGGTGTTGGGGGTGGGCCTCAGCGCGTGGATCGTGAGATCTCGCAACGCCGTTCGCCTGTGCCCGGAGAGCACAAACATCGGAGCATCGTGCCCGTCAGCAGTATCAACTCGTGGGTCCGTAACATCGCATCTACCCGCCGCCGCAAGGCCATTCTGGTCGGCGGACTCGCCGCAGCAGTGGTCGCCGCAGGGGGCGCTGCGTACGGCGTCAAGACCTCCCAGACCGATGTCATCGTCTCGGTCGACGGCAAGGCCAAGGACGTCAGCGTCAACGCCGACACCGTCGGTGAGGTTCTCGAGGCCGAGGGCATCAAGATCGGCGACCGCGACGCGGTCGCCCCATCGGTCGACACCAAGGTCGAGGACGGCAGCGCGATCAGCGTCCGCTACGCCCGCCAGCTGAGCCTCGAGGTCGACGGCAAGGACCAGGACCACTGGGTGACCGCGACGACTGTCGGTGGCGCCCTCGCCGAGCTCGGTCGCGACTTCGACCGCGCCAAGCTCTCGACCAGCCGCGGTGCGTACATCGGCCGTGACGGGATGTCGCTCGACGTCGTCACCCCCAAGACCGTCAAGGTCGAGCTGGCCGGCAAGAAGGCCAAGAAGGTCAACGTCGCCGCGCTGACCGTCGGCGACGCCCTCAAGGAGCTCGACGTCAAGCTCGAGCGCCGCGACAAGGTCTCGCCGCGCTCGGGCAAGACCCTGAAGAGCGGTCAGAAGATCGTCTTCACCGACTTCTCCTCCAAGACCAAGAAGGTCGCTCGCGAGACCGTCGAGGCGCCGGTCGAGGAGCAGGAGGACCCCTCGATGCCCGAGGGTGAGACCGAGGTCGTCGAGGAGGGCTCCGACGGGGCCCGTTCGGTGACCTACCGCGTCGTCTACAAGAACGGCGAGGCCGTCTCCAAGAAGGTTCTCGAGCAGAACGTGCTCGAGAAGGCCGAGACGCGTGTCGTCAAGGTCGGCACCAAGGTGGAGGAAGAGCCTGCGCCCAACTTCGCCGGCGGCAGCACCGTCTGGGACCAGCTCGCGGAGTGCGAGTCCGGCGGCGACTGGTCGATCAACACCGGCAACGGCTACTACGGCGGTCTGCAGTTCAACGCGGAGACCTGGCACTCCTACGGCGGCTCCGGCCTCCCGCACGAGAACAGCCGTGAAGCCCAGATCGCGGTCGCTGAGAAGGTCCGCGACGCCACCGGCGGCTACGGCTCCTGGCCGGCCTGCTCGCAGAGCATGGGCCTGCCGCAGTAACCAGCCGCGAGTCGGCGCGTCTGTCCCGGAAATCGGGCTCGAGTCGGCGCGTCTGTCCCATCAACGTGGGACAGACGCGCCGACTCGGCGTTCTGGCGTGGGACAGACGAGCCGACTCGGTGTTGTGGGGCGGGACAGATGCGCCGACTCGGCATCGTGGGGCCTACGCTGAGGGCATGACCGACCGCACTCCGCCGCGCCTGTTGGGGCCGGTGGAGGTCAGGACGCTGGCCGCCGAGCTCGACCTTCGCCCGACCAAGCAGCGTGGTCAGAACTTCGTCATCGACGCCAACACCGTGCGCCGGATCGTACGCGAGTCCGGCGTCGGCGCCGATGACGTCGTGGTGGAGGTCGGCCCCGGGCTCGGCTCGCTCACGCTGGCCATCCTCGAGACCGGCGCGAAGGTGACCGCGATCGAGATCGATGAGGATCTTGCCGATCGGCTGCCGAAGACCATCGAGGAGTACGCGCCGGATCACGCCGACGCCTTCAGCCTGATCCGCGCCGACGCCCTTCGGGTGGCCTCGGTGCCTGGTGCGCCGCCCACGGCCCTGGTCGCCAACCTGCCCTACAACGTCTCGGTCCCGGTGCTGCTGCACCTGATGTCGCTGCTGCCGTCGCTGAAGCGTGGCCTGGTGATGGTGCAGTCCGAGGTCGCCGACCGGCTGGCGGCCAAGCCCGGCTCCAAGGTCTACGGGGTCCCTTCGGTGAAGGCGGCCTGGTATGCCGACGTACGCCGCGCCGGAGCGATCGGCCGCAACGTCTTCTGGCCGGCACCCAACGTCGACTCCGGACTCGTCGCCTGGACCCACCGGCCTCCGCCCACGAGCTCGATCGCGCGCGAGGACGTCTTCGCGGTCATCGACGCTGCCTTCGCGCAGCGTCGCAAGGCGCTGCGCGGCGTACTCAAGCCTTTGGCCGGCTCTGCCGCTGCCGCGGAGACCGCGCTCGTGGCGGCCAGCATCGACCCCCTCGCCCGCGGGGAGTCGCTGACGATCCACGATTTCGTACGCATCGCCGAGTCGATCCAGTCGGGTGCTGTCGCGAAGGAGCCCCGATGAGTGTCACCGTCCGCGCCGCCGCGAAGTTCAACCTTCACCTCGGGGTGGGGCCGCTCCGCGAGGACGGCTACCACCCGTTGGCGACGGTCTACCACGCGATCGGGCTCTACGACGACGTCACCGTGAGGGACGCCGCACAGTGGGAGGTCGCGGTCACCGCCGAGGACCACATCGCGCTGGGCGAGGTGCCGACCGGCGACGACAACATCGCGGTTCGCGCCGGGCGCGCGCTCGCGGGGCACCATGGCGTCGACAGGGCGGCCAAGATCGAGATCCACAAGGGCATCCCGGTCGCGGGTGGCCTTGCCGGTGGTTCCGCCGACGCAGCCGCGGCGCTCGTGGCGCTCGACCGGCTCTGGGCGCTGGAGACCTCTGACGAGGACCTGTTGAGCCTCGCGGCACAGCTCGGCTCCGACGTACCTTTCGCTCTCATCGGTGCCACCGCCATCGGCGGCGGCCGCGGCGAGATCGTCGCTCCGGTCCCCGACAACGGGGCCTGGTGGTGGGTCGCGGTCGGCAACGAGCAGGGACTCTCGACCCCGTCGGTCTATCGCGCTTTCGACGAGCTAGGTGGCAGCGACCGGGGCGGCGACCCGCAGGTGTCCGAGGGCCTGCTCGCCGCGCTGGCGAAGGGCGACCCGGACCTGCTCGCCGGGGCGCTCGCCAACGACCTGCAGGCTCCGGCGCTCTCGTTGCGCCCGGATCTCGCCCAGACCTTCGCTGACGGCGAGGAGGCCGGCGCCCTCGCCGTCCAGCTCTCCGGCTCGGGTCCGACGATCATGATGCTCTGTCGCGACGCCACCCACGCCCGCGAGGTCGCCGGCGCGATGCAGGCCAAGGCGTACGACCGCGTCTGGGCCGCCCCCGGCCCCGTCGCCGGCGCCCACGTCGTCACCTACTGACAGCGACCCGCCCCCGCGCGCGCCGAGACGTCACCTCTGCAGGCCGAGAAGTCAGGTTTGCAGGCCGAAGAGTCACTTGTGCAGGTCGAGTTGGCACGGCGATGCCAATTCGGCCTGCAGAGGTGACCTCTCGGCCTGCAGAGGTGACGTCTCGGCCTGCAGGGGTGACGTCTCGACCTGCAGAGGTGACGTCTCGACCTGCAGGGGTGACGTCTCGACCTGCAGAGGTGACGTCTCGGCGGAGGGGGTCAGGCGGCGCTGGAGACGACCTCGTCGGAGATTGCGGCGGCGGCGCGGCGCAGGTGGCGGGTGATGCTGGCGGCGTTGAACCCGGCGGTGCTGCCGGAGATGGAGACGGCGGCGATCGCGCGGCCCTCGATCATGATCGGAACCGCGGCGCACACGATGCCGAGCTGGGCCTCCTCACGGTCGAAGGCGATGCGCTCGCTGTTGGCGCGGCGGAGCTCGGCGAGGAACTTCGCCGGGTCGCCGTGCGAGTGACGGGTGCGCCGCACGAGACCGGACTCGAGGACCGCCGCGATGTGGTTGCGGTCGCTGAAGGCGAGGATCGCCTTGCCGAGCGCAGAGCAGGCGGCTGGGGCACGCCCGCCGACGTACGTCTCGGGCTGGATGCCACCGCGACCGGCGATCTTCTCCAGGATGACGATGTCTGTGCTCTCCAGGATGGCGAGGTGGACGGTCTTGCCGGTCGCCACGTAGAGCTCGGCGAGGTGCGGCATCGCCGTCTCCCGGATGCCCTGGGGGCGACAGATCTGCACGGCGTTGCCGAGCTCGAAGAGCCGGCGGCCCAGCACGTAGTGGCGTCCGGTCCGCTCGACGTAGCCGCTCTGCTCGAGGTGGCGCAGAAGTCGGAAGGCGGTGGACTTCGGCAGGCCCGCGGTGCGTGCGATCTCGCTGACGCCGAGCTTCGGGCCGGCTCCGAGAAATGCCTCCAGGATCTGGAGGGCCTTCGTCGCAGACGGGGTCGCCGAGGAGGTCGTCCTCGGGGCACCTTCATGGTCGTGCTGACTAGCCAGGGTGGGGATAGCAGTGACGCTCATGGGGGGATCTCCTTAGTTGAGTGGAGACTCACCACGAAGGGGGGATCTGGTGAGTCCGACTCTCTGTGACAGCAGTCACTGTAACGATCGTTCCGGAGGTTATGGCGAAAATGTAGGACAAATCTCATTCCTGACCTGCGAAAATAGATGACACGGCATACAGTTCCGTGTGTTTCCTTCGGTTAGCGTCGTAGATCGTCTGTGGATCTACGGTAGCCGGTCAGTGACTGAACTGTGTAGGAAACGGCGTGGCCGTGATCAGACGCGAAAGCAGGTCCGTCGTCGTGGTCAGTGACATTCCGGTGCCGTCGAGTGCCTCCGCGAAGAGCAGCCCATCGGCGATCACGAGCAGCAGGGTGGCGATCTCGTCGGCCTGGTCGCGCCCTTCGGCACCGAGCGCGCCGCGGAACCAGTCAGCGAACTCGTCGCGGGTCTGGCGGCGTACGGCGAGGAACCTCTCCCGGCCGGGCAGCGGCTCGGGCCGCTTGGGAAGCACGAGCTGGAGGCCGATCCGCAGGAACGGCGGGAGGTGGCGGAGGCTGGCCACCAACGGTGTCAGCATGCGCGAGAGCTCGGTGGACCAGTCGCTGTCCGCGGTAAGCGGCTGCCACGAGGACTGGGTGCGCTGCCAGGCACGGTAGGAGTCGTCCACGGCCGCCGAGAACAGGTCGTCCTTGTTCGCGAAGTGCCAGTAGACCGACGACGCTCGCAGGCCCGCCGCAGCGCAGATCCGGCTGATCGAGGCACCTTCGTAGCCGCTCTCCGCGGCGACCTCCAGCGCTGCCGCGATGAGCTTCTCGCGGCTGCTGTTCCCGCTCACGTACGTCACCGGCGGCAGCTCTGCGATCGCCGGGACGATCTCGCGCGGCTGCCGGAGGTGGTCGGCGACCTCGGCCAGCCCGTCGGCGAGCCGTCGCAGGAGCGGGTCCAGGTCGGCGTACGCCTCGGTCTGGACGTGGACGAAGAGACCGTCGTGGGCGGCGAGGGTCAGTCGCGCGAGGGTCTTGATGTCCGCGGGCGGAAGGTCGACCGCCTCGGACCACCACGCCTCGAAACCGGCCAGCGTCTGGGCGCGGAGCTGGAGGAAGCGCGCTCTCGGGCCGTCACCGACCGTCGGTCCGGACTCGATGGCGAGGATCAGTCCCATCCGCCACCAGTCGGCCTTGGCGCCGCTGGTGCCCGCCGTCGTACGTCGCAGGTTGGCCAACAGCCCGGCACGCAGATCGTCGCCGGTCGGCGCAGGCTCCCAGCGCGGCGCGATGCGGTGCCATCGCGTGTAGCCGTGCTCGAGCGCCTCGGCGAGCAGCTCGTCCTTGCTGGCGAAGTGCCAGTAGAGAGAGGACGGCGGGAGCCCGGTCGCGCGGCGGACCAGGGCCATCGTCGTGCCGACGTAGCCCCGTGCTGCCGCCAGTCCCAGCGCGGCCTCGAGGATGACCTGTCGCGAGCTCTGGGACTGCCCGCGGGTCACCTTCTCTGACATTGCACAGAGTGTAGGCATCTCCACTCCCATCTGCGGTCTGACGTGCCACTGAGCGGCCACGACGCAGCTGCTGAGCGGGGACGACGGTGGCCGCGATGATGGGCCCTCACCACTCTCGGGGACAATGGGAGGCGATATGGCGAACCTCCTCAACCTCGAGCACGTCTCCAAGGCGTACGGTGTCCGGCCCCTTCTCGACGACGTCTCCCTCGGCATCAACGCCGGTGAGCGAATCGGCATCGTCGGCCGCAACGGCGACGGGAAGACGACTCTGCTGCAGGTGATGACCGGCCTGGAGGAGCCCGACTCCGGCCGGGTCTCGCGCCAGCGCGGCCTGCTGGTCGGGTTCCTGCACCAGGGTGACCAGCTCATCGACACGCATACCGTGCGGGAGGCCGTACTCGGCGGGCGCTCGGACCACGAGTGGGCGGGCGTCTCCGCGCTGCGCGAGATCGTGGAGCAGCTCCTTGCCGGGATCGACCTCGACCGGCCGGTGGTCGGCCTCTCCGGTGGCGAGCGTCGCCGGTGCGCCCTGGCTGAGCTGCTGCTCGGCGACCATGACCTGATCGTGCTCGACGAGCCCACCAACCATCTCGACGTCGAGGCCGTGGCCTGGCTCGCCTCGCACCTGGCCGCTCGCGCCTCCGCGCTCGTCGTGGTGACCCACGACCGCTGGTTCCTCGACGCCGTGTGTCAATACACGTGGGAGGTCCACGACGGGGCCGTCGACGCGTACGAGGGTGGCTACGCTGCCTTCGTCCTCGCCAAGGCGGAGCGGTCTCGCCAGGCCGCCGCCACCGAGGTACGCCGGCAGAACCTCGTCCGCAAGGAGCTGGCCTGGCTGCGGCGCGGTGCCCCGGCGCGTACCTCGAAGCCGAAGTTCCGCATCGATGCCGCCAACCAGCTCATCGAGGACGTACCTCCGCCCCGCGACCGCTTCGAGCTCCAGAAGTTCGCCGCCCAGCGGCTCGGCAAGGACGTCATCGACGTCGAGGACGTCGACCTCTTCCGGGGCCCTCGTCAGCTCCTGTCGCACGCCACCTGGCGGATCGGTCCGGGTGACCGGATCGGCATCGTGGGCGTCAACGGAGCCGGCAAGACCTCGGTGCTGTCGCTGCTGGACGGTTCGCTCCCGCCTGCGGCGGGGAAGGTACGCCACGGCCGCACGATCGCGCTCCAGCACCTGACCCAGCAGCTCGACGACCTCGACCCCGAGGCCCGGGTGCTGCCGATGGTGGAGTCGATCAAGCGCGTCACGAAGACCATCGACGGCCAGGAGCTCTCGGCGACCTCGATGCTGGAGCGCTTCGGT
The DNA here is from genome assembly GCF_050699375.1 of Nocardioides sp. Classification (GTDB taxonomy): domain Bacteria; phylum Actinomycetota; class Actinomycetes; order Propionibacteriales; family Nocardioidaceae; genus Nocardioides. The sequence continues at coordinate 3,514 of NZ_JBOHDN010000375.1, read as the reverse complement.
TTCACCGGCGACAAGCTGGTCACCCGGATCGGCGACCTCTCCGGTGGCGAGCGCCGCCGCTTCCAGCTCCTGCGGCTGCTGCTGACCGAGCCCAACGTCCTGCTCCTCGACGAGCCCACCAACGACCTCGACATCGACACGCTCAACGTCCTGGAGGACTTCCTCGACGCCTGGCCGGGCACCCTGATCGTCGTCTCCCACGACCGCTACTTCCTCGAGCGCGTCACCGACTCCGTCTGGGCCCTGCTCGGCGACGGCCAGATCTCCATGCTCCCCAGGGGCGTGGACGAATACCTGGAGCGCCGCCTCCCCCTCCCCGCCGAGACGTCAGTTGTGCAGGCCGAGACGTCACAGGGCGGCCCCGCAAAGGCCAAGCCCGGCTCCGCCGAGGAGCGAGCCGCGAAGAAGGTCGTAGCCCGCATCGACAAGCAGCTCGAGCGCATCGCCGAGCAGCAGCAGAAGCTCGAGCTCGCGATGGCCGAGGCAGTCAACGACTACGCCAAGCTGGCCGAGCTCAGCGCCGAGCTCGACGGGCTCGCAGCCGAGAAGGACGACCTCGAGCTGGAGTGGCTCGAGGCCGCCGAGGTCCTCGGTTAGCTCGGCGTCGGCCGCACGCGAAATCGCGGCACGTGCTGCTGTAACACGTCGTTCGTAGTACTACTCGCCCTATCAGAACGACCGGATAGTCCTACGAACGACGTGTTACATGGGCTGTGGGCCCGCTGGCGTCACGCCGAGAACGGCACCAGCAGTCGCCGCAACAGGTCGGTGAGGTGACTCTGCTGGTCGTCGCTGAGCCCGTCGAGGAACTCCCGCTCGGCCGCGAGCAGGGCCTCGAAGGCGCTGTCGACGGTGGCCTTGCCGTCGGGGGTGAGGCGGACGAGCACGCCCCGTCGGTCGGCCGGATCCGGCAGCCGCTCGACGAGCCCACGTGAGGTGAGCCGGTCGACGCGGTTGGTCATGGTCCCGCTGGTCACCAGCGTCTCGCGCAGCAGCCGGCCGGGGGAGAGCTCGTAGGGCGCGCCCGCACGCCGCAGCGCCGCGAGCACGTCGAACTCCCACGATTCGATCCCGGAGGCCGAGAACGCGTCGCGTCTGGCGAGGTCGAGGTGACGCGAGAGCCGGGAGAGACGCGAGAAGATCTCCACAGGACCAAGGTCCAGGTCGGGTCGCTCGTGGGCCCAAGCCTCGCTCAGATCATCGACTTCGTCGCGCATGACGTGAGCCTAGCCCAAGACAGCTCCATCGAGAATCTTGACATCGAGAGAAGTCGGGAGGACGATCGGGATATCTTGACATCAAGAGATATATTGGAGGACGTACGCGATGACCGCATGGGACCCCGAGCGCTACCTGGCCTACTCCGATGAGAGAGGGCGGCCCTTCGTCGACCTCCTCCGCCGGGTCGATGCCGACCAGCCGAAGAACGTCGTCGACCTCGGCTGCGGACCTGGCAACCTGACCGCCCTCGCGGCGACCCGCTGGCCGGACGCGAGGGTCATCGGCCTGGACTCGAGTGCCCCGATGATCGACAAGGCACGCGCGAGCATCGACGGCGTCCATTTCGCGGTCGCGGATCTTCGTGACTGGGCCGAGTCGGCCGCCCCGGGCTCCGTCGACGTACTCCTCTCCAATGCGACCCTCCAGTGGGTCCCCGGCCACCTGGACCTGCTCCCGGCCGTCGCCGGCGCCGTGAGCGAAGGCGGCTGGTTCGCCTTCCAGGTGCCCGGCAACTTCGAGGAGCCCAGCCACACGCTCCGCGCGGAGCTCGCCGCCGAAGAGCCGTACGCCGCCCACACTGAGCATCTCGATGCGCCGAGCTCGCACGATCCGGCCGACTACTACGACGTGCTGGTGCGGGAGGGCTTCGAGGTGGACGCCTGGGAGACGACGTACCTCCATGTCCTGACCGGCGAGGACCCGGTCTTCGACTGGATCTCCGGGACCAGCCTGCGCCCCACGGCGGCAGCTCTCGAGAAGGCTGGCCTATTCGAGCCGTTCGCCGAGGAGCTCAAGAAACGTCTGGCACGGGTTTATCCCGTATGAAACGATTCGATAGGAAACAGTTTCGTGCTGCTCCCGTTCCGCCGGGTCTTCGTCGTTGCCCGCAGACTGGAGTCATGATGCGCATCCATCACGTGCAGGTCGGCATGCCCGCCGGCCGCGAGGACGAAGCCAGAGCCTTCTACGCCGACGGGCTCGGCCTGAGCGAGGTGCCGAAACCGGCGGAGCTGGCCAAGCGCGGTGGAGCCTGGTTCCGCTCGCCCGGCGGCGCGGAGATCCACCTGGGTGTCGAGGACCCGCACCGTCCGCAGGCCAGGGCCCACCCGGCCTTGGCGGTCGAGACCGAAGCTGACCTCGAGGACGTGGGCGAGAGGCTCGCCCGGCTGGGCTTCGACGTCGACTGGAGCCAGCGTCACAACGCCGACGGATTCCAGCGCTTCCACGTCCGCGACCCGTTCGGCAACCGCGTCGAGATCGTCTGGCCGATCGCGGGCTAGCACGATCCCCGTCTTCGCGTGGGCGAAAAGCGGAATCACCCAAGAAAAGAGCCGTAACGCCCACTGGTCTGGACCGTTGTCCCCCGGGGGATACAACGACGATGCCAGGAACGATGCAAGAACCGATGGAAGGCAAGACTTTGACTGACGACGTGACCGTCCCCCAGCCTCGGGACGCGGAGACGACGAGCGTGGTCAATCGAGTCCGCCGGGCTCAGGGCCAGCTCGGCGGCGTGCTCCGAATGATCGAGGACGGCCGCGAGCTCGCCGATGTGGTCGGCCAGCTCAAGGCAGTGACTCGTGCCCTCGACAAGGCTGCCTTCGCGCTGCTCTCCAACGAGCTGCGCCGCGCCCACTCCGACGGAGACCGTCCGGAGCAGATCGAGGAGCTCGAGAAGGTCTTCCTCTCCCTCTCCTGATCTCGGGCCAGGAGAGGGGAGGAGGTTACCCTCGGGTAACCTGAGCCACATGAGCCAGCTCTACGACCTCTGGAAGTCCTTCAACCGCGTCCCGGTTGTGGGCAAGCGAGCATTCTCGGTCGCGTTCGCGAAGAAGGCACCGTACTTCGGATCGATCCACCCGCTGGTCAACCAGCTGCGGCCGAACTACGCCGAGGTCATCGTGCCCAACCGCAAGGGCAACCACAACCACATCGGGACCGTGCACGCCATCGCGCTGTGCAACGGGCTCGAGATGGCGATGGGCTCCCTTGCCGAGGTCACGATCCCGCGCGACAAGCGCTGGATCCCCAAAGGGATGACCGTCTCCTACACGGCCAAGGCCTCCACCGACATCACCTGCATCGCGGAGACCGACCAGGAGCAGTGGGACACCGCCGACGGTGACCTCGACGTGCGCGTCAAGGGCATCCGCGAGGACGGCACCGTGGCCATCGAGGGCACGATCAACCTCTGGGTGACCCCGAAGAAGAAGTAAGAGTATGCACGAAGCGGCCCGCTGGCCAGCTCGGGGCGGGGGGGCGCTTGGTGGGGACTCTTTTTTCTTGTTCGGGG
>NZ_JBOHDN010000374.1:0-3890 GCF_050699375.1 Nocardioides sp. | reverse complement strand
CGTTATAACGAGCCGGCTCGGCAGGGTTTTGGGTCAGGACGAGCCGACTCGGCGGGCCAAGAGCACCAGCAGAGCGACCTCGACGGTGATGGTCACCGATCCGATGCCCATGGCGACCCAGGAGGCGGGCATCATGAATGCCGTGTGGGCGACCAGGATCCCGCCGACCATCCAGATCCAGTGCTGGTCGCTCCAGGTCGGCGCGACGCTCCAGCGCCGGATCGTCCAGCCGATGCCGTAGGCGACCGCGGCTGCGAGCACGATCGGGACCGGGGCCGGCACGATCTCCCCGAGCAGCGGGTCGGACCCGGGGCGCAACGCGAGCGGCAGGGTGAGCAGCAGGAAGACGTACGTCGCGGCGGCCGCGGTGAGGCCGACCACGACTGGTCTCGGCGCAAGCGTCGTCGGTGCCGGAACAGGGACCCGTGGGACCACCCGCAGGGCGATCCAGGCCAGCACGGCGATAGCGACGACGAAGGCCACGATCCACGGCAGCGGGGCGCGGTAGCCGGGATCCAGGATGCTCGAGATCACCACCCGTAGGCCGACGACGCCGAGCACGGCGAGGACTCCGACGACGATGAGGCCGCCGCGGCGCAGGAACGGCCGCCCGCGGTGGGAGGGGAAGATCAGGCCGATCAGAAGGATGGGGACGAGCACGCTGAAGACCACGTGCACCCCGAGCTGTGACGCCCAGTAGGTCAGGTTCGCGCCGCCCAGGCGCCAGCCCCAGTCGGCGGCGCCGTACATCTCCGGGCTCGTCAGCGCCTGCAGCCCGATCCCGTCCTCGGCCAGCTCGTAGGCCACTCCGAGAAGCACCAGGCTCGGCCAGCCGGCGCCGACCCTCACCGCGGCTTCACGGATCAGGAGGACACCGGCGCCGTACATGACGAGCAGCAGTGGCAGGAGGAGCCAGGTCTTTGGGACGGCGACCGCGGTGAACGACAGCTCCGCGCAGCACACCGTCAGAAGAACCAGTGTCCACGCGGCACGCAGCCGCCCGCGATCAGGTGTTGAACTCCGCGCCTTCATCGATTGCCTCCTCGGTTGGTGCGGTTCTTCGGCTTGGGCGATCCAGGAGCAGTCGGCGAAGACCAGCATCTCTTACCTGGTCCAGAACCTGCAGAAGTGACCTCTCGACCGACGTACGTGACTTCTCGGCCTGCAGAAGTGACCTCTCGGCGGGGGGAGACCTTCGGGAGTCAGCGCTCCAGAGCGCGCTTGAGGAGGGCGAGGGTGACTTCGCCCATGGAGGTGCCGTCGTGCTTGGCGGCGAAGGGGAAGACGCTGGTCTCGGTGGCGCCGGGGGTGATGGCGACCTCGAGGACGACGAAGCTGCCGTCAGGGGTGACCATGAAGTCGGTGCGGGAGATGTCGCGCATGCCGAGCAGCTCATGGGCGCGTACGGCGGTCTCGCCGAGCTCGGCGAGCAGGGAGTCGGAGAGGTCGGGGCGACCGAAGCCGACGAACTCAGCGGTGTAGCGGGCGGCGAAGTCGAACTCGTGGCCCTTGCTGAAGTCGATGGCGATCGGGGTCAGCGGCACCGTCCCGGCCTCGGTCTCGTGGACCACGACGGAGACGTCGATGCCGGAGTAGAAGCGCTCGATGAGCGCCTCGTCGCAGTAGGCGTACGTCTTGACCAGCGCGGCAGGGAGGGCCGAGAGGCCGTCGACACCGGTGATGCCGAGCGCCGAGCCACCGCGTGAGGGCTTGACGACGACGCGCTCGCCCATCCGGGAGATCACGTGCTCCATCAGGACCGGGGCGCCGACGTCGCGGAACGTGGTGGAGGAGAGCGAGACCGACTCGGGCACCGGGATGCCGCCGCGGCGCAGGATCTCGCGCGCGGCCGACTTGTCGAAGGCGACCCGGCACGAGGCGGAGTCGGTGCCGACGTACGGCACCCCGATCAGCTCCAGCAGCGTCTGGATCTCGCCGTCCTCACCGAACTGACCGTGCAGCGCGGGCAGCGCCACGACGGCCTTGTCGCGCTCGATGTTGTGCAGCAGCGCCCGGTCGAAGTCGTACGCGGCCACCTCCACTCCCAGCGCCGACAGCTCGCGCACGAGGTTGCGGCCAGAGGCCAGCGACACGTCGCGCTCGTGGCTCAGCCCGCCGGCGATGACGGCGACGGGCCCGGGAAGAGGAGATGTGCTCATGGGTTCGTTGTAACAGACGTTCGAAGGTTTATTGGAAAACGGGTCTCGACCCGCGGTCGCGGCTTCGCAAGCTCAGCCGCGCGCTCGCTCGACCTCCTCGCGTTTGCCCGGAGCAAGCTCCGTGCAAGGCTCGGAAATCAGATGTGGACGACCGGGCAGGTCAGTGTGCGGGTGATGCCTTCGAGGTTCTGGACGCGGGCCACGACCAGCTTGCCGAGCTCGTCGACGTTGCGGGCCTCGGCGCGGACGATCACGTCGTACGGACCGGTGACGTCCTCAGCCAGGGTCACGCCCTGGATCTTGCCGATCTCGGTGGCGACCTCCGCGGCCTTGCCGACGTCGGTCTGGATGAGGATGTACGCCTGTACGACCATGGTGCAGCTCCTGTTCTCAGTGCCTCCTTTGGCACATTGTCCGGCTAGTAACCTATCGCGTTATCTGTCGATCGACCTACACCGACCCTGGAGATAAGACGACCGGAGCCAGTGACCGCGTAAAGCTCGGGGACGGCGCGATGCGTGTCCCGGTATCTCTACACGGAATGAGGGAGGTTGGATGAGGATATGGCTTTTCCGAGGGACACGACACTCGCCGATGCTGGTGAGTTCGGGCTGATCACCGAGATGACCAAGCACTTCCCCCAGGGGAAGCAGGTGCTGGTCGGTCCGGGAGACGACGCCGCGCTGCTCCGGGTCACGCAGGGGCATGTGGTGGTCTCGAGCGACATGATGGTCGAGGGACGCCACTTCAGGCGGGACTGGGCCGAGGCCTCCCACATCGGCCACCGCGCCGCGGGCCAGAACCTCGCCGACATCGCCGCGATGGGCGGGACCGCTCACTCGATGACCCTCGGGCTCGCCGCGCCCGCCGATCTCCCGGCCGAGTGGGCGGTCGACTTCGCGGAGGGCTTCGCCGCGGAGTGTGCCCTGGTCGGGGCGTCCGTGGTCGGGGGTGACATCACCAGCGCCGACCAGATCGTCATCTCCGTGACCGCGATCGGCGCGGTCGCCCAGGCGCCGATCCTGCGCTCGGGCGCCGAGCCGGGCGACGTACTCGCTCTGTGTGGCCGTCAGGGCTGGGCCGCCGCGGGCCTGGCGATCCTCAAGCGCGGGTTCCGCTCACCGCGGGTGCTGGTCGACGCCTACCGCCGCCCACAACCGCCGTACGCAGCCGGTCCTGCCGCCGCGGCAGCGGGTGCCTCGGCGATGATCGACATCTCCGACGGGCTGCTCGCCGAGGCCAGGCACATCGCCGATGCCTCCGAGGTCACCATCGACGTGCGTACGTCCTCGCTGACCGTCCCCGACGAGCTCAACGCGGTCGCCTCGGCGACCGGCGTGGACTCGCTCTCGTTCGTGCTGGGCGGGGGAGACGACCACGCTCTGCTGGCCGCCTTCCCGCCCGAGGCCGAGCTGCCGCAGGGGTGGACGGTGATCGGCGAGGTCCAGGAGTCGGGGGAGACGCCGGTGACCGTCGACGGGGAGGTCTACGAGGGCGCGACCGGCTGGACGCACTTCTGACCGTCGAGAAGCCCGTGTCCGGGTTTGTACTTCGATCAGGCTTACGCCGGGTTTGCTTCGACGCGGCGCAAACCGGTCCTCCGCGCTTCGCGCGGTTACTCCCTCGCTCGGCGCGAGCGGACGAGCAAGCTCGCCGCTCGACCTCGCTCCGGTCGTCTCGCTTCGCTCCGGTCCGTTTGCGCCGAGTCAGCGCCGTTCGTGAGATAGCAGA
>NZ_JBOHDN010000373.1:0-5604 GCF_050699375.1 Nocardioides sp. | reverse complement strand
GGTCGCGACGGCTCCGGCCGATCCGGCATGATCGCCCCATGACGACGCCAGACCAGTCGAGCCAGGCAGCGCCCGGACAGCCGCCCGTGGGGTGGATCGATCTGACCATCCAGGGCAGCGCTATGACCTCCAACATGATCGTGCCGACCGTGCTGCTCAACGGCCACCAGATGCCGACGCAGTACGGGCGCAATGTCTTCCCGGTGCCGCCCGGCCCCTGGAACGTCGACATGTACGCCCAGTGGACCTGGAAGTTCGGCAAGGCATCGTTGAGCTTCGACGTCGCCGAGGGCCAGACCGTGCCGGTCTTCTACGCCGCGCCGCTGACGGGTTTCAGCAAGGGCGCGATCGGCCACGAGAAGCAGGGCAAGCCCGGGATCCTCGGGTTCGTCCTGTTGATGGTCGTCGTGGTTCTCGTTGTCGCTGGGATCGTGGCGCTGACGATCTGACCCGCTGCGCGTCGGGGCGGTGAGAGTGTCGGTGCTCACCGATAGCGTCGGCAATGTGACCACCACCGAATCGCGCGGACGACGCGGAGCCCGAGGCAGCCAGCGGGGCTACGCCGTCCTCGACGTCGAGACGACCGGGCTCGACCCCTATCGCGACCGGGTGATCCAGGTGGCGATCCGCCAGGTCTCCGCCGACGGCACTGCCGAGTCGGAGTGGGAGACGCTGGTCAACCCGGGCGCCGGAGTCGATCCCGGACCGGTCGAGGTGCACGGGCTGACCAGCGCCGATCTCGCCGGCGCGCCCACCTACAAGGAGGTGGCCGCCATGATCGCCGAGCGCCTCGCCGGCCGGGTCTTCGTGGCCCACAACGCCCCCTTCGACTGGGCGTTCGTGGCCGTGGAGTCGGATCGCGCGGGCGTACGTCTCGAGGTCCTGGAGTGGCTGTGCACGATGCGGTTCGCGAAGGCGCTGGCTCTCGATGTCCCCGACAAGTCGCTGGCCACCATCGCGGCCTACTACGCGGTCGAGCAGGTGAAGGCGCACGATGCCGGTGACGACACCCGCGTGGCCACCGAGATCCTGCTGCGCGAGCTGGCCGACGCAGACCGGACCGGCGTGACCCGTCCGCTCGTGGAGTGCAACAGTGCCCGGCACCGTGTGAAGCGGACCGCGCGCCGCTGGTTCAGCCGCCTCGGGCTGCCCCTCCGCTGAGCCCGTCGGCGCGAGAACGTCCCACTGATCGGGACATTTCCCGCAGATATGCAACCGAAGACCCCGGTTCGGACATCAGTATGTCGTCGGCCCGATCTAATTGGAGGGCCCAGAATCTGGATCGAGGCTGCGAAATGGTCAAGCGGGAAATGGTCAAGCGGGGAACCGTCAAGCGGGGATCCGTCAAGCGGGGAATGATCACCGGGGCGCTCGTCGCCCTCCTGGCGAGTACGTTCGCGGCGTGCGGCACCGAGCCGGCCGCGAGATCGGCACCCGAGGCGGATGCCTCACCGGCCGCGGCCTCCTCGGCAAGTTCCTCGGCGAGCCCGTCCGCGAAGCCGAGCGCCTCCGCGAAGCCCAAACCCAAGCCGAAGCCGTCCCCGACCTCGGGGCCACGACTGTTCGGCAAGAGCGACAGCGGCGACAACGTACGTGACCTGCAGGCCCGCCTGAAGCAGATCGGGTGGTACAGCGCTGATGTCACCGGCTTCTACGGCAACGTCACCACCGAGGCCGTCTCCGGATTCCAGGGCAAGCGCGGGATCGCGGTCACCGGGTTCGTCGACCAGACCACGCTCGACCGGCTCTACGCGATGACCCGCGAGCCCACGGAGGCCGAGCTGACCAATGCCCCGCCGCCGGTGCCCGAGGGCAAGCTCGACCCGCGCTGCATGAGCGGACGGGTGCTGTGCATCGACAAGTCCACCTCCGTGCTCCGCTGGGTCATCGGCGGCACGGTGCAGACGAGCGTCGAGGTGCGTTTCGGCTCCCAGGAGCTGCCGACCCGCGAGGGCCAGTTCTCGGTCTTCGCCAAGAGCCGCGACCACGTCTCCACCATCTACAAGACACCGATGCCGTTCGCGATGTTCTTCTCCGGCGGCCAGGCCGTCCACTACTCCCCCGACTTCGCCGCCAACGGCTACAACGGGGCCTCCCACGGCTGCGTGAACGTACGCGACTACGACGCCATCACCTCGCTCTACAACCAGGTCAACGTCGGCGACGGCGTCGTCGTCTACTGGTCCTGAGGCGGCCCGGCCAGTCCTGAGGCCGCACTGTCCGGTCTGCGGCGACGATTCCAGGCACCCACGCCGACGGCCTACCCTTGAGCCATGAAGGCGCTGCTCCTGGAGAACATCCATCCCGTCGCTGTCGAGAACCTCGAGAAGGCCGGATTCGAGGTCGAGCTACGCAGCAAGTCGCTCTCCGAGGACGAGCTGGTGGCAGCCCTGCCCGGCGTGACCCTGCTGGGCATCCGGTCCAACACCCACATCACTACGCGGGTGCTCGACGCGGCCACGGACCTCAAGGCGATCGGCTGCTTCTGCATCGGCACCAACCAGGTCGACCTGAGCGCGGCCGCCGAGCGCGGGGTGGCCGTCTTCAATGCGCCCTACTCCAACACCCGCTCGGTCGTCGAGCTGGTCATCGGCTACATCATCTCCCTGGCGCGACGCCTGCCGGAGAAGACCGAGAAGATGCACGCCGGCGTCTGGGACAAGTCCGCGAAGGGCTCCCACGAGGTCCGCGGCCGTACGCTCGGCATCATCGGCTACGGCAACATCGGCACCCAGCTGTCCAACGTCGCCGAGGCGCTGGGCTTCTACGTCATCTTCTACGACATCGCCGACCGGCTGGCCCACGGCAACGCGCGCCGGATGAAGTCCCTCGACGCGCTCCTGGCCGAGGCCGACGTGGTCTCCATCCACATCGACGGACGCCCGGGCAACCTGGGCATGTTCGGCGAGGAGCAGTTCGCGAAGATGAAGCCGCGCTCGATGTTCATCAACGCCGCTCGCGGGTTCCTGGTCGACAACGACGCGCTGCGCAAGCACATCGAGTCCGGTCACATCGCCGGTGCCGCGCTCGACGTCTTCCCGATCGAGCCGAAGGCCCAGGGTGACGCCTTCGAGTCGCCGCTGCTGGGTCTCGACAACGTCATCCTGACCCCGCACGTGGGCGGCTCCACGCAGGAGGCCCAGGAGGAGATCGGCTGGTTCGTCTCCGGCAAGCTGCGCGACTTCATCGGCTCCGGGTCCACCGCTCTCTCGGTGAACCTGCCGGCGGTCCAGCCGCCGCCGCTGGCCGAGGGCTCGCGCCTCGCGCTGCTCCACGACAGCGTTCCCGGCGTGCTCGCCGAGCTCAACAATCTGCTCGCCGCCGACGGCCTCAACGTGACCGGTCAGTATCTCGCCACCAGCGGCGAGACCGGCTTCGTCGTCACCGACGTCACCGACGTACCTCCGACGACGCTCCAGAAGATCACGGACAGCCCGCACACGAAATGGGTGCGCGCCTACGACGCGTGAGAATGGGCACGCCCGCGGCGGACACGCGATTTCGTCAGGCATGCCCTACGGTTCTGGGCCATGGAGCTCCCTCAACATTGGCCGCTGCCCGACGCCACCGACCTTCTCGGTGACGTCCTGGCGGCGTACGACGACCCGACCCGTCGCTACCACGACAGCCGGCACCTCGGCGAGGTGCTGGACCGGATCGAGGAGCTGCGGGAGGAGGGTGAGCGCTTCGACCCGCTGACGGTCGCGCTTGCGGCGTTCTTCCACGACGCCGTCTACGACGGCGAGCGGGACGCCGAGGAGCGTTCGGCCACATGGGCCGAGGACGCGCTCAGCACCTACCTGGATGCGGATGTCGTGGCCGAGGTCGCCCGCCTGGTACGGCTGACCGAGACCCACGACCCCGCCCCGGACGACCACAGCGGCCGGGTGCTCTCCGACGCCGACCTGGCGATCCTGGCGGCCCCGGCAGAGCGCTATGCGGAGTACGCGGCGACCGTTCGCGAGGAGTATGAGCACCTGTCCGACGAGGAGTTCCGCGTCGGCCGCACCCAGGTCTTGGAGCGGCTGATGGAGAAGGAGTCACTCTTCTCGACGCCCTTCGCCAGGATCAGCTGGGAGTCCGCCGCGCGGGCCAACATCTCGGCCGAGATGGAGACGCTGACCATATAACTGTCACCCGATCGATAACGATTGGTTCCGAACCCTCACTGGTGACAGAATCTTGCGGTGAGCGAGCTTCAGCGAGTGAACAATCAGCACAACACGCCGCCGCGTCCGTACTCTGGCGCTTGCGCTACGGAGGTGGCGGCGTGAGCTTCCAGACGTACGCCGACTTGTGGCGGATTCCCGATGTTCGCCGCATCCTCGTGCTGGGTCTGTTCCTCCGGATTCCGATGCCGGCCTCCGCGGTCATCGTGACCCTGCACGTGGTCGGTCCGCTGGACCGCTCCTATGCCGAGGCCGGCCTGGTCTCGACGGTGCTCGCGATCGCGATGGCGATCTCCGCGCCGTGGCTCGGTCGGCTTCTCGACCGAATCGGCCTGCGACGTACCCTCCTGCTGCCCCTGCTCACCCTCCCGTTCGCCTGGTCGATCGCGCCCTGGGTCGGATATCTCCCGCTGATCGGCCTGGTCGCCGTCGCCGGGCTCTTCACCGTCCCGTCCTTCTCGGTCGTACGCCAGGTGATGCTCCGCGCGGTCGGCCACGGCCAGCGCACCGCCGCGCTCAGCGCCGACGCGGTCATGACCGAGATCGGCTTCATGACCGGGCCGCTGATCGGCGTGCTCGGCGCCAGCTATCTGGGCACCTCCTGGGCGCTGCTGCTGACCCAATGGCTCGGGATCCTGGCCGCCGTCGTGCTGTGGCTGCTCAACCCGGTGATCACCGATGGCGAGCCGGCGGTCCCCGCCGATGCCACAGCCGGTGCCACAGCCGGTGCCACAGCTCGTGCGGCAGCCGGTGTTTCAGGCATCGTCACCGCTCCCGCTCGCCGCCTCCGGCTTCCGTCGTGGGTGAACCCCGGCGTCGTACTCCTCCTCGCCGGAACCTTCGCCGCCTCGCTCATCCTCATCGCCGAAGACCTCGGCACCGTGGCCGCGATGCGGGACTTCGACCGCACCGCCCTCCTCGGCCTGGTGATGGCGATCTGGGCCCTGGGCTCCCTGCTCGGCGCGCTCATCTACGGGGCGCTCAACAGCCACCCGCCGGCCGCGGTGATGCTCGTCCTGCTGGGCGCGACGACGGTGCTCACGGCGTTCGCCTGGGACACGGTCTCGTTCGCCGGGCTGCTCCTGCTCAGTGGCTTCTTCTGCGCCCCGACCCTGACCGCGGCGCTCGAGGCGATCACCAGCCGGGTCTCCTCATCCGTACGCGGCGAGGTGATGGGCTGGCACGGCTCGGCGATCACCCTCGGCAGCGCCGTCGGCGCACCCGCCGCCGGGTTCGCCATCGACCTGGTCGGCTGGCAGGGCGGGTTCATCCTCGGCGGCGGTCTCGGCCTGCTGATCGCGGCCGGCATCTGGGTCACCACCCGGCGGATGGCGACCCCGCCCGCCGAGACGTCACTCCCGCCGACCGAGACGTCACCCGCGTCGGCCGAATAATCACCCCACACGCCGAGAAGTCACTTGTGCAGGCCGAGAAG
>NZ_JBOHDN010000372.1:0-1983 GCF_050699375.1 Nocardioides sp. | reverse complement strand
GTCTGTCTCACCCGCTTGGGACAGACGCGCCGGCTCGACACGCTGGGGTGGGACATTTGCGCCGACTCGACGCGAATTTCCGGGACATTCGCGCCGACTCGGCATCACTTTCCGTCCTTCACGAAGGCGTCGCGGCGCTCGTCGGCGACGCCGGCGAGGTTGAGCTCGTAGGTGAAGCCCTGCTCGAAGCGGTAGGAGGCGTTCACGTCGATCGGGTCGATGCCGTTGAGGGCGGCCTTGGCGGCTCGGATTACCCGGGGGTCCTTGGCGGCGACCTGTCTGGCGACGTCGAGGGCGGCTTCGTCGAGGTCTTCGCGGGGGACCACCTTGTGGACCGAACCCAGCTCGTGGAGGCGCTGGGCGGTGACGGTCTGGGCGGTGAAATAGAGCGTACGCAGCATGTGCTGGGGCACCAGACGACTCAGGTGGGTGGCGGCTCCCAGGGCTCCGCGGTCGACCTCGGGTACGCCGAAGAAGGCATCGTCAGAGGCGACGATCGTGTCCGCGTTTCCGACCAGGCCGACGCCGCCGCCGAGGCAGAAGCCGTTGACCGCGGCGATGACCGGGACGGGGCACTCGTAGATCGCCTTGAACGCCGCGTAGCAGCCGCGGTTGGCGCCGAGGATGCCCTCGAAGCCCTCGATCTGTTGCATCTCCTTGATGTCGACGCCGGCGTTGAAGCCCTTGCCCTCAGCGCGCAGGATCACGACTCGCGCACCCTCGTCAGCGGCGGCCGTGACCGCGTCGGCGACCTCGAACCAACCCTTCACCGGCAGCGCGTTCACCGGTGGGTGGCTCATCGTGACGACGGCGATCTGCTCGTCGGTGATCTCGGTGGAGATGCCCATGCCCAACCTGTCCTTGATCTGGACTGCCTAACCTAGCGATTGCTTGGTAGCCTAGCAGTTGCTTGGTTCAAGCTGGCAAGGACGACGTACGTATCGACGCAGGGAGCACTCAATGACCGGACTGCTGGATGGCCGGATCGCGATCGTCACCGGAGCGGGGCGTGGCATCGGCCGGGCGCACGCGCTCGAGCTGGCCCGCCACGGCGCGAAGGTCGTCGTCAACGACTTCGGCGTCTCGCTGGCAGGGGAAGGCACCGGGGAGTCGCCCGCCGAGCAGGTGGTCGCCGAGATCGTCTCCGCGGGTGGCGAGGCGGTCGCCAACGCCGCCGACGTGGCCGACTTCGAGGCCGCAGCTGCGATGGTGCAGCAGGCGATCGACACGTACGGCGGTCTGGACATCGTGGTCAACAACGCCGGCTTCGTGCGCGACCGGATGCTCGTCAACACCTCCGAGGAGGAGTGGGACGCCGTCATCCGGGTTCATCTGAAGAGTCACTTCGCGACGCTGCGGCACGCCGGGGCGTACTGGCGGGCGGAGTCGAAGCAGGGGCGTCAGCGGGCCGCGCGGGTCATCAACACCTCCTCCGGTGCGGGTCTGCAGGGATCGATCGGTCAGGGCACCTACTCCACGGCCAAGGCAGGCATCGCCGGCCTCACTCTGGTCGCGGCCGCGGAGATGGCCCGCTACGGCGTGACCGTCAACGCGATCGCGCCGGTCGCGAAGACCCGGATGACCGAGGGCGCCTTCGACACCTCTGCCATGGCTCTGCCCGAGGACAACAGCCCGATCGTCGCCTGGCTGGCTTCGGCGGACGCCGGCGACGTCACCGGCCGGGTCATCGAGATCGACGGCACCGTCGTGACCCTCGAGAACGGCTGGGCCCACGGCCCCTCCGCCGACGCCGGCGCCCGCTGGGAGGCCACCGACGTCGGTCCCGCGCTCCGCAAGCTCCTCGGCGAGGCGCCGGTCCCCGAGAAGGTCTACGGCACCTGACCCCCTGCCGAGGCGTCACTTCTGCAGGCCGAGAAGTCACGTACGCAGGCCGAAAGGTCACTTCTGCAGGCCGAGTGGGCACCCCAGTGCCCACTCGGCCTGCAGACCTGACTTCTCGGCCTGCAGACCTGACTTCTCGGC
>NZ_JBOHDN010000371.1:0-20501 GCF_050699375.1 Nocardioides sp. | reverse complement strand
GATGAGGCTGTCGATGGCGAACGGCAGGTCCGGACGTCCACCTAGATCGTTCCGGCGAGCTCAGCCAGCCGAGCGAGCCCGGGCTTGGTGTGCTTCGCCAGCCGTTCCCTCGCGTCGTCGAGAGTGGCGGAGACGGGATGGCCCGGGGCGACCCGGGCCGGGTTGAGCGCGACCCCGCCCGACCATGCCTTGATGTCGGTCTCGGCCGAGAACGACATTGCGGCCTGGGTGCCCAGGACGTTCATCCGCGCCCAGGTCGCCATCGTGTCGGGAAACGGGCTCGGCGGGCAGAGCCTGCTCTTCTCGGCGTCGGAGTCGCGGGTCGCGTCCACGTAGCCCGTCACGGCGGCGCCGAGGCAGGGGAGGCCGGCCCGGATCGGCTGCAGCGCGATCGCCTCGGGATCCCAGACCGGGAGCAGGGCCGGATACTTCAGGCCGTCGGCGGCGCAGTGCACGACCAGGGCGTCCTCGGCCATGGCGACGGTTCCGTCGGTGAAGGCGAGCGAGCCGCGGTCGACGTGCTGGATGTGGCCGCGGCGTAGACGTTCTCGACCGTACGCAGCTGCTCTAGCTCCCACGTCGCCGGCGTCGGCGCCTTGGCCGTCGTCGGCATGACCGAGCGGTCGATGCGGAGCACGATGCCGGCGTCCTCGAGCCGGAGGAACAGGTCCTCGGGCGAGGTCGATGCTCGACGGCCTGCATCGTGTCGGCGGCCATCCCGAGGAAAATCGCGGGGTCGGGCTGGACCACGGCCCGGTTGAACATCCACGGGTCCCGCGGCCGCACCCAGCAGATCGCGTCGGGGTCGACGCCGCGGGACAGCAGCCAGATGCAGACGTCGGTCGCGGTCATACCGGAGCCGACGACGACGTACTGGCTCGGCGCGTCCTCCAGGCGCGCGAGCTCGTTGACAGCCAGCACCCGGGCGCCGTCGGCGACACCGAACGGTGGCGGCTTCTCCGCGACCTTGCCCGACTCCACCATGCGGTCGAGGCTCCGGGCGTAGTAGGCGCAGATCTCCGCCGGCGTGGCCCGCTCCTGCAGCCCTTCCTCGGGGCCGTGCTCCTGAGCTGCCCTCAGCGGAGCAGGGTCGAGGCGACGCCGTAGAACGCGGAGGCCTGATGCAGTCGCACGAACGGGTACGCCTCCATCCAGTGCCCGCTGACCCCGTGGCGGCGGTCGACCAGCGCCACCCGAACGTCGGCATGCTCGGTCAGAGCGTCGGTGAACGCCATCCCCATGGCGCCGGCGCCCACCACCAGGTAGTCGACATCGACCGTGCGACTCATGGATCCATCCAAGCACGCCGAGGGCACTCGTGGTGAACAGCCGGCCGAGGCAATGCCACAGACGGGGTACGACTCAGGCACCCCGGCGGCGGGAGGTCAGTCGGCGAAAGAGGTGCCGGAACCGGTCGACGATCGTGGCCAGCAGCAGGGAGACGGCGCCGGGCGGACGCGTACCCGCGGTCGGCTCCTCCTCTCCCGCGGCGGCCCGGTCCACGGCGCGAGCGAACTCCTCGAACATCCGGCGGCTCACGTCACCGGCGAGCGAGCGACCGAAGCCGGCGATGCGTCCGGTCAGGAAGACGCCGGCCTCGGCCTGCAAGGCGGTCCCGCCGCCCTCGACCTCGGCGGCCGTCATGACGATCCGGGCCTGCGCGCCGCCGCCGGTGTCCTTGCCCTGGGCTCTCATCACGATGCGATCGGCGGACTGCTCCTCGATGTGCGCGATCCCGTTGAACGCCATCCGCATCGGGCCGAGGGCGATGCGGGCCCGGCCCCGGTACCAGCCGCCGCCGAGGTCGTCGGTCAGCTCCGCACCTGGCAGGCAGCGCGCCAGCAGCCGGATGTCGTCGAAGACGCGCGCCACCTCGTCCGGCCCGGAGGCCAACCGGCTGACGACGTCGATGTGGATGGTGGGGTCGCCCGCGGGAATCTCGATCTCGTCAGGGCGCTCGGCCGGCTCCTCCTCGACGGCGCTCTCGGCCGCGACGGCTGCGTGGCTCGTGGCACTCGTACGGCCGACGAGGGTGACCTGTCCGCAGTTTCCCGGACTGGGGAGAGCTCCGCGATGACCCTCCGCGACCTCGTCGACGGCATCGATGATGTTGCGGTAACCCGTGCACCGGCACAGGACCCCGGAGAGCTCGGTGGGGAGGTCGTCCCGCTGCACGTCGGGCTCATGGGTCAGCAGGTCGTACGAGCTCATCAGGAAGCCCGGGGTGCAAAAGCCGCACTGCAGGCCGTGGTGCCGGCCGAAGGACTCCTGGAGGGGATGGAGCTCGTCGGGTCGACCCAGTCCCTCGACCGTGGTGATCTCGGCGCCGTCGAGCTGGACAGCGAACAGCAGACACGCCCGCGCCGCATCGCCGTCGACGAGCACCGTGCACATGCCGCAGATCCCGTGCTCGCAGCCGACATGGGTGCCGGTGAGGCCCAGATGGTCTCGTAATGCATCGGACAGGGTGACGCGGGCCGGCAACGAAAGTGCGACCTCGGTGCCGTTGATGGTCAGATTCACGTCGACGGCCTGGTCGGCCTCAGTGCGGGCGTACGGCTGCGGCAGGTTCATCGGGAGCGTCCCTCGGATTCGGAGTCTCTGGCTGACACGTAGGCGCGGCTCACCTCGCGGGCGGCAAGCGCGCTGATCAGCTGGCGGCGGTAGGCGGGACTGGCGTGGCTGTCACCCGTGGTGTCGACGACGTCGTCAGCGACGTCCGGCGTGTGCTCGGCCAGCGCGGACAGCAGGTCCGCCCGTGACGGATCCGGGCGGGTCGTCTCGAGCGCGGCGTGAAGCTGCGACGAGACGTCCACGCTGACCGGTACGTCCGAAACGCCGAAGCAGGTCAGTCGCGCGTCCACGGACTCGCCCGTGGTGCGAACTCGTACGGCCACGCCCGCCAGGGCGAAGTCGCCGTGCCTGCGGGCGAACTCCCCGAAGCCGAACCCCTCACCGGGCTTCGCGACCGGGAAGACCACCTCCGAGAGGAGCTCCTCCGGCTCGATCACCGTCGACAGCGCACCGGTGAAGAAGTCGACGGCGGGCACCTGCCGGGTGCCACGAGCACTCGTCAGGACCATCGTCGCCTCCAGGCAGGCGGCCACTGCGGGCAGCTCCGCCGACGGGTCGGCGTGCGCGATGCTGCCGCACACGGTGCCCCGGCTGCGGACCTCGCGGTGGCCGACCCACGGCAGGGCCAGCCGGATCAGCGGAACCGTCGCGGCGACCTGCTCTCGCTGGAGCTGCCGCTGGCGGACGGTGGCGCCGACCCGAAGGGACCCGTTGTCCCGGGAGAGCGCACTCAGCTCGGGCACCGCGTTGATGTCGATCAGCTGAGCCGGCCGCCCGAGACGCATCGCGAGCACCGGCACCAACGACTGCCCACCGGCGATCACCTTGGACCCCTCACGGGACAGCTCGGCCACCACGTCGGCGACGGTGCCGGGGCGGACGTACGCGAACGGCGCAGCCTTCACGCGATCACCGGCCCTCGAAGCGCGGCGGACGCTTCTCACCGAATGCTGCGACTCCCTCGGCGAAGTCGTGGCTGGCCCTCAGCATCGAGTAGGCCTTCCGCTCGAGCTCGATGCCGGTGTAGAGCGGGCCGTCGACCCCTCGGTCGAGCACCTCCTTCGCGGTCCGCATCGCCATCGGCGAGTAGCTGAGCAGCTTGGTCACGACCTCGTCGACGGCCTTCTCCAGCTCCTGCGCGTCGGCACAGTTGTGCGACGTCAGGCCCCAGTCGAGCGCCTGCTGTCCGGTGATCCGCTCGCCGGTCAGGATGTGGTACTTGGCGCGGGAGAGCCCGATGAGCCGGGCAAGACGCTGCGTTCCGCCGCTGCCGGGGATCATCCCGAGCTTCATCTCCGGCAGCGCGAACCGGGAGCGGTCCGTCGCGATGCGGATGTCGGCCGACAGCGCGAGCTCGAGCCCGACGCCGAAGCAGTAGCCGTCGATGGCGACGATGACCGGCTTGGGGCTGCGAGCCGCCGCCGTCACGTCTTGGCCGAGGTCGGTGAGATCGACGGGCTCGACCTCCATGAACCCGGCGATGTCACCACCCGAGGTGAAGTGCTCGCCCTCGGCCCGGATCACCACGACCTGGACGCGGTCGTCCGCGTCGATCTCGGTGAACCGCTCCGCCATCACCCGACGGGTCTCCATCGTGATGATGTTGTAGCGCCCGTGGTCGAGCACGAGGTGGGCAACGCGCCCGTCGTGGCTGTGCTCGAGCCGGATCTCGCCTCCGGTGAGTGGCATGTCAGTTTCCCTTCGATGTGGTGAGCAGTTCGTGCAGTACGTTTCCGTGCAGCGGCAGCGAGTCGACCGTGACGCCCTCGCCCTGGAGGGCGTCGGCGACGGCGTTGGCGATCGCCACCGGGAGGCTCATCGAGCTGCCTTCACCGCAGCCCTTGGCGCCGAGCCTGGTCAGCGGTGACGGGGTCTCCAGATGGTCGCTGGTCAGCGGGAAGACCGACTCCGCCGATGTCGGGCACAGGTAGTCCATGAAGGTGCCCGCGGTGGGCTGTCCCGCGTCGGAGTAGGTCATCTCCTCGAAGAGCGCTCCACCCAGCGCCTGGGTGATCGCCCCGTGCACCTGACCCTCCAGGAGCGTCTTGTTCAGGATCGTGCCGGCATCGTGCACGGTGGAGAGATCCTCGATCTTCACCGTCAGGGTCTCCCGGTCGATCCGGACGACCACGACGTCGGCGACGAAGCCGTAGCAGAGGCTGGAGTTGATCTGGTCGGTGCGCGAGGCCGCCTTCGACTGCGGGGGCGTGTACGCCGCCTCCTCGTAGAGACGGGCCGAGAAGCCGTCCGGCAGGGAGCCGGGATCCCAGTGGATCAGCCCGGCCGCGTGCCGGAACGCGACCGACCGCCCGTGGTCGTCGACGACCCGGACCGTTCCGTCGGCGAGCTCGAGCCGGTCAGACTCGACCTCGAGGAGCACGGAGGCGGCCACCTTGATGGACTCCGCGATCCGGTCGGTCGCCTCGAGCAGCGCGCTGGTCAGGAGCGGGGAGAACCTCGAGGAGTAGCTTCCCGAGCTGATCGTCCACGGCGTGGAGGCGGTGTCCATCTCCACACGGGGGCGGACCTGGTCGCTCGGCAGGCCGAGCTGCTCGGCGACGATGTCGCGGGCAACCGTGGCGTGCCCCTGCCCCTGGGGGACGGTTCCGAGAAGCACGCTGACGATTCCCTGGGGGTCGACCGTGACGCGTACGTGCTCGGTCGATCCCGACTTGCCACGCTTGGCGGTCCGGTCCTGGACGGGGGTGGCCAGTCCGACGTACCCGATGTTCGTCGCCGACGGATCGACGACCGTCGCGATCCCGATCCCCATCCACTCACCGTTCTCCCGGGCGACCGCCTGCTCCTTGCGGAGGCGCTGGTAGTCGACGTTGTCGAGGGCGAGCTCGAAGGCTCCCTCGTAGTTCCCGGAGTCGTAGATGCCACCGCTCGGGGTGGCGTACGGGAAGGCGTCCGCCGAGACCAGGTTGCGACGGCGGACCTCCGCGGGGTCGAGACCGCGCTCGCGGGCGATGTCGTCGATGAGCCGCTCCAAGCCGAAGTACAGCTGCTGCCCGCCGAATCCACGGTTGAGCCCGGTGGGCGCCTTGTTCGTGACCACGGCGCGCGCCCGGATGCCCACGGCGTCGATCTTGTAGGCGCCGGTGATGTTGCCGAAACAGCGGTAGAGCGTGCTCGGCTCCGGAGGCCTCAGGTAGGCGCCGACGTTGTCGACGAGGTCGACTCGCAGCGCACTGATCACCGCGTCGTCGTCGACGGCGGCCTCGAACGTCATCATGCGGTCGGAGCCGGCCGAGCTCGCCAAGAGGTGCTCCAGGCGGTCCTCGGTCCACCGCACCGGCCGGCCCGCGTGCTTGCTGGCCAGGGCCATCAGTGCGATGTACGGGTAGACCGCGGACTTGATGCCGAAGCTGCCGCCGATGTCTGCGGGAACCACCAGGCGCAACGACGAGGTGGGGATCCCGAGAGCCCCGGCAACGACCGGAGCCATCGAGAACGGGCCGTGGAAGTTGGCGTGGGCGGTGATCTCGGGGCCGTCGGCGCCATCACGCCAGTCGGCGACCACGACGTAGCACTCCATCGGCGTCGAGGAGTAGCGCGGGAAGGAGTAGCTGCGGGAGACGACGTGCGGGGCTCCGGCGAAGGCGGTCTTGACCTCGCCGAAGGTGAACTCACGGTCCGTCGCGACGTTGCTCTCGGCCTCGTCGTGCAGCAACGGGGCGTCCGGCAGGAGCGCCTGGTCGGTGCGTACGACGACCGGAAGCGGTTCGTACTCGATCTCGACCAGCTCCGCGGCGTCCTCGGCCAGATAACGGTCCGATGCCACGACGACGGCGACGGGCTCACCCACGAAGCGGGTCTTGTCGGTGGCAGTCGGATAGTAGGGGTGAGGGGTCTTCACCGACAGCGGGAACGGCTTGAGCGTCGCCAGGACCTCCTCGGGCCCGATCACCGCCGCCACGCCGGGCATCCGACGGGCCTTGTCGAGGTTGACCGACCGGATCCGGGCGTGCGCGTGCGGGCTACGGACCACCGCCGCCACGAGGGTGCCCGGAAGCGGGTCCAGGTCGTCGAGGAAACGTCCTTGACCGGTCAGGAGCGCGGCGTCCTCCACACGAGCGAGTCGGTTCACGAGGAGGCTCCTTCCTCGGTGTCGGCAAGGGTCTCGAACTCGCCTGCGGTGAGGCGACGGCGCAGTATCTTGCCCACGGCGGACTTGGGGATCTGGTCCACCACGACGTACCGCTTGGGTCTCTTCAGCGACGGCAGGCCCGATCCGTCCCGGGCGAACTGCTCGACCTTCGAGAGCGTCGTCTCGGCAGAGTCCTCGGGGCGGCCCACGATGAATGCGGTGACCGCTTGCCCCCACTTGTCGTGCGGCGTGGCCGCGACGATGACCTCCTGAAGGTCCGGGCAGGCCGCGAGGGCGTGCTCGATCTCCTCGGGGTAGAGGTTCTCGCCGCCCGAGTTGATCATGTCGTCGACGCGTCCCGAGACCCACAGGTCACCGTCGTCGTCGGCGACGGCGAGGTCGTTGGTGTAGTACCAGCCGTCCCTGATGGCCTTGGCATCGGCGTCGGGCCGGTTCCAGTAGCCGGCGAACGCCTCGGGGCTCTCCAGCGATGCGATCACCTGACCGCGCTCACCGTCCGGCACGATCTGGTCGGGGCTCGCCCCTGGATCGGGGTCGATCAGCCTGATCCGGGAGAACAGCCCGGCGCGGCCGGCGCAGCCGGGCTTGCTGATGTTCTCGGGGCCGATCGTAAACGTGTAGATCTCGGTGCTGCCGTAGTGATTCACGAACCGCGCGGGGTCGACGGCCTCGACGAGCCGTCGTGCGAGCGTCGGGGTCATGGAAGAACCGGCATAGGCCAGGTTGCGTACGGAGGATGCTTCGCCGAGCCGGTCGCCCTGCATCAGGGTCCAGTACATCGTCGGGACGAGGTAGAGCGCGCTGATCTGCTCGGCGAGGATCAGCTCGAGCGCCTCATCGGCGTCGAACCTGGCCTGCGGCACCCAGGTGCCCGCCGACAGCACGCTCGCCAGCAGCGTGCGGAGGCCCATCGTGTGGAACAGGGGCATGACGCCGAGGGTCGCCTCACCGGGACCGTGGCCCGTCTGGACCAGATGTGCCAGAGCGGCGTAGTGCTCGGCGCTGTGGGTGCGCGGCACGCCCTTGGGCTTTCCGGTCGTCCCGGACGTGTACAACATGACACTGATGTCGTCGCTCTGCGGCCTCGCCGGAACCAACGTGCTCGGCGCCCGCTCGGCAGCTCGCGCCACGGAGGGAACCCCGGCGGGGGCGTGGTCTCGATGACCCGCCCACACGAGCGGCGGAGGTTTCGCGACCATCTCCAGCGCGGCGACGACGACGTCGTGGGTGTGCTCGTCGACCGCGATGAGTGCGGGATCGCAGTCGCCGATGCAGTATGCGAGCTCCTCGGGGCTGACGCGAGTCGAGAGCGGCAGCGACACGACCCGGGCCTTCTGGGCAGCCAGGTGCAAGGTGGCCAGCGGCTCACCGCCTTGAAGCATGAAGATGGCGCGGCTGCCCTCTGTCGCTCCGAGCTCGTGCAGGGCGTGGGCATAGCGCTCGGTGCGCGCATTCCACACGGCGTACGACATCGGCGCCGAGCCGCCGACCGCGCGGCGATGCGGATATCTCTCGGTGGTCCACCGGAGGGCCGTCGCAAGATCCATCATGCCGACTCCTATCGTATATTTCGCATCGTCTGTTTCAGACGTTTAGGACCCTACGATACGCTTCGGACCGTGTCAACGCCGAAACTGACCCCAACCTCCTACGTCGTGCTGGGCATGGTCTCGATGCGAGGCCCGTCGACGTCATACGACCTCAAGCGCGCAGTCAATCGCTCCGTCGGCTACTTCTGGCCCTTTCCGCACGCACAGCTCTATTCCGAGCCGAAACGACTGGTCGACCTGGGCCTCCTGGAGGTGCACCAAGAGGAAGTCGGCCGGCGACGCCAGCTCTACTCGTCAACCCCGGCAGGCCTCGACGCCCTCAAGTCATGGCTCAGTGAGCCCACGACCGAGCAGATGCAGGTGCGCGACGTCGCCGAGCTCAAGCTCTTCTTCGGCGAGTTCGCCAAGGCCGAGGACATCCTGCAGCTGGCGCGAGAGCAGATCGAACAGCACCGCGAGCGCGTCGAGGTCTACACCGGGATGCAGGAGCTGTTCAAGGATCGCGAGGACGTTGCCGATCGCATGGTTCCCTTAGGGCTCGGCCTTGCCATGGAGCACGCCGCCCTCGACTTCTGGGAGAAGCTCGAGAAGGAACGCAGCTGAGCGGGGCACCCGACCAGCCACCCCTTGACACCACCCGGGAACAGTCCTAGGTTTCGACAGTCCGAATCAGACGGTCTTTTCCGGACCGTACGTCTGTCATCGAGGTGGCCCCATGACCAGCCCCACCACTGGCTCCACCAGCCAGCCCACTCCCCCGAGGATTCGTACCGACCGTTCCCTGATCGAGCCGGGGCCCGGATTCAAGTCAGGCCTTCGCGACCTCCGGCGCCACGTGGGTGTAGCTCCGGTGAGCGCCGGCTTGGTCGCCGCAATCTTCGGGTGCACCGGGCCCGCCCTGATCATCATCAACGGGGCCAGCGAAGCAGGGCTGTCCGAGCAGCTCATCACCTCGTGGATCTTCGGCATCTACGTCTTCGGCGGACTCATCTCGCTGATCCTCGGGCTCTACTACAAGATGCCCATCACCGGCGCCTGGAGCATCCCGGGCGCGGTCCTCGTGGTCGGCGCCCTCGCGGACTTCGAGTTCAGCGAGATGGTCGGGGCCTTCCTGGCCGCCGGGGTGCTCGTGCTCGCACTGGGTCTCACCGGGCTGCTCCCCCGCCTGGCCGCGTGGCTCCCGGTGCCGATCGTGATGGCGATGATCGCCGGCGCACTGATCCGCTTCGGCACCGGCGTGGTGCACGCCGGCGTCAGCACACCGGTCATCGTGATCTCCGCGGCGGTCGGCTATCTGCTGCTCACCCGCTTCATCAGGTCCGTACCCGGCGTGGTCGGTGCGCTGGTCTTCGGCATCGTCGCCTCGCTGGCCACCGGGGCCTTCGGGTCCACGGACGCCCACTTCGCGCTCTCCTCCCCGCAGCTGGTGGCGCCCACATTCGACCTCAACGCCATCATGGCCGTCGCCATCCCGCTCGCGGTGCTGGTCATCGGTGCCGAGAACGCCCAGGCCACCGGGGTGCTGATGGCCGAGAGGTACCGGCCGCCGGTCAACGCGATGACCCTGATCAGTGGCGTCGGAGGCATCCTGACCTCGCTCTTCGGTGCCCACAACGCGAACATCGCAGGGCCGATGACCGCCATCTGCTCCTCGGAGCAGGCTGGCGAGAACAGGGACGGCCGCTACGTCGCGACCGTGGTCAACGGCATCCTGTTCGCCCTCTTCGGCGTCTTCGCCGGCGTGGCGGTCGCCCTGGTGTCGATCCTGCCCACGACGCTGATCGCCGCCGTGGCCGGGCTGGCGATGATCGGGGTTCTGGTCTCGGCCCTCCGCGGCGCGTTCGGCGGCACCAGGTTCCAGACCGGTGCGTTCGCCGCGCTCGTGATCGCCATGAGCGACGTGACCATCCTCAACATCTCAGCCCCGCTCTGGGCACTGCTCGGCGGAGTCCTCGTGTCCCTCGCGGTCGAGTCCAAGGACTTCAAGACGGGCGCCGACCAGCCCTAGCCAGTAGCGGTCAGTTGCTCCGTGCGCGGTCTCGGGCACGCCCGAGGAGCGCTCCGAGGTCGAGACCGTAGGTGGGGCCGCCGCCCGTCTCGTACGTCTCCGGCTGCCCGGCCGCCCGCTCGATCAGCCCGGAGGCACCGACAGCGTTGCCGCGCTCGTGGTGGGTCTGGTCGACGCGCAACTGGGCCAGCCCCTGCCACAGCTCGCGCTCCTCCTCCGGCCCAGACTTCCAGCGACCTCGAGCGCCCCGTGGGCCGGGAGCGGGCGCCCATCCTCGAGCAGGCTGCAGGCGTACGCCAAGGTCTCGTCCGGCGGGAGCGGCTCCTCGGAGGTGGGCTCGACTCCGACCTCGCCGTACGGCAGCGGTCGGCGCCATTCGTCGAATATCAGGCGACGCGGACGTTCTCGACCTGCGGACCCTTGGGGCCAGCGGTGACGTCACCGAGCTCGGCACGACCCCCAGTAGAAGAGTCCGCTTCGACGCCACAGCAGACGTGGGCGAGCCACCTCTGCACATGGAGGAGACGCCGATAGCGTGGAGGGGTGGCCAGTTCTCGCCGATCCAGTGCTCGTCGCCGTGGCGGGCGTCCGCGCCGGAGCGGGACGCGACAACCGAAGCGGCCGTTGCCTGCCGTCGGTCCGGGCGAGCGGCTGTGGGTGCTCGACGTCCCTTACGGCACCCAGGTCGAGGGCGCCACGTGGCACCCGGGAGTCAAGACCCACCTGTACGTCGGCCGCGCTCTGCCGGCGCACCTCGCGCCCTACGCTCCGGGTCCGTACACGCTCGGTCGGTTCATCGAGAGCACCCTCAACCCCGACATGCCGACGCAGAGCCTCGAGGTGACCGACGCGCTCGAGCCGCGGCAGATCCAGTACGAGGCTGCTGACGCCATCGCGGCGCGTGCTGCGGCGGGCGGACGGCAGTTCCTGCTGGCCGACGAGCCCGGCGTGGGCAAGACGATCTCCGCGGTCCTCGGGGCGACAGCGGTGGGCGATCTCCGCGGTGCGCGACGGGTGCTGGTCGTCGCCGACCGTCCCGCCGCGATCACGATCGGCCACTGGTGCCGCACGATCACGGCGCTGGGCGACGGCGGTCTCGAATGGGTCGTGATCACCTGGGACCGCCTGGAGAAGGTCAAGGATCACGCGTGGGACGTGATCATCGCGGACGAGGCCCACGCGCTGCGACGTACGACGACGAAGCGGTGGAAGCTCTGGGCGCGGATCTCGGGCCACGGGCGGCCGCACGAGACGGCACCCTTCGTGATCGCGACGACCGCGACGCCCGGACACACGCCGCTCGACCTGCCATATCTCGCCCCGGCCTATGCGCAGGTCCTCGGCGAGCCGATGCAGGAGTGGACCTCGGCGACCCAGCCCGGCGCCACGTTCGCCACCGCGCTCGAGCGCAACGGCGTCGGGGTCGAGCGCGGACGCTACGGCGCAACGTGGACCGCCGATCCGGCGCGGCGCGCCGCGGACCTCAAGCTGGTACGCGGCTGGCTCGAGGACGAGCGGCCGCCCGCGATGCTCCACCGCGCGGCGCCGTGGGGGCCGGTGCCGATCTCCGGCATGCCGGTGGCACTCACCCCGTCGGAGCGGACGGCGTACGAGGCCGAGTGGGGAGAGTTCTGCCGCGAGATGGACATCGCCCGGCGTGGCCGCAATGTCGCAAAGGGGCGGGCAGCGCTGCTGCGCTTCCGACAGAAGGCCGGGCTGATACGCGTCGACTCCACGGTCGCCTGGATCGTCCAGCAGGTCGAAGCCGAGCGACAGGTGGCGTGCTCGGTCGAGTTCGTCGCGACCGCCGCCGACCCGATCGCCGACCGGCTGCGTGACTCCGGCCTCGAGGTCGCCACAATCTACGGTCGCGACCGGTTCGACGCCGAGGCCGAGCGGCTCCGGTTCCAGACCGGGCAGGCGAAGGTCTGCGTCTTCACCACGGTCGCCTCGATCA
The DNA here is from genome assembly GCF_050699375.1 of Nocardioides sp. Taxonomy (GTDB): domain Bacteria; phylum Actinomycetota; class Actinomycetes; order Propionibacteriales; family Nocardioidaceae; genus Nocardioides. The sequence continues at coordinate 8,298 of NZ_JBOHDN010000371.1, read as the reverse complement.
GCCTGCACGCCGGCGAAACCCTCGCCGACGGTCGCCGGGCGAGCAGCGAGCCGCGGGTCGGCGTCTTCCACCAGGCCCGCTTCTCGGGTATCGCAGGACGGCAGGTGACCGGCCGCACCCACCGCGACCACCAGCTCTCGCCGTGGCACATCGCGTACGCCGAGGGCACCGTCGAGGAGCAGGTCGGCAGGGTGATGGTCGAGCGGATCGCTGCGGCCTCTGCCACGGTGGGAAGCGACACCACCGGCCTCACTGCCCTCGCCCAGCTCCTAGGCGCCGACTGGCTTCCCGCCACCACCCTGACCGAGGACGGCACCTGACCTCTCGGCTCATGCAAGGCACACACCGGCACCGTGGAGAAACCCATGCAGATCGTGGTGGCGTCGTCGTTGATGCGGCCGGCCGCCGGTCGCATCAAGTCCTGCGCGACTCTGCCGCTGACATCGCGACTCAGACCACTCCCACAGGCGCCTCGGCGGTGCTGGCATCCCCTCGCGGGCCCTTCTGAGATGCCGGGAGCCCACCGGCCAGGAGCCGAGTCGAAATCTGGTGGCAGTACCGACCGGGTTGCTGTCAACTCGATGCCATGAACATCGAGGTACGCACCATCACCGCTGATGACTGGTCCCTCCTTCGCAACGTCAGCCTGCGGGCGCTGGCCGACTCACCCGACGCCTTCAGAACGACGCTCGCCGAGGCCCAGGCGCTCACGGAGGACATCTGGCGGCAGCGGGCCGAGGGGTCAGCACCGATCCTGGTGGTGCTGGAAGACGGCCGAGGAGTAGCGATGGGTGGCGTATTCACACCCCCGGACAGCGCCGTCGCCTACATCTGGGGCATGTGGACGGCGCCTGAGGCACGCGGCCGTGGGTACGCCGCCGGGCTCCTCACCGATCTGGTCAACTGGTGCCGCGACAGCGACCTCGGCGTACGTCTGCACGTGACCGAGGGCAACCAAGTCGCGCGCCGGCTCTATCTCGTCCACGGCTTCAAGTCGACCGGTGTGTGGGAACCGCTGCGGGAAGGATCGGCACTGCGGGTCGAGGAGCTACAGCTAGCGACGTGACTTACGGTGAAACTCAGGACGAGGCGTCTCTGAGCGTGCACACGCCCGGATCTGCCGCATTCCGCGCCGGCGGAACCTGCGTCACACCGCCGCTTGTCGGCGCGCTCGATGCGCCGGCTCCTACAGACCGGCGGGCGCGTTGCCTGGACGGGGCAAGACGGCTGAGCGCTAGGAGTAGCGGTGGCTCTTCGCCGCGTGGCCTTGCTCGCGTGTGCAGGTGCGTCCATTCATCGAACGGTGGCCACACAGCGCCTCGGCGGGCGAAGGCGGAGCAGCCGACCTGGCGGCCTGGGCCTTCGCAGGTCGAACCGCCGATCTGGTCGGCGTCGAGTCGGCAGTCGACGCATCTTGCCTTTCGCGATACCGGGCCTCGCGCATCGCCCGCATTGCGGCGTCCTTGCTCATTGTGTAATCACCTGACGAACTCTAGGCGTGCGTACCGACAGTTTCGTTCAGGCGCGGCGCCGACAGCCGCCGCCGCTTCCCATCCCGGCGGCCCGGGATCCACGAAGGCACCTCCTGTCGGCTTTCGTATTCATCGGTCGAGGACGCCGTCCCCAGTACGCTCCGACCATGAGAGCGATCGTTCAGGGCCGCTACGGATCCGTCGACGACCTCAGCCTGAGCGACGTCCCTCGGCCGGACCCAGCCGAGGACGAGGTGCTGGTCCGGGTCCGGGCAGCGTCCGTACATCCGGATGTGTGGCACGTCGTGGCCGGCCGGCCCGCGGTCCTCCGCCTCATGGGCTCCGGAGTCAGACGCCCCCGCGAGCGCGTGCCCGGGACCGACGTCGCCGGGGTGGTGGAGTCCGTCGGTAGCGCGGTAACCCGGTTCGAGCCGGGTGACGAAGTCTTCGCGGAATCCAATGGCGCAACGGCGGTGCGTTCGCCGAGTACGCCACGGCCCCCGAGGAGGGAGTAGCGCTCAAGCCTTCCGGCGTCAGCTTCGAGGAGGCGGCCGCGGTGCCGACCGCCGGGCTCATCGCCTTGAACAATCTGCCCCGACGACGGGTGCCCTCCGGGTCGCGAGTCCTGGTCAACGGCGCTGCGGGAGGCGTCGGCGCGATCGCCGTACAGCTTGCCAAGGCCTACGGCGCGCATGTCACCGGTGTCGACCACGCGAGCAAACTCGCACTCGTGCGCTCCCTTGGCGCGGACCGAGTCATCGACTACACCTCTGAGGACTTCACGCGCAGCGGTGAGCAGTGGGACCTCATCTTCGACGTGCCCGGCAACCAATCCTTCAAGGCGATCCGCCGTGCACTGGACCCGCGAGGGAGCTACGTCCTGATCGGGCATGACGCATTCGGGGCAACCGGCCACCGCTGGCTCGGCAGCATCCCGCGCGTCCTCGGACTCGTGGCACTCTCGGCGGTCTCCCCCCAACTGCGCGGAGGGTCCTTCGCGTCACCAGACAAGCGGCAGTTGATGGGCACCCTTGCGAGTCTCATGCAGACCGGCCAGCTGCGCGTGGTGCTCGACCGGATCTTCCCCCTGAGCCAGGCGCCACAGGCAATGCGCCACCTCATGTCCGGCCAGTCTTTAGGACGAGTCGTTCTCCGCATCGACGACTGAGGCACCGCGACTAACCACCGCGAGCGGACATCCGAGGAGATCTCCATCCAGCACCGACAAATGTCGGACTCAGCCCGGCGGGGCCCGAGAACCGCAGAGCTTGGCTATGGCGCCCCCGCGCCCAGAGGAGTAGACAGGAAACTACCGGCAGTGCCGGTCCGGGCACTGCCCTGTCCTAGAAAGGAGCGGGCCGTGTACGCACGTTCAACTACGTTCCACGGGAGTCCCGGCAACATCGACGCAGGCATCACATTCGTCCAGAACGAGGTCGGGCCCATGCTCGACAGCACCGAGGGCTGTCGCGGCCTCTCGATGCTGGCCGACCGCGAGACCGGGCAATGCATCGCAACAAGTTCGTGGAAAGACGAGGAGGCCATGCGCGCCAGCGATGACCAGCTTCGCCCGCTACGCGATCGTGGGAAGGACATCGTCGGCGGCTCCATGCAGATCGACGAATGGGAGATCGTCGTCATGCACCATAGCCATCACGGCGAGTGCGCCCGAGTCAGCTGGCTGCAGGGTGACGTCGACGCCATGGCCGAGACCTTCCGGGTGGGGGTCCTTCCCGAGCTCGAGCAGACCGCTGGATTCTGCAGCGCCAGCCTGCTGGTGAACCGGTCGTCCGGCCTGGGCTGCGCCACCACAGCCTGGGAGTCCCGCGCCGCGATGGAAGCCAGCCGCTCGGCGGCCGACAACATGCGCAGCCGGGCCGCGAGCGACGCGGGCGGCGAGATCGTCGACGTGCACGAGTTCGACCTCGCGTACGCGCACCTGCATGTCCCCGAGATGGCCTGACGTCCACGTCTTCGCCGAGCCCGCCCTGGCCGGGCTCGGCGAGCCCATCAGGGGGCTCCGCGCCAGAGTTCAGCGTGCGTCACAACGCCGCCTATGGCGCAGGCTGTACGACCGCGATCCGCCGAGATCCGCGCTCGTCGGGACGATTCTGCGGACCCGTGCACAGTCCCGGGCTCCGAATCCGACGTGCTCGACTCACGGCTGGGAGCGATCAGTCATATGCGGCGGCCGCAGCCGTAAGACTGATCCTCGCCACCTCTTCGATCTCGACCGGCTGGTCGCCACGGACTCGGTGGATCTTCACCACGACCTCGGTGGGTGAGGTGTCGAACTCGAGGAAGTGCTTGAAGAACGGCGGCTCGTCCAGGGAGTAGATCTCGGAGACGAACCTCTGGATCGGCCCGAACGGCGGGTTCAGGCCGGGGAAGGCGATCTGCGCCCGACGCCTGGTCCGCCGGTCGACGCCCTCGACCACGGCAGGTCGGGCACCCATCCGCTCGTGCTCGGCCTCGATGATGGACGCCGCGGCCGCCGCGCTGATGAAGTCGTAGTGCGTCGGGACACCCGGGCGGTAGCGGGGGCTCACCCACGCCTTGGGGTCCGCGATCAGCGAGTGGGCGCCGAGGAACACCAGGTGGGCGAGGAGGCCGGCAGCGCCGACCGCGACGGCGGTGAACAGGGCCGCGCCGACCGCCACGGCCGGCCACCACGTGCTGAGCTCGTCCGCGAGCCGGCCAGGCCACTCGAAGCCCGGCACGTCGAGCAGGCCCGGCACCGACACCCCCAGCAGAAGCAGCCCGAGGGCGAGGACGGCGACGACCACCAGCGGCACGTACAGGAGCTCGTGCTCTCGTCGCACCCAGTCGAAGATCAGCAGGCCGATCACGATCATCACGATGAGCGTTGGCAGGGCGAAGGCGGCCCGCATCCACCCTGACTCGACCGCGTCGGCTGCCCACCACCACAGCGCCAGCGTCATGGGCGCCGCAAGGAACACGAAGGGCTGAACCAGCCATCGCCGCCAGCGGAGCCACGCCCGCGCCCGGCGCTGAGGCTCACTACGCAGGTGGCGGGTGAGAAGGTCCGGGGCCAGAGGCGCCGCGACCAGCAGCACGACGATCGCCGCCAACGGCACGAGTCCGAGCAAGCCGCTGAAGAACACCAGGGTCAAGCCCTCGCCGCTCATCACCCGCAGCATCTCGCCCGAGACGACGGCAGCCTGCGCGAGCACTGCCCACACGACCGAGTGTTTGAGCCAGCTCTCGGCACGGTCGCCGCTCAGGTCGTCGACGATCCGTCTCCGCCACCCGACGATCGCCACGACGGCGTAGATGCAGACCGCGACGATCAGCCACCAGGGCACCGTACGTCCGTCGACCGAGCCTCCCTCGTCCAAGGCCAACGGCACCAGCGCCAGGGCCGCGAGAGCCGCCAGTACGCACCCGAACGCGACGTGATGCCATCCTGGGACCCGCTCGACCGGGCCCCACCATCTCGACCAGCGGATACACCAGGCGTTGAGGCAGATCCACAGGGTGCCCGACCCGAACAGCACCAGCAGGGCTCCGGCCGCATCAGGCAGATAGTGGTGCAGGAACAGCGTCGCCAGCACCCCCGCGACCAGCGCTTCGAGACGCAGCAGCAGGCGGCGGCCGAACTGACTGCGTCCGGGACGTTGCGGCAGCAGGTGCAGCAGCACCAGCACCGCCATCGCGGCGATGGCCGCTCCCCCGGGTCCGACACTCACTGGTTCGCCCCACAGCTGAACCTGAAGGCTCCACCCCGAACTGGCGAGCCACCAGCCCAAGGCCACGCCCCCGCCGAACATCACGACGCTCAGCAGCAGCCGCCAGATGCCGGGGACGAGCTGCTGGGCGAAGTACGACAGGGACTCGGCCGACCGCGGGAAGACCCTGCTCGGCCGAAACTGTGAGTGGCTCCGCGCGTCCGATCTGGCCGTCTGGATGGGATGGGTGGCGTGGGTGTACGCGCCGCCACCACCACTGACCATGTGCCACAGGCCGTCAGGCGAGCCGTCCGTGCTCCGCGGGTCGTACAGCTGGAAGTTGTGCGTGTCACCGCCCACCGTCGCGACGTAGCGCTGCTCCCTGTCGGTCACGATGTCGTAGACGGTCCTACCGGGTCGTCCGGACACCTCACCCATCCGGAGCTCACCGTTGTCGAGCATCGGCTTGCCGGTCATGAGGATCTTCGGCTTCTCACCGTCCAGCGAGCTCAGCCAGTCGTACTGCGGTCCGTCGATGGTCCCGTCGATGCCGGTGTCGATGCAGACGAGCTCGACGTGCTCGGTCTCGATGACGAAGTACGGCGCCGGCTGGAGCTGGGCTTCCGGTGCCGCCCGGCCGTCCGCGGCCGGCTCTCCGCGCCGCGCCGGCGCGGACCTGCCGGCCGGTTCGCTGGGTGTGCGCCAGATGGCGCGGCCGAAGCGGTCCCGGATCAGTTGCAGTCGTCCCAGTTTCTCGTCGAACGAGGGCACCAGGAGATCGCTGGGCCAGGCCGGCGGCTCGTCCGCCGGATACAGGAACTGGTGGGCGAAGCCGTGGAGACCGTCGTACCAGTCGTGATTGCCCGGCACCGCGTAGACCGGGACGCTCTCCGGAAGCGCGAACTCGTCCCGTACGTCCTGGGGCGCCTCGAGGTTCTGCACCCGGTTCGACCGGTACGGCTTGTAGAAACCGTCCACGTAGTCGTTGACGTTGCCGGACGGGTAGATCACGTCGCTCAGGATGAGTACGAAGCCGGCCTGCTCCTGGTCCGAGCGCTCCCCCGCGGCTCGCGCCAAGGCGGGGGCGACCACGTACTGCGACGGGTCCTGCTCGCCGGTGTCGCCGATGACCAGGAACCTCGAGACCCCGGTGGCGGGCACCTTCAGGGGCGTGTCCTTCGTCCAGTGCGCACGCAGGTTCTCGACGAGCCCATGCGTGCCGCGACCCAAGAGGTCGTTGGCCGATTCGATGAGGGTGCGTGCGGTGGTCCAGGAGAGGCTGTTCCACTTGGTCGGGTCGTCCTGCAGGTAGGCCTTCGTGAGACTCCAGTCCCGGCTCCCGGTCTCGGCATCATCGCCCTGAGCCACTGACATCCCCTCTGCAGGCCGGATTTGTTCGGCTTGAACCCACGTGGACCTCATGCAACAGGTCTAGACAGATCCCCACGCGGCGCTACCGTAGCGCGAGCCACCTGCCCAAGATGCGGTAACCGCACCGCGGCCCTACTCCTGCACGCGCTTGGTCTCGTACGCCCACATCGCGACCTCGACGCGGTTGCGGGCGCCGAGCTTGTTCATCAGCGCGGCGACATGGGTCTTCACCGTGCTCAGGGTGATTCTCAGCTCCTCGGCGATCTCCGCATTGGTGGGGCCGCGCGCGACGCTGAGCAGGACTTCCTCGACGCGACTTGCGCGGCGAACCGATCAGTGGGCGGTCGAGGCGCGTCGAGCTCGGTGCCGGCGGACTGCGGCCCGGTTGGCGCAGCGGACCGAGCAGTAGCGCTGCCGCCCGTTGCGAGTGACGTCCACGACCACCGCGGTGCATGGATCTCCCTCCAGCTGCCCCGCAGCGCACCGGCTCAGGCGGTGGATGCCCCGAGTGGTCAGGTGCAGCGCCGTACCCACGCTGATCACCGCTCGCAGCACGTCGGGAAGCGAGTCGTTGGCGCTGTCGCGGTAGTGGATGTGCCACCCCTCCCGGCCGTGGTCGGTCAGCCGCGGATACGCGGCCGCCTGCGCCATCAGGTCGTTGAGCAACCGCGCCCGTTCACCCGGGTCCTCCGCATCCACGACGCGAAGCCACTCATCGATCACCCGACGAGTGCTCCGGTGGTCGTCTGCCGACTCTGCGAAGTCCATCGTCATACCGAACTCACGGGTCCGAGCTTCGATGCCGGCCCGATCGACAGGCCAGTCGTCGGCGAACGAGGCAGCCATGAGGACCGCGTACTCACCGTAAGGGTTGAGATGCATAAGACCATTACAGCAGAGTGGCGATCATGACCGACAGTGCAACAGAGCAGTCCCGGCACGCGGACGGCGTCCACGAGCACGGCTGGCTCACCGAGTCCAGCCATCGGACCTCGGAGGGCCAAGTCCTCTACGTACGCTGCGCCAGCTGCGGCGTGCGGCGCGTGGATCTCCAGATTCACGCGTTCCTGCCGCCGCACCCGTTGAGCCGTGAGCGGGGTTGACGGACGAACCGTCACTTCGCCGCCGAGAAAGGCACCCGGGCGTCCATCCCTCAGAATCCGCTCCATCGGCCAGTGCCGCTCCGGCACTGCTCCTGCCCGAGGTCGCCGCGAAGCCTCGGGCGGCGAGATAAGCCGTGTCTGGAAGACCCTCAGGCCACCGACGCCCATAGTCTGAGCGCCATGGGCCGACGAATCGACTGGCACAACGATCCCTCGGCTCCCGAGGTCAACAGCATCAAACCCAGCGCGGGCGCATTCGTACGCGACGATCCGGGCAGGGTCCTGCTGGTCCGCCGCGACGACAACGGCAACTGGTCGATGCCAGGAGGAACGATGGACCCCGGCGAGTCGCTCACCGCCTGCGCGGTCCGCGAGACCCTCGAGGAGACCGGCATCACCATCGAGGTGACCGGCCTGGTCGGGATCTGGACCGACCCGCGCCATCGGATCGAATACACCTCCGACGGCGAGGTCCGCCAGGAGTTCACCGTCATCTACGCCGGCCGCTACCTCGCCGGCGAACTCACCCCATCAGCCGAGAGCACCGACGTCGGCTGGGTCTCCCCCGAGTCTGTTCCAAGGCTTCAGATGGACCGCAGCCAACGCATCAGGATCGACTGGGCGCTCAACCGTGGCTATCCGCACCTGGATCCCAACCCCTGA
>NZ_JBOHDN010000370.1:0-14513 GCF_050699375.1 Nocardioides sp. | reverse complement strand
CCTCATCATCGCCGAGGCGTCAATCGTGCAGGCCGAAACGTCACCTTTGCAGGCCGAGGGGTCACTTCTGCAGGCCGAGGGGGCACGGTCGTGCCAACTCGGTCTGCATAACTGACTTCTCGGCCTGCAAAGGTGACCTCTCGGCCTGTAGTGCTGACGCCTCGGCCTGTAGTGCTGACGCCTCGGCCTGCAGGGGTGACGCCTCGGCGAGGGGTGGGTGGGCTACTCCTCGAGCCGCCAGGCGGCCTTGAGGGAGAGCTGGCCACCGGTCTGGAGCAGGGCGCGGCTGTAGAGGCGCTCGGCGAGGCCGAGGAGGGCGGCGCCGAAGGCCAGGAGAAGGGCGACGGCGATGACGGGCTCCCACCACGCCGCGGTGCCGTCGACGAGGCGCATCGGCATCAGGACCGCCGAGAGGGGCGGGATGTAGGAGCCGATCACCTCGCCGACCCCTTCGAGGTAGAGGGCGCCGAAGAACATCACCATGAGCAGCATCGTGATCGGGGTCGAGGAGGACTGCAGGTCCTCGGTGCGCGAGGCGAGCGCGCCCGCGACCGCCCACAGGGTCGAGAGCACCACGAAGCCGATCAGGAAGAAGACCACGAACCAGCCGATCGCACCGGAGAGGGCCGGCAGCGCGAAGCTGAACTCGGTCAGGCCCAGCCCGATGAGTCCCACGGCCACATAGATGAGCATCTGCCCGACGGCGATGACCGCGTTGCCGATGATCTTGCCCGCGAGCAGCTGCCGCAGCGGCACGGCGGCGGCGATCATCTCCACGATGCGCGACTGCTTCTCCTCCACGACGCTGTTGGCCAGCGTCATCCCGAACATGATCGAGGCGAAGTAGAAGACGATCGCGAGGGCGTAGCCGACCACATAGCGGATCGCGGTCAGCTCGCTGTCGCCCTCGATCTGGTCGAGGGCGATCGTCGAGCCCTTGGTGAGGTCGGCCGCGGTGGTGTCGGCGGCGGCCGCGTTGTCCGCCAGGACGATCGCCTCGACCGCCTGGGTGACCACGTCGCGCAGCTCGGAGTCGGCGTCCTTCAGCGTCACCAGCGTCCAGCCGGCGTCCGGGTCGGAGGCCGAGGTCGGGCGCAGGTAGGCGTCGGCCTTCTCCTCCTCGAGGGCGCTGCGAGCGGCGTCCGCGTCGTCGACGGCGACCGGGTCGACGCTCACCTTGTCCTCGATGTCGGAGGCGCGCTCGCTGATGCCGTCCACCATGGCCTGCGCCGTCGAGGAGGAGTAGGCGACGTCGTACGTCTTCTCCTTGCTCGCGTTCCATGCGGTGAAGCCGAGCACACCCACGATGACGGCGAGCATCACCGCGGTGCCGATGACGGTCGACTTGTCGGTGACGCGTACGGCGATCTCGCGGCGCGCCACGATCTGCCATACGGGCTGGTTGCGGGTCATGCGGTGACCTCCCGGTAGATCTCGGACAGGCGGGGTACGACGCGGTGGAAGTCGAGTACGTTCCCGCGGGTGGTGGCCTCGACGAGCAGCTTCTGCTCGGCACCGGCGGAGACGACCTCGATCTCGGCCTCGGGGCCGGAGACGTCTCGGACGTGGAGTCCGGGCAGATCGCGCACCCACCCCGCATCGCCGTCCAGCACGAGCCGGTAGCGCAGCGCCGCCTCGGCCCGCAGCTCCTCGCCGGTCCCTTGGGCGACCACACGCCCACGGGCCATCACGACGAGCCGGTCGCACAGCCGGTCGACGAGATCGAGCTGGTGGGAGGAGAAGACGACGGGTACGCCGTCGCGAGCGTGCTCACGCAGCAGATCCGCCATCGCGTCGATGGCGTCGGGGTCGAGCCCGGAGAACGGCTCGTCGAGGATCAGCGCGATCGGCGAGGGGACGAGCGCGGCGATGATCTGGACGCGCTGCTGGTTGCCGAGCGACAGCTTCTCGAGCGGGTCCTTCGTACGCCCGCCGAGCCCGAACCGCTCCAGCAGCGCGGTGATCTCCCGGCGTGCGTCGGCGGTGCTCATGCCGCGGAGCCGAGCCAGGTAGACGAGCTGGTCCAGGATCGGCTGCTTCGGGTAGAGGCCGCGCTCCTCGGGCATGTAGCCGAACCGGCGCCGGTCCTCGCGGGTGACCTCGTGCCCCTGCCAGGAGACCGAACCGGCGTGGGCGGCCAGCACTCCCATGGTCATCCGCATCGTGGTGGTCTTCCCGGCGCCGTTGCCGCCCACGAACCCGGTGAGCCCACCGGAAGGAACTGGGAATGACACATCGTCTACGGCGACGATCTCGCCGAAGCGTCTGGTCAGCCCACTGACCTCGAGCATCTGGAACTCCTGAAGTTGTCGGTGGTCGAGCCTGTGGAGCCCACGCTACGAAGCATCCGCACCGAGCGGATCCGTCGCGAGGATGACCCGCGCTCGCTCGTTAGGAGGGGTCTGGCAGCAGCCCGTGACGGTGGATGAAGACGACCGCCTGTACGCGGTCGCGCAGCTGGAGCTTGGCCAGGCATGCCGACACGTGGGTCTTCACGGTCGCCTCGGTGAGGAACAGCCGGCGCGCGATCTCGTTGTTGCTCAGCCCTTCGCCGATGAGCAGCAGCACCTCGCGCTCGCGGGCGGTGAGCTGGTCGAGCACGGCGGGCGGAGCGGGAGTCGGGGTCGACCGCGCGTCGTGGCTGGTCACCCGCCCGATCACTCGCATCGTGACCTCCGGTGCGAGCAGTGCGTGCCCGTCGGCGGCGGCGCGCACCGCCTCGGCGAGCGAGTCGGGGTCGGCGTTCTTGAGCAGGAAGCCGCTGGCGCCTGCGGCGAGCGCGTCGAAGAGGTAGTCGTCGCGGTCGAAGGTGGTCAGGATGATCACCTTGGCGTGTCCCTCGGCGACAACCTTGCGGGTGGCCTCGATGCCATCGGTGCCGGGCATCTGGACGTCCATCATCACCACGTCGGGCCTCAGCTCACGTGCCTTCGCGACCGCGTCGGCGCCGTCGGAGGCCTCACCGACCACCGAGATGTCGTCCTCCATCGAGAGGATGAGACGGAAGCCCGAGCGCACCAGCTGCTGGTCATCGGCGAGCAGGACCCGGATCATCGAGCCGCTCCGGCCAGGGAGGCGACCGGGGCATCGAGCGGGAACCTCACCCGTACCCGGAACCCCTGCACCGCACGCGGCCCGATGTCGACCTCGGCCCGGCGGGCGGCCGCCCGTTCGCGTACGCCGAGCAGACCCAGCCCGCTGCCCGAGGTGCCGTGGCGCGGCCGGCCGTTGTCGGTGATCTCGACCTCGGCATAGGCAGAGGCCGCCGCCTGGTCTATCCGGAGGACGACCTGGACGCGGTCGGCGGTGGAGTGGCGGCGTACGTTGGCCAGCGCCTCCTGGACGATCCGGTAGACCGAGTGCGCCACCGGCACCGGCAGCACCTCGACCGGCCCGACGGCCTCGTAGCCGACACGCAGACCGCTCTCCCGCGCTCCGTCCAGGAGGGCGGGGAGGTCCGCGAGGCGCGGCTCGGGGCGGCGTACGCCCTCGGGCTCGGTGCCGGAGTCGACGGCCGGGTCACGGAGGGTGCCGAGCAGCGAGCGCATCTGGGTGACCCCCTCACGGGCGGAGGCCTCGACGTTGCCGAGCGCCTCGGCCGCGCCGTCGATGTCACCGGGGCGGCCGCGCTCGAGCAGCTTGCGCCCGGCGGCGGCCTGGACCCCGACGACCGAGACGTGGTGGGCGACGACGTCGTGCAGCTCGCGGGCGATCCGGAGACGCTCGTCGATGACGGCGCGGCGCTGGAGCTGGGTGGACTGCGCGGCGATCGTCTCGGCCTGCTCGGCGAGCTCGGCGCGCTGTCGCGCGCCCCGCCAGGCGACCTGGCCGCCCACGATCGCGCCGAAGAAGTAGAGCAGGTTGATCACGGTGGTGAGCAGGATGTAGGCGGTCACCGGACCGATGAGCGAGGAGCCCTCGGAGTCCTCGGTCGACTCGCGGATCTCGTCGAAGCCGCTGCCGACCGCGTACTGCCACGAGAGCCAGGCGAACATGAACAGGGTGATCAGCCCCATCACGATCACCATGTCCCGTCGACGCCGGGCCCAGGCCGCGCCGGCGAAGAAGGCGACGAAGTAGATGATCTGCATGGGCAGCAGCCCCATCACCATCGGGAGCCACACGCCGGTGACGAACATGTGGAGCCCGGCCAGGAGCGCGATCGTGAGTGGGAAGCGCCGCCTGAAGACGAGCAGCACGGCGCCGCTGATCACCGTCAACCACTCGACCCACGTCGGTGCGTCGCTGCTGTCGAGCGTCCCGACTCCCCGGATCAGCTCCAGGGTCACCAGGCTGGCGACCAGCACCGTCGCCCCGACCAGCCAGTCGCCGAGGGTGATCGACCCTTCGCGCTCCCAGTCGTCGTCGGTCGCGAAGAAGGTGGCCAGCCGGCCCGGTGGGCCGGTAGTGGTGTCGTGCGCAGTCACCCGCCCACCCTAGTTCCAGCGGCGGGCGCGGTCCTCAGTCTCGAGTAGGAGTCAGCGAGACCCGGCGGAGCGCTGCCGACGCCGAGCGCGGGAGCCCGGACGGCTCTTCCGGTTCCCGGTGCCTTCACCGGCGGGTCGCCGAGGCGGCTGGGCGGCGACGACCGGGACGAACGCGCCGGGGCGGCTGCGCTCGCCGGGAGCCAGCTGACCGAGGATCGGGTGGTTCGGCCCGTCGAGGCGAGTGGTGGTCGGCTTGATGCCGGCGGCCCGGGTCAGGGTGCGTACGTCCTTGACCTGGTCAGGAAGCATCAGGGTCACCACGGTGCCGGAGGCGCCGGCACGCGCCGTACGCCCGGAGCGGTGCAGGTAGGCCTTGTGCTCGGCGGGCGGGTCGGCGTGGACGACGAGGGTGACGTCGTCGACGTGGATGCCACGGGCGGCGATGTCGGTGGCCACCAGGGTGGTCGCCCGGCCGGAGTGGAACGCGTCGAGGTTGCGTACGCGAGCGTTCTGGGAGAGATCGCCGTGGAGCTCGACGGCGGGGATGCCGGCGCGGCCGAGCTGGCGGGCGACGCCCTTGGCGCCGTGCTTGGTGCGGGTGAAGACCACCGTGCGGCCCGGGGCAGCGGCCAGATCGGCCAGCACCGGGATGCGGTGCTCACGGGCGGAGAGGTGCAGCACGTGGTGCTCCATCTCGGCCACCGGCGACTGCGCGGAGTCGGCCTCGTGGATGACCGGCTGCTGGAGGAACTGCTTGACCAGCACGTTGACACCCTTGTCCAGGGTCGCGCTGAACAGGAGCCGCTGGCTGCCCTTCGGGGTCATCGTGAGCAGGCGTCGTACGGCCGGCAGGAAGCCGAGGTCGGCCATGTGGTCGGCCTCGTCCAGGACGGTGATCTCGATCGAGGACAGGTCGGCGTGACGCTGGGCGATCAGGTCCTCGAGCCGGCCGGGGCAGGCCAGGACGACGTCGGCGCCCTTGCGCAGACCGACGACCTGGGGGTTCTGCCCGACACCGCCGAAGACGGTCTGCATGCTGAGGCCCGCGGCCGCGGCGAGGGGGCGCAGGGCCTCCTCGATCTGCCGGACGAGCTCACGGGTCGGCGCGAGCACGAGCGCCCGCGGCTTGCCGGACTTGGCCCGCGGACCGGCCGCGAGGCGAGCGACCAGCGGAACCAGGAAGGCGTACGTCTTGCCCGAACCGGTCCGTCCGCGGCCGAGGACATCGCGGCCGGCGAGGGAGTCGGGCAGCGTCGCGGCCTGGATGGGGGTCGGGGTGGTGATGCCGTGGTGGGTGAGGACGGCGGAGAGGTCTGCGGGCACGCCGAGCGCGCTGAAGCTCTGCTGAGACAAGGAGAAGTCAACTTTTCAAGCGAGGTGTCTCGCCATAATGAGTGACCGAGTCCAAAGCTTCGGCGAGAGCGGCCGGGGGCAAGACCGGAACGGGCCGCTGTTGAGGTAGATACTACGGGTAGGTGACCTGTGAACCACCATCGTGGCAGCGTGGGCTCGGTCACGCCCAGGGGTCGACCAGAATCTTCGCATGCGTCTCGGGGTCGGCCAGATCGGTGAACGCCTGGGCGACCCCGTCGAGCCCGACGGTCCCGGTGTGCAGCGGTGCGGGGTCGACCTTCCCGCCCGCGATCAGCTCGAGCGTCCGCGCGAACTCCGCCGGGTCGTAGCCGAACACGAACCGCAGGTCGATCTCCTTGTGGATCGCGATCGCCGGCCGGATCGTGTCCGGCTCCATGCACACCCCGACGACCACGACGCGCGTGTGCAGCGGCGCCGCGGTGAGGATCTGCTCCAGCATCCCCGGCACCCCGACGCACTCGAAGACGACCGGGCCCGTCGGTGACTGCCCGAGCCGGTCGGCGTTGAGCAGGACCTTCTCCCAGGGGAGCAGGGGGATGCGGCGTACGACCTGCATCGCGTCGATGCCGAAGCTCAGGTAGTCGGTGAGCGAACCCACCGGGCCGCGTTGCCGGTAGGCGTCCCACGGCGAGGACTGGCGCGGGTCGACGACGACGTCGGCGCCGCACCTGACCGCCAGCGCGCGACGCGCGGGGGAGAGGTCGGAGGCCACCACCGTGCGCACGCCCTGCGCCTTGAGCATGAGGATCACGGCCAGCCCGATCGGTCCGCAGCCGATGACCACGGCCGGGCGCCGGGCGGAGACCGCTCCGCGGCGTACGGCGTGCAGCGCCACCGCCAGCGGCTCGGTGAAGACTGCCTGGTCGGGGTCCACGCCGTCGGGCACCGGGAAGGTGAACGCCTCCTGCACGACGCAGTACTCCGCGAACCCGCCCGGTGAGTCGACGTCGAATCCGACCATGTGGACCTCGCCGTCGGTACGCAGCACCGGGAGCGCCGTCACCGAGGTGCCGGGCGTCCAGCGGCCGCGGGTCTCGGGGCCGTACTCGACGACCGAGCCCACGATCTCGTGCCCCAGCACGATCTCCTGCTCGGGCTTCATCGCGGTGGTGTAGCCGATCTCGGAGACGACCTTGTTGAGCTCGTCGCTGTGCTGTCGGACATGCAGGTCGGAGCCGCAGATCCCGGCGCGCTGCA
The DNA here is from genome assembly GCF_050699375.1 of Nocardioides sp. Taxonomy (GTDB): domain Bacteria; phylum Actinomycetota; class Actinomycetes; order Propionibacteriales; family Nocardioidaceae; genus Nocardioides. Next base: position 7,515 of record NZ_JBOHDN010000370.1, on the reverse strand, counting down.
CCTTGAGGAGCAGCTGTCCCGGGCCGGGCTCGGGGCGCGGTACCGACCGCACCGAGAGATCGCCGTTCTGGACCACGGTTGCGCGCATCTGGTTCATCGACGCCGACGCTACCTCACCGCGTGCTCACCCAGCCGGCAGCGATCCGGCGGATGCGATCCGGTGCAGGTGAGCGGTGAACGAGTGCTGGTGGTCGACGCGAGGCAGCCTCAGCGCGGCGCCGGTGACCAGGTGCAGGGTGACGTCGATGCGCGGGTTGGCCCTGCGCTCGTCGACGACACCGGTGTCGATGCTGGTCACGTCCTCCCAGAGGATGACGTCGGTGTGCAGGGCATGCTCCAGCACCAGGCCGCCCTCGTAGAGCCCGAGGTCCACCGCGACCGGGCGCTGCAGCCCGAGCCAGGCCAGCCGAAATCCCAGAGTCAGCCCGATGAGCGCAACCAGACACCCCGCCAGCACAAGCGCCATCGGCAGCTGTGGCCGGGTGGCGATCCAGGCGCCGAGCGCGATGAGCGCCGGGCCGAGGACCAGCCCGACGGGCGTCAGCCACGCCCGTCCGTGCGCGGGGTGGGTGCTCAGCCGGATGGCGAGATCCTCGGCGAGCGTCTCCTCGCCCGGCGTACGCAGCCAGGCCCGCCGCGTCGGCAGCATCACCAGTCCGAGCACGGTGAGCGCGATCCCGCCCCAGAGCACGGGGTCGCGACCGATCCCGACGGTGCGGACCGGCCACGGGTTGATCGCATGCTCTCCGTAGGCGTCGGAGTCCACCACCCACATCCGGAAGGTCGCCCTCGAGGGGTCGGGGTCGCGGCCGATGTCGCGCAGGGTGCCATGGATGCTTCCGGTGACCCGCTCGCCGTCGACGCGCCAGCGGCCCCGGCAGGAGGTGATCTCGCCGGTGCCGCTGTCGAACTCGCACCGCTCCACCACGCTCACCTCGGCCCAATGCCCGCTGTTCCACCGGTCCGCGGCCTGCTGTGCCACGAGGGTGGCCGGGAACAGCATCGCCAGCGCGCCGAGACCCAGGGTGATCAGGACGGTCGCCATCGACGTACGTCGCTGAAGCCGGAGGACCCGGCGAGACGGGTCGATGAGACGGGACTTGGGGCCGGTGGTGGGGAGCACGGGGCCTTTCGTGGTGAGGCTGATTCGAGCGTAGGAGTGTAGGGCCAAATACCGATGAGCGCCGGGAGCTTTCCTGCGGATACGATCGACGCGTCCACTGAGGAAACCGACCTGAACCCCCAGGAGAAGCAGTGTCCGAGATCAAGATCGCCGTACTCACCCCCGACGGGCGCGAGGAGCGGACGGTCACTACGGGCACGAGGGCCTGGGAGCTGTTCCAGGATACCCCCGAGGTGATTGCCGCGCGGGTGGGTTCCGACCTCAGGGACCTGGCCCACGAGCTGGTCGACGGCGACGCTGTCGAGGGGGTCCTGATCGGGACCAAGGACGGCCACGACATCCTGCGCCACTCCACCGCGCACGTGATGGCACAGGCGGTGCAGGAGCTCTTCCCGGAGGCCAAGCTCGGCATCGGCCCGCCGGTGACCGACGGCTTCTACTACGACTTCGACGTCGAGACCCCGTTCGTGCCCGAGGACCTGGTCAAGATCGAGTCCCGGATGAAGAAGATCATCAAGGCCAACCAGAAGTTCTCCCGCCGGGTCACCACAGATGAGGATGCCCGCGTCGAGCTGGCCGACGAGCCCTACAAGCTCGAGCTGATCGGCCTCAAGGGCTCGGCCGCCGATGCGGCCGAAGGCGCCAGCGCCGAGGTCGGCGGTGGCGAGCTGACCATCTACGACAACCTCGACCGCAACGGCGAGATCGCGTGGAAGGACTTGTGCCGCGGCCCGCACCTGCCGACCACCAAGCGGATCCCCGCCTTCACGCTGATGCGGTCTGCCGCTGCGTACTGGCGTGGTGACGAGAAGAACAAGCAGCTCCAGCGCATCTACGGCACCGCGTGGGAGTCCAAGGAGGCGCTCGACGCCCACCTGGCCCGCATCGAGGAGGCCGAGCGCCGCGACCACCGCAAGCTCGGTCGCGAGCTCGACCTCTACTCCTTCCCCGACGAGATCGGCTCGGGCCTCCCGGTCTTCCACCCCAAGGGCGGGATCATCAAGCGGGAGATGGAGGACTACGTACGTGCGAAGCACATCGAGCACGGCTTCGAGTACGTCGGCACCCCGCACATCGCGCGCGAGCAGCTCTTCCACACCTCGGGTCACCTGCCCTACTACGGCGACGGCATGTTCCCGGCGCTGGACGTGGACGGCCAGGACTACCGCCTCAAGGCGATGAACTGCCCGATGCACAACCTGATCTTCCGTTCGCGCGGTCGGTCCTACCGTGAGCTGCCGCTGCGGCTGTTCGAGTTCGGGTCGGTCTACCGCAACGAGAAGTCGGGCGTCATCCACGGGCTCACCCGCGTGCGTGGCTTCGCCCAGGACGACAGCCACTCCTACTGCACCAAGGAGCAGGCGCCGGCCGAGGTCAAGCACCTGCTCGAGTTCATGATGACCGTGCTCAAGGACTTCGGTCTCGACGACTTCTACCTGGAGATGTCGACCCGCGACGACGCCAACAAGGACAAGTTCGTCGGCAGCGACGAGGACTGGGCCGAGGCGAGCAAGATCCTCGAGGACGTGGCCGGCGAGACCGGCCTCGAGCTCGTCCCCGACCCGGGCGGTGCGGCCTTCTACGGCCCGAAGATCTCCGTCCAGGCCAAGGACGCCATCGGCCGGACCTGGCAGATGGGCACGGTGCAGTACGACTTCAACCAGCCCGCCGCGGACCGGTTCAACCTGGAATACCAGGCCGCGGACGGCACCCGGCAGCAGCCGGTGATGATTCACTCGGCCAAGTTCGGCTCCATCGAGAGGTTCCTCGGCGTGCTCGTCGAGCACTACGCCGGCGCCTTCCCGCCGTGGCTCGCCCCGGTCCAGGTCGTCGGCATCCCGGTCGCCGACGCCTTCGCCGACTACCTCTACGAGGTCGCCGGCAAGCTGAAGGCCAAGGGCATCCGGGTCGACGTCGACGAGTCCGACGACCGCTTCCAGAAGAAGATCCGCAACGCCCAGCTCCAGAAGATCCCGTTCATGCTGATCGCCGGTGGCGAGGACGTGGAGAAGGGTGCGGTCAGCTTCCGCTACCGCGACGGGCACCAGGAGAACGGCATCCCGGTCGACGAGGCGATCGAGCGGATCGTCGCTGCCGTGGAGTCGCACGAGCAGGTCTGACCTGGCAGATCCCGAGGGCGGTCCGTGACATGTCACGCACCGCCCTCGGGGCGTTTTCGGACGGTCTCGAGCGCCGGAAAGATAAACGTGACACGAAGTCGCGCGTACTCTTGTTATCGGGACACGTGTCCGGGTAACGTGGGTCACGTAGTCACTGGTTCAACGCAGAACTCAACGGTGCAGAAGGAGCGATCACCATGACCGCCGTTCAGGATGAGAAGTCCACGGGATACGTCCGTCAGGGCAAGCAGGCCTACCTCGACACGCTTCGTACGCTGTCGGAGGCCTCGGTGGAGGTCCGCTTCGACCCGTTCAAGGACATCGACTGGGACTCCGCCGAGCTGGAGGTGCGGCCCGACGACGAGCGCTGGATCCTCAACGACTCCGACGAGATCGGGGCCCATCCTTGGTACAAGGGACTGTCCAAGGAGCGCCAGATCGAGATCGGGATGTACCGCTGGGCCCAGGTCGCCAAGGTGGGTCTGCAGTTCGAGCAGCTGCTCATCGGTGGTGTGATGAACCACCTGGTCTGGTCGACGAACAACAACCCGGAGTTCCGCTACGCGACTCACGAGGTGACCGAGGAGACCCACCACACCCAGATGTTCCAGGAGTTCGTCAACCGGGTGAACCCGGACGTGGCCGGCGCGCCGACCTACTTCAAGGTCCTGGTGCCGTTCATGGCCTCGGCGGGTGCCTTCTTCCCGGAGGCGTTCTTCACCGGCATCCTCGCGGGCGAGGAGCCCATCGACCATCTGCAGAAGGGTGCGATGCGCTCCGGCGGCAGCCACCCGGCGGCCAACCGGATCATGCAGATCCACATCGCCGAGGAGGCCCGCCACATCGGCTTCGCGCACCAGTATCTCGAGCAGCACGTGCCCGAGCTCGGCCGCGTGAAGAAGACCCTGCTGGCCTACCTGTTCCCGATCATCATGCGCCTGCTCTGCGACGTCATCATGGTCCCGAGCAAGCAGGCCCGCCACGACATGGGCATCCCCGACGAGGTCGCGAAGCAGATCTGGTGGAAGTCGGAGGAGTCCGAGAAGCTGCTGCGTGACCTCTTCGGTGACGTACGCCTCCTCGCGGACAACCTCGGCATCCGCAAGGGCCCGGCCAAGCTGCTGTGGAGGATGACCGGCATCGACGGTCGCGCCTCGCGCTTCCGTGCCGAGCCGCGCGCCGCCTCCTACTGAGCCCACCTACTGAGCCCATCTACTGAGCCCGCCGCGGTCCTGAAAGGTTCTGAGAAGTGCCTCACGTCGTCACCCAGTCGTGCTGCGCCGACGCGTCGTGCGTGGTCGCCTGCCCGGTCAACTGCATCCACCCCGCCCCGGGCGAGCCCGGCTTCGCGGAGGCCGAGATGCTCTATGTCGACGCGAAGAGCTGTGTCGACTGTGGAGCCTGTGTCTCCGCCTGCCCGGCCGACGCGATCGTCCCGCACACGACCCTCTCGCCGGCGCAGGCTCCGTTCCTGGCCATCAACGCGGAGTACTTCGACGTCTTCCCGCACCAGGACCGAACGCCGCTCGCACTGGTCCACGCCCAGCGCCGGCTGACCCGCACCGGGCCGTTCCGGGTCGCCGTGGTCGGAGCCGGTCCGGCGGGGATGTACGCAGCCGACGAGCTGCTCAAGCACCCCGAGATCAGCGTCGACGTCTTCGACCGGCTGCCCACTCCGTACGGCCTGGTCCGGGCCGGTGTCGCGCCCGACCACCAGAACACCAAGCAGGTCGAGCAGCTCTTCGCGCAGGTCGAGTCGCAGCCCGGGTTCCGTTACTTCCTCGGGGTCGAGGTCGGCAAGGACCTCTCTCACGCCGAGCTGGCCGCTCGCTACCACGCGGTCGTCTACACGGTGGGCGCGGCCAGCGACCGGGCGCTCGGGCTCGACGGCGACGACCTGCCCGGGTCGTTGAGCGCGACCGACTTCGTCGGCTGGTACAACGGCCACCCCGACAAGCAGGACCTGCCGGTCCGTCTCGATGCGGCGTCGATCCCATCGGGACGCGTGGTCCTGGTCGGCAACGGAAACGTGGCGCTCGACTGTGCGCGGATCCTGGCCGAGGACCCTGAGCGGCTGGCCGGTACCGACGTCTCCGACGGGCCGTTGGCGGTGCTGCGCGACAGCGCCGTGCGGGAGGTCGTCGTCCTCGGGCGCAGGGGGCCGGAGGAGGCGGCCTTCACCGTGCCGGAGCTGGTCGGGCTGATGGGGCACACCGGGGTCAACGTCGTCGTCGAGACGACCGACGCCGGTGCCGAGGCTTTGGCGGGAGGGGACACCAAGACCCGCCTGCTGCGGGAGATCGCACAGCGCGAGGTCGATCCGGCGCTGCGTACGATCGTGCTCCGGTTCCTCTCCTCGCCGGTCAAGGTGCTGGGCGAGGGAAGGGTCACCGGGGTCGAGGTCGGCCGCAACCGCCTCGAGCCCGATGGGAACGGTGTGGTCCGTGCGGTCCCCACCGGTGAGACCGAGGTGCTCGAGGCCGGGATGCTGCTGCGCGCGGTCGGCTACAAGGGCCTGCCCGTGGCCGACCTTCCCTATGACGCCGCGACCGGCACCGTCCCCAACGAGCGTGGCCGGGTGATGCCGGGCGTGTACGTCGCGGGTTGGGTCAAGCGCGGTCCGAGCGGCTTCATCGGCACCAACAAGTCCGACGCCGAGGAGACGGTCGACCGGCTGCTCGACGACCTCGACGCGGACCTCGTCCACGAGCCGGTCGGGGACGCCAAGGAGATCACCGCGGTCGTACGCGGCCGCCAGCCCGACATGGTCGACCTGGCCGGCTGGCAGGCGATCGACCGTGAGGAGAAACGGCGCGGCGCCGAGTCGGGACGCCCGCGGGTGAAGGTCACCGATGTCGGCGAGATGAGGGCCATCGCCGCGAGGTCGCCGAAACCCCGATACTCTCTTCGACGTCGCAAGGAGCGCTGAAAGCGCTCTCGACTGCGCCACGAAGACGATGGAGCACGGGAGCAGGGGGAGACGCGGGTGGCTGGGGAGAAGCGGGACGGTCGGCAGGACCGGTGGAGCAAGCACAACGAGCAGCGACGCCAGCAGATCATCGACGCCGCCATCGCGGCGATCGAGGCCGGTGAGCCCGGCGCCGACGTGCAGGTGCAGCAGATCGCCGTTCGCGCCGGGCTCTCGCGTACGGTCATCTACCGCCATTTCGAGGACCGTGCCGACCTTGACCGGGCCGTGCAGCAGACGATCCTCGACGGGCTGTGGTCGGACCTGCTGCCCGGGATCACCCTCGACGGCACCGCGCCGCAGATCATCGAGCGGATCATCGGCACCTACGTCCGGTGGGCCAGGGCCCATCCCGCGCTCCACCTCGCGGCCGACCACGACATCGACGGCGGCAACGACGGCCCGTTCCAGCAGGGGATGGAGCAGCTCGCCGGCCGCATCTCGACCATCGTCGGTACCGCCGTCGTCGCACTCGGGGCAACCCCGAGCGAGGAGGAGGCCGAGGCGCTCGACCCGTTGATCTACGGTCTGGTCGGCGCGGTCTTCGGTGCCGTACGTCGCTGGCTGACCCGCACCGGCGAGCGTCTCTCCGCCGAGACGCTGGAGCGGCTGACCGCCCAGTCGATCTGGTTCGTCATCGACGGCCACGCCCGCGGATTCGGGATCGAGCTGGATCCAGACATGCCTCTCGACAAGGTCCTCACCCAGGACATCCTGTCCGTCTAGGTCGTCAGTAGGCTGCTGGGTGTGGAAGAGATCCATTCGACAGGCCCCGGACATCGCGACGACGTACTCACCCAGGACGGGATCGGCGACGGCGACGGGCTGGAGCGGCTGTGGACGCCGTACCGAATGGCCTACATCCGCGGCGAGAACAAGCCCAGCGACCCGTCGGAGACGAAGTGCCCCTTCTGCCGGGTGCCCACGCTCGAGGACGCCGAGGGCCTGGTCGTCCACCGTGGCGAAACCTGCTTCGTGGTGCTCAACCTCTATCCGTACGCTCCCGGCCACATGATGGTCTGCCCCTACCGCCACATCGCGGGCTATGTCGAGACCAGCGACGCCGAGGCCGCCGAGATGGCGGTGCTGACCAAACAGGCCGTACGCACCCTCGCCCGTGTCTCGCGTGCCGAGGGCTTCAACATCGGCATGAACCAGGGCACCGCCGGCGGCGCCGGCATCGCGGCGCATCTGCATCAGCACATCGTTCCGCGGTGGGTCGGGGACCAGAACTTCATGCCGATCATCGGGCGTACCAGGACTCTGCCGCAGCTGCTCACGGACACTCGGGAGTTGCTCTCGGG
>NZ_JBOHDN010000369.1:0-1782 GCF_050699375.1 Nocardioides sp. | reverse complement strand
CCGACTTCCACCGGACCTCGAGAGCCTCGTGGGCCGCGAAGGGACGACCTTCGTCCAGGAGCTCGCGGGCGTACGCGATGGTCTCCTCCGGCGGCCGCGGCTCTTCGGAGATGGGCTCGACCCCGGGCGCGCCGTACGGCAAAGGGCGTCCGAGTGCGTCACGCGGTCGCGCCTGTTCCGCACGCCCTTGATCGTTCCGATCGCGATCGCTCACCATGTCACCCTCCTCTGCTCCCACCCTACGGACCGAACCGGCAACGGACTCCCCCGAGCTTCCGCGGTGAGGGCGCGTCATCGGCCGCAGCTCACGATAACGACGAAATGACGTCCGAGGCCTTGCTCCTCACGTGACGTGAGGTTCTACCGTCGTGATCATGGACGCCACGATCGGAGAGGTGGCCCGGCGTACCGGGGTCACCGAGCGCACTCTCCGCTACTACGAGGAGCTCGGTCTGCTGAAGCCGGCGCGCGACGGCGGTGGGCGCCGCCGGTACGGCGCCGAGCACATCAACCGGCTCTACCGGATCCGGCTGTTGCGCGAGCTCGGCACCCCGGTCGCCGATCTGGATCCAGAGGGCGCGGACCTGCTGACCCTCACCAGCCGTCACCTCGCCGACCTGGACCGCAGGATCGGAGAGCTCGCCAGACAGCGCGAGCGGGTTCGTACCGTCGAGGAGCGCTTGATGAGCGGGCAGGTGCCGACCGACGAGCAGCTGGTGGGCGTACTCACCGAGCTGCCCGACCCGGAGTCCGCGATCACCCGCCGGCTGACCTTGCTCGTCTACCGAGACATCGAGGCAGCGCAGCGCCACCTGGTCGAGGTCTTCGGGTTCGCACCCGGCGAGCTTACGCGAGACGAGGACGGCAGAGTGACCCATGGAGAGGTGTACGCGGGCGACGGCCTGATCTGGATGCACCGCGAGACCGCCGAGTTCAGGCTCGCCTCGCCCGCCACCCTCGGTGCCGCCAGCCATTGCATCGCGGTCGACGTGGACGACGTCGAGGCTCACTATGCGCGGGTGTGCGAGGCCGGCGGTGAGATCGTCTATGAGCCGACGAACATGGCCTACGGCGTACGCGAGTTCGGCGCGCGCGACGCCGAGGGTGGGCTGTGGTCGTTCATGCAGCACCTGAGCGACGAAGGAGAAGACCATGAGTGAGCTGACCCCGTATCTGTGCGTCGCCGATGCCCGCTCCGCGATCGCCTGGTACGTCGAGACGCTCGGCGCGGAGGTGACCTACGACCCGATCGAGATGCCCGACGGCCGGATCGGCCACGTCGAGATGAGCATCGACCGAGCACGCTGGATGATGGCCGATGAGTTCCCCGAGATCGGTGTTGCCGCCCCGTCTGCGAACGAGGGCGCGGCGGTGACCCTGCATCTGAGCGTGGACGACGTCGACACGTTGGTCGAGCGAGTCGTGGCCGCGGGGATCTCGATGGACCGTGGCCCTGAGGACGACTCGCTGGCAGGCCGGATCGCGGTCTTCCGCGATCCCTTCGGACATCGGTGGTACCTCAGCGCGCCGCACTGAACGCAACAGCAGGACCAGGCGCGTACGCCTCGTTCCGATCCGACGCATCCCCGATGCAGAGCCATGCCAGAAAAGGCCGTCTGATCTGCTTCGCAGCAGGTCAGACGGCCTTTTCGAGGTGGTGCGTGATACTGGGTTCGAACCAGTGACCCCCTCGGTGTGAACGAGGTGCGCTACCACTGCGCCAATCACGCGTCGCGGCGGTGCCGCGGATGAAACATTAGCGCATCGGCTCGCCGCACCCAC
>NZ_JBOHDN010000368.1:0-4935 GCF_050699375.1 Nocardioides sp. | reverse complement strand
GTCCATCGCCTGGACGAGGTGCTCGGCGCGGGGCGGGAGGAGGATGCGTACGTCATCAGCACCCATGTCGTGCGCGAGCCGACCGCCCGCCTCATAGCCGTCCTGGACTGGCCGGACGGCCCGGCGGTCGAGGAGCTGACCGCACGTCTCGCGGACCAGCTGCCGCAGGCGTACGTCACCCTCGACTCCCCCGCGATCGACGAGGCCGCCGCGCGCAGTGCCGGGCGGTTGGCGCGCTATCCGGGACGCACCCGGATCGAGACCGTGACGACGGTGGAGCGGGTCGAGGCGGGCAGCGTCGTCGACGCCGTGGAGGGGCTGGCCGGGCTCGAGCTCGGCCCCGGGGACACCCTGGACCTCACCGGGTTCGCCCGGCCCGTGTGGCGCGAGGGGCGCTGTGTGCTCCTGGTCCAGAGGTCCGCCGACGGCCTGGTTCCCTTCGAGGCACGCCACCAGATCCCCTGCTGCTCCGACCACCGACCTACCCACGCCGGACCGGCCGAACCCGTCAGACCGAGGCCGACCCCCGCGGCAGCGGCGCTTCCCAGTGGCGCCACATGGCCAGCAGTCGCCACCCGGCACAGAGCACGAAGGCCACCGCCATGACCAAGGGCGGCGACAGCTCGAAGTACAGGCCGAAGGCGGTGACCGAGGCGCCGGCGAAGCCGGGGATCGCATAGAAGACGCTGCGGCGCAGGACGATCGGGACCCGGCCGGCGAGCACGTCGCGGATCACGCCGCCACCGACTCCGGTGGCCAGCCCCATGATCGCCGCGGCGAGCGGCGAGAGGCCGTAGTCGAGTCCCTTGACCGCACCCGCGATGACGAAGAGCCCCAGTCCGAGAGCGTCGAAGACGTTGACCAGCGGCTCGAGCCGGCCGAGTGCGGGGTGGAAGTAGAACGTCAGCAGACCGGCGGTCATCGGCACCACCAGATAGCGCCAGTCCGACAGCGCGGCCACCGGCGTAGCCCCGATCGCCATATCACGCAGGAACCCGCCACCGAGGCCGGTGACGCACGCGAGGACGAGCACTCCGAAGATGTCATGCTCCTTACGGACCGCCACCAGGCCGCCGGAGAGCGCGAAGACGAAACACCCGACCAGGTCGAGGGTGATGAGGGTCAGCGTCTGGTCCACCCCAGAATGTTCGCCTCGCACATCCCATAATTCCCAAATGGCGTGGGCGCGCCGCGAACGCACCCAATACGATGCACCTCTGTGGCGTAGGGTCGTCATAACCGCTTTAGAATTGAGAAGAGGATGTCAGCCGAAGAACTGCCCCTGACTCCGGGCCAGCTCGATGAGCTGGCTCCGGACGAAGCTGGACCCGTCCTTCTTCGGCTGATCTCGGTCAGTGACGACGGCAAGCGCATGCTCTTCGTGGATGACGCGGAGCGTGAATACACCGCCGACATCGACGACCGTCTCCGTGCAGCACTCGAGGCTGTGTCGACCCGCCGATCGGAGCAAACCGTGAACAAGACACCGAGCAGCAGCCTGCGGCCCCGTGACATCCAGACCCGCATCCGTGCGGGCGAGAGTGCCGAGGAGGTCGCCGCTGTCGCCGGCACCACGGTCGAGAAGATCTTGGCCTTCGCCGGCCCCGTCCTCGCCGAGCGCGAGCACATGGCGCAGCGTGCCCAGCAGGCTTCCGTCCGTCGCAGGCCGGGCGAGGAGGCCCCCAGCACCGCCCGCACCCTGGGACAGGCCGTCGCGGCCCACTTCCAGAGCATGTACATCGACCCCGAGTCGGTCAGCTGGGACTCCTACCGACGCCCCGACGGGCGCTGGAAGCTGACCGGTGAGTACGAGACCGCGGACCGCTCCGGGATCGCCGAGCTGACCTACGACGCCCCCGGCAACTACGTCGAGCTCGACAACGACGACGCTCGCTGGCTGACCGGCGAGAAGATCGACGCCCCGGCTCCAGCCGCCGAGCCAGAGCCGGTGACCGACGACATGCTGGCCGCCCGCCGGCGTCGGGCACAGGGCTCGATGACAAAGGGCTCGGCCGCGCAGACCCCGGCCGCACCTGCCCCGGCTCCGACGAGCCCTCCCCCGGCAACCAAGCCCGCCAAGTCGTCCAAGCGGGCCTCGGTCGGTGTCGACATGCCCCTCGAGGCGTTCCTCGGAGACGAGGAGCCGACCGGCAAGCAGGAGGCCGTCCCGGCCGAGCCCGAGACCGCCTCGGTCGCGGAGCCCGCGGCCGAGGCAGCAGCCCCCGCGGCCGCGCCCGACCAGGCAGCGCCCGACCAGGCAGCGCCCGACCAGGCAGCGCCGGACCAGGCTGCGCCGGACCAGGCTGCGCCGGCCAGCGAGCCGCAGAAGCCCGCGAAGAAGACCTCGTCGCGCCGCAAGCGCGCCTCGGTGCCGAGCTGGGACGAGATCATGTTCGGCGGCGGCAAGCAGGAGTAAGACACACCCTCAACCGTGTGATCCCGTTCACGGACCGGCCATCGGCCGGTCCGTGACGCGTTGGTGACCCGACCGGCCAGAGTCGGACAGGGGTCGGGCGACGTTCACACGCCGCCGATGAAGTGGCTGGAGGCAGCTCTCCCACCCCTTTCTCGGAGGCCTCGATGCTCCTGCCCGCCACCGCCGCCTTGAGCCGACGTACGCTCGTCACCGGATCGGCGGTGACCGCAGCCGTGATGCTCGGGACCGGCTCGATCCCCGCCGACGCTGTGACACCCAGGAGGGCGACGACCCTCCCCGGCTACCCGTTCACCCTGGGCGTCGCCTCCGGCGACCCGCTCCCCAACTCGGTGGTTCTCTGGACCCGCCTCGCCCCCGAGCCGCTCGCACCCGACGGCCTCGGTGGGATGCCGCCCGAGCCGGTCCGGGTGCGGTGGCAGATCGCCGAGGACCCGGGCTTCCGCAAGGTCGTCAAGTCCGGCACGGTCACCGCCACGGCGGCGCTGGGTCACTCGGTCCACCCGGAGGTGTGGGGCCTGCGGCCCGGTCGCGACTACTGGTACCGGTTCTCCGCCGCCGGCGAGGTCAGCCCCATCGGCCACACCAGGACCGCCCCGGCGTACGGAGCGAAGCTCGCCGAGGTCACCTTCGCGTTCGCCTCGTGCGCCAAGTGGGACGCCGGCTACTTCACCGCCTACCAGCACCTCGCCGAGGAGGACGTCGACGTCGTCTTCCACCTGGGCGACTACCACTACGAGTACGGCATCAACGCCAACGGCGGCGACCGCAACGTACCCGTCGACAGCGCCTTCGCCGGCGAGACCACCGACCTGCCGCGCTACCGGCTGCAGTACGGCCTGTGGAAGTCCGACCCCGACCTGATCGCCGCCCACGCCGCCCACGCCTTCGTGGTCGCACCCGACGACCACGAGATCGAGAACAACTGGGCCGACGACGTCCCCGAGGAGTCGAGCCAGTCCAAGGGCGGCCTGTGGACACCGCGGCGTACGGCCGGGTTCCAGGCCTACTACGAGCACCTGCCGTTCCGGGCCAGCTCGCTTCCCGCTGGGGCGGACATGCAGATCTACCGGCAGCTGCGCTACGGCGACCTGGTCGACTTCAACGTGATCGACACCCGGCAGTATCGCGACGACCAGGCCTACGCCGACGGCTCCGACCCGGCCTCTCCGGAGCTGACCCCGGACATCTACGACCCCTCACGCTCGCTGATGGGCGCCCGTCAGGAGAAGTGGCTGCAGCGCAACTGGCGCCAGTCGCGAGCCCGCTGGCAGGTGTTGGCCAACCAGGCGCCGATGGCCGAGACCGATCTCGACGAGACCGCTGCCAAGACGCTCTACATGGACCCGTGGGACGGCTACATCGCCAACCGCAACCGGCTCCTGGAGGGCGCTCGCACCGCCGGCGTGGACAACCTGGTCGTCATCACCGGCGACCGGCACCAGAACTACGCCTCCAACCTGCTCGCCGACTACGACGACCCGGGCTCCGCGGTCGTGGGCAGCGAGTTCGTCGGCACGTCGGTGACCAGCGGCGGCGACGGCGCCGACATGACCACCGGCGGCGAGGCGCTGCTGCGGGCCAACGACCACCTGAAGTTCTTCAACGGCCAGCGCGGCTACGTACGCGTCAAGGTCACGCCCGAGGAGCTCTCGAGCGACTTCCGGGTCGTGCCGTACGTCCAGCGCCCGGGCGCGCCGATCTCCACGCGCGCGACGTACGTCGTCGAGAACGGCCGCCCCGGTGTCCAGCTCGACACCAAGAGCACCCCCGTCGGCACGAGGTACGCCGACATACCCATGCCGACGCTCAACCGCTGACCCGCTGGAAGCGGTCAGCCGAAGGGCAGCGGCTCGGGCGTCAGGGAGACCGACTGCGCCCGGGCCGCGGTCAGCCGGCGGCGGTGGTGCTGACGGCACAGCACCTCGTAGGAGACGGCGCTGGGCGCTTCGTCGGTGTCGCCGACGACGACCTGATCGCCCTCGGTGACCATGACCCCGTCCTCGACCCGGGCGTTGTGCGTGGCTCGCTTGCCGCACCAGCACAGCGCCTCGACCTGGAGCACCTCGGTGCGGTCGGCGAGCTCGACCAGACGGGCCGCGCCGGGGAACAGCCGGGTGCGGAAGTCGGTGAGGATGCCGAAGCAGAACACGTCGATCTGCAGCTCGTCGACGATCTTGGCCAGCGCCTGGATCTGGTCGGGGGTGTAGAACTGCGCCTCGTCACAGATGAGGTAGTCGACCCGCCCGCCATGGGTCAGCGCCTCGACGACGTACCTCCAGAAGTCGAAGTCGTCGGTCACCTCGATCGCGTCGTGGGTCAGGCCCAGGCGCGAGGTCACCGCCGCCTCCCCGGAGCGGTCGTGCGCGGTGAAGATCCGGCCGCGCCTGCCGCGGGTCGCGTGATTGTGGTTGGTCTGCAGCGCGAGGGTCGACTTCCCCGCGTCCATCGTCCCGGTCCAGAAGGTCAGCTCAGCCACGCGGGAATCCTAGGGCCTAGCG
>NZ_JBOHDN010000367.1:0-7648 GCF_050699375.1 Nocardioides sp. | reverse complement strand
CCGGGGCGTACGTCACCACCCACTCCTGGTCCGCGAACTGCCGCGCGACCGGGGTGTCCTCGGGGATGAGGGCGGTGCGGCCGAAGGTTCCGGCGGCCAGCAGCGACCCGGAGTTGAGGATGCGCCGATAGGGCAGCGCGACCACGTCGCTGGCCCGCAGCCAGTCGGAGAAGTCGGTGGTCTCGACGAACCCGAGCCGCTTGACGATGTGAGGCGCCGAGAGCATCTCGGCGACGGTCTCGGTGTCCTCGACGGGCACCACCTTGCCGGCCACGACGAAGGTGAGGTCGGGGACCTTCTCGGCCGCGATCTCGACCGCCCGGCAGAGGACGTCGAGTCCCTTGTACGCCCGGATCTGACCGATGAAGCCGACCGTCGGCACCCCCTGCGGCACCCCGATCCGCTCGCGCGAGGCCGCGTCGTCGCCACCGTCGGGGTAGACGCCGAGGTAGGACGAGTGCGGCAGGTCGACGACCTTGTCCGGCGGCAGCGTGTAGTAGGCCGCGGTCTCCTCGACCGTCGCCGGGTTGAGCTGGATGATCCGGGTCGCACTGCTCGCCAGCGCCTTGGCGACCGCGAGCTCGACATCGACATAGTCGGCCTCGTGGGCGATCGAATTGTGCACCGTCCACAGCACGTCGGCGCCCCGGTCGCGCAGCCCGTTCAGCACATCCTCGAACCTGGCTGCGTTGGCCCACGCCTCCTCGAGACTCTCGCACCCGCTGGTCACCGGCGAGGTCCAGTGCACATGCAGCACATCCCCCCGCCCCAGGTGCTCGGCCCGCCGCTCGAGCCGCCGCAGCCCCTGGATCCCCTCGACCACGTCCCACCCCGCCGCCCGGGGCGCCACGGTGAGCATCGTGAGATACGGATTGCTCCGGTAATAGGGGAACGACAACAGAGTCGAAGGCATACGTGGGGGTCCTTGAAGTTCTAACCGTGACGATCCCCCGAGCGTCGAGACAAGGTCTCGCCGGTGCCCCGGTTGGCCGGTGACCGGAGGATCTTAGGCAGGTAAAACCGCCCCCTCTGACCACTCCGACGGCTTCCCAGCGTGCCTTCATCACGGATTCACCGACGGTTCATCGAACCCACCTCCACGAGTCGCTCAAAGCCGGTGTTCGAGCCCGTCGAGACCCTCTAACAACTACGCTCCAAGAATGGCCACGCTTGAAGACCTAGCTCAGATCCTGGCCGAGCTGCCCGAGGTCACCGAAGGCGAGCGCTACGGAAACCCAACCTGGTCCGTACGCCGCAAGAGCATCGCCTGGCTGCGCCCCTTCAGCAAGGCCGACCTCAAACGCTTCGGCGACCAGACCCCGCCCGCCCCACCGATCCTCGCGATCAACACCGCAGACCTCCACGAGAAGGAAGGCGTACTCGCAGCCGGCATCGACGGCGTGTTCACCATCGAGCACTTCAACAACTACCCCGCCATCCTCCTCGAGCTCACTGTCATCGACCGACAATCACTCCGCGACCTGCTCGTCGACGCCTGGCTCGCCGCCGCCCCACCCGACCTGGCCGATGGGTTCGACGGCTGACGCGCGAACTCGTAAGGGTGCCACCAGCGAGCGGGGCTAACGCCGGATGCCTCCGTGGCACATATCGCCCACTCTGACGCGGGCTGGATGCGACTCGTCCAAGTCTCGTGTAGCCCGACGTGACGGTTGGCCAGCGGCCCAGCCCTTCCGTGGGACGGCAACCTAGGACTGCATCGAACCGTCCTGGGCGGAAGGGCTAGCTAGCGTCCGTTCGGGGACGGCCGCAATACGAGGTGGTCGCGCGTGCTGAGGATCGTGACGGTCTTGCGAGCCCGCGAGAGGGCAACGTAAAGATCATTCACCTGCGCGTGCTTGGTGACGTCGGCAATGATGACGTGGTCGTACTCAAGGCCTTTGACCAGCAGTGTGCGAGAGATGATTCGCTTTCGTTCGCGACGGCCGGCGTACCGGAGCACTTCGCGTGCTTTGGCCAGTTCCTCGAGCAGCACGCTGTGGTCGCCGCCTTGAGCGACCGCTCCGCGGATGGAGGTCTGGATGTCGTACCAGGCTTCGTGCGAGTGAAGTCGCAAGGCCGGCGAGCTCGAGATGGTGTCCATTCCGGCCGCAACATTCGACAACGTGGGGTCGGAGACGACGGAGTCGAACGCGCCGATCGCAGGCTCAGCTCCGGCTCGGCTTCCCTCGCCACCGTCGAGCAGGTCCCCCGCGGTGCGGCCGTTCGCGTAGCGCTTACGCAGCGTGCCGGTGTCCAGGACTCCGTGGCCGCAGTGGCAGGCCTTCGTCAGGTCGAAGAGCCACAGGGCGTACGTGTCGGGGGTCGTCGCGGCGAGCCTCTCGAGGCTCTCGGCCATGAACTTCCCGGCTATCTCCTCCATCACCGTGAAGGTCCCGTTGAGGTTCCCTGCAACGCCGCGGGCGGTGTGCGCCCAGTCGGTGACAATGAGGACGGTCTCGTCGGCAGGGTAATCGGCGAAGAAGCCGGGCGTGAGCACTCGCGGATCTCCGGCGACATTGCGGAACGTCACGCCGTCCGGCAGAGCGATGTTGCGCCATCGAACGGTGTGCCCTGGCACCATGTGAGGCCGGATGCGCAGCAACCACTCGCCAAGCGCTTCGTTGTGCCCGGACCACCGATGCGGCTTGATGGCCGTGGGGTGCAGCGGATAGTCGTGTAGGACTGTCGTCCAGTCGGCCAGCGGGTCTGCGAAGCCGAAGATCGCCTGCAGCGGGTCACCGAGGACCCCCGTCGCCGGGACCGCCGCGCGAACGGCTGACACGAAAGCGTGCTGCGTATCGTTGCAGTCTTGGTACTCGTCGACCAGGACGTGCGTGAAGGAGGCGTTCAGCACAGCCCGGATGTGGACCGCCGATGCGATCCGGGTCGCGGCCGCGATGTAGGACGTAGAGTGCGCGGGCTCCATCGCCTTTGGGGCTTGGAGTTCGCCGATGGCTGGGTAGGAGCGAACCAGCCGGAACGCGAAGGATGTAATGGTCGCGACGTGCACGCCTTTGGAGAGTCCGAATCGCTTCAATCGGGCGTTGATGGCGTACACGCCGGCGTTGGTGTGGGTCAGCACCAGAACGCGGCCGCCGTCATCGACGATGTGCTTGGCGGTCGCTGCCAGCAGGTGGGTCTTGCCCGCGCCAGCGGGCATCTCGACCGCCGCCGGCAGCGCCGCCGCGAATGCCGCGGCATCCGAGGCGAGCTCCTCGGAGATGTGCTCAGCCATCCGCGGGGCCATCGAGAGGTGGCATCACCTGCTCCGCTGTGGCAGCAGCCGGCCCCGGATCGGTGCCAGCGCTGCCTACGTCGTTCGTGGCACCGGCCTGCCCGGTCGTGCGCGTGTAGATCGCGGCCTTCAGCGCCTCGATCGTGTCGAGGACGGGACCGCTGTGGAGCGACTCTGTCTCTAGGATGAAGGTGCCGAGTCGCTGTCCCTTGTCGACCCGCTTGAACCAGCTTTTCTCCTTCGATGCAGTCGCCACAGCTGTCCGGCAGGCCCCGAGGTCGATTCCCGCCGTCGCCCAGGTGGTCAGGTCAAGAAGGTCGATCCCGGACGGCTTCGTCCCATCGACAACGGCGTACTTGCTCAAGTGGGCAGAGAACGACTGGCTAGACGCTTCCGGGTCGTCGGCGACCTCCAGGGCTGCACGGATGTAGGCGGTCAGGCCGACGGTGTCCAGCTGTGAGCACACCGCCGCCTCGATGCAGACCCCGCCTGGCCACTGGACCACGGCACCTCCTGCGCGCTCGACCTCGGGGACCATGTCGTTCGCGGCCTGGTCGTCGCTGTCGATGAACAGCACTACCTCGTAGCCGACGCGGAGGAACTCCTTAGCCCACTTCGCTGATCCAGTGCCGCCGTCACCTTCGAGGGCAACCACGCCGAGGGCCGCCGAAGGAACAGCTGCGGGGATGGTGCCGGAGTCCCATTCCTGAAGCAGCCGCAGCACCACGCCGTACTCGGTCTTGCCTTCGTTGATCACGACACGTCTCGACAAGAAGGCCTCGGGGCATCTCTTCAGCAGCGGTCGCAGACTGGACGGGTCTCCGAGCGAGCGGATCTGCGTGGAGCCGTCCGTACCGGAGCGGACCACCATCAGGTCGGCTGGTTCTAGGTGCAGGAGCGCGGTTGGGGAATGCGTGGTGACGAACACCTGCGAGAACGCGCCCTTGGTACGCAGGTGTCCCAGGAGATGCACGAGCCGATGCGGCTCGAGACCGTGCTCGACCTCGTCGACTAGCAGAGTGGTCGATCCCTGATTGGCGAGCTGCTGTGTCGCCGCTCCGGTCAGTCGGCGAGTTCCGAGGCCGAAGTTCATGAGCGGGACATCACCCTCGAAAAGTGCGAGGTTGCCGCGCGTGTTGGACAACGATGCGTCGAGGCCGGGCTTGAGGTCGAAGAACTCGGCTGTGCCGATCTCCAGGACGGCTGCCTGCACCTCGTGCGCAAGGTCCTTCAGCTCGTCGGTTACCGCGGCTCCGGCCGCGTCGCGCGCGGCGCGGTTGGCGGCCGTCAAGGTGGCTTTCGTGTCGCCGCGCTTCGCGGTCAGCTTGCCCAACGACGATGTTGCCGACCACCGCAGGTGGGCATCGACGCGGTCATCGATGCGGTAGGCCGTCATGCGAGCGCGGTGTCGTGCCCGGATAAGGGGCGGCTGGTCGACGGTCTCCTCGACGTCGCCGTCGAGCGGAGGTCGGTACGCCTGCCACACTGGCTCTAGGTCTGCCTCGACAACGAGCTCGACGATGACGCACCGGTCGGTGTCATCGCTCGGGTCGTGGAACCACTCTCCCGCATCGTCGATACCGCACAGGAACCCGCCGAACGCGTCCATCGCTATGAGCTCATCGGATAAGTCGTCGACCGCCACCCGGATCCGTATCGGAGCGTCGATGTCGACTCCGTAAAAGTCGGTGTCGTAGAACGCGAGGCCGGATCGGTCGTGCAAGGCGCGCTCGAGGGCGGTCAGGAGCGTGGTCTTCGTCGAGTCGCCGGGACCGATGAGTCCAACGAAGGTCTGCTCCTTCGACAGTCTCCACGAGGCGGACTTGATACCACGGAAATTGCTCACGTCGACGCGTCGGATTCGCATGCCACCTCGCTGCTAGGACAGGAGGACGAGCACATCACACGGGCGCGCAGTATGTCCGAAGATTCGTCCTGACAGAGCGGCGAGATTCGGACCCGTTCTGCTCCACCTCCGTCGTGGCATCGTCGCAGACCCGGCTCAGCCGCCATTCATGATGGTGCGCCAGGCAACCTCGAGCATGACCTGCACGCCGTGCGGGATCGGTGGGCCGGACGGCGGTGCGGCCGTGCCACGCCCGGCGAACACCCCGATCAGGTTCGCGATCAGGCTGAGAAGCGTGTACAGGACGGTCCCCACGATGACGAGGGCGGTCTTTGGTGCTTCGCGTACAACGTCCTTAAGGACCGTGGCCCAGGAGTCGTTGGGAGCGCCGAGGCGGGGCCGGGCAAGTACGGTTTCGTCCGGGTTGGCCGGAGCAGCGTCACCGCGCAGACCGCCTGCTTCAATGGCTTCTGGCTGGTTCTCCTTGTGGCCCACGGCTCCTCCTCAAACGGGTGTGGACCAAGCCTTTCGGCTCGCACGAAGGCACGACTATCGGCGGATGTCGCACCGAAGAGTCCAGACGGTCAATCGAGCAGATCACCAAGATCGAAGTCGACCTCCTCGTCCAGCTCGCTCCACTCGTCGTCGGCGAGTTCTTCCGCGATGGCGTAGCCGCGCGCGATTGCCGCTCGGCCTGCTGCCCCCATCGACATCTCGAGCCGCCACTTCCAGTACAGGCCGCGAGAACGCACGAGCTGCCGCAGCCGCTCCGGGGCGCCGGCGAGGTTGTCCAGTTCGGTCACCGTCGGGCCGGCTTCCCACACCCACCGTGGCTGGGCCATGCCCTCCCCGACGTAGTGTTGCTCGGTTGCGAACTTGAAGAAACCTTCCGGGTCGTACCGGAGCGCGACGAGTTTCGCGTGCTCGCTAGGAGTCCAGTCCTCAGGGTGCTTGAGAATTTCCTCGATCCTGCCAGCCGTCTCCTTCACCGAATCCTCGATCAACAGGTCCCGCTGGGCGGCGGTAATGAACCCGAGGCTGCAAGCGAGGGCCGGTTCCAGGTAGATGTCGGCGAGGCCCTCGTCATCGAGGAGGACAAGCTCCACGATCTCCTCCGGCCGACGGTCGGAAAGTTCCTCGACCACGATGTCAAACCGCGGCACCGGCGCCCCGGTCTCACGCAGGTACGGCCATGCCGACGTGTACTCGGCCGCCGCGAACACGAGGACCTTGCCTGCTTCTGCGTTAGCACGGACCGCTTCTGGCAGTTGGTCACCCGCTGGCACGCGGACCGACGTCCAAGCCGTCGGATGGACGATCTTGGCATGTGGAGGGGACGCGATCAGAGGCGTCGTCGGCTCAGACGCAATCCAGTCCCTGATCGCCTTGAGCGCGAGACTGCGACGCGCGCGCCACACTAACGACCCTCCGCGGCCCGTCAGATCGCTGCGGGGCCGTTTCGTCGCACCTCGAAGGAGGGGGTGGTCGAGGTCGTCGGTGCGTTCGAGATCGAAGCGAATGGTCTCGAACTTGTCGTCGCTGTCCTGGAGCGAGTGCCAGTTCTGGGCCGACTTCGGTCCGTTCAGCAGGTTGCGTGCAAGATGGAGCGCTACCTCGTACCGCCACGGGTGATGCCATGCGAGGTCCCCGTCTCGCAGGAGTTGTGCAGTCGCGGACGGATTCTCGGCGTCCAGATCGAGAGTTTCGAGGTCGCCCAAAACGACTAGTTGCTCTGGCACGGTCAGGGTGGCGGCGACCGTCAGCCGCCACAGACCGACGGCTGCCGCTTGGGTCCAGATCGGCGGGACGCTCTCGAGTCCGGGAACGACGAAGGACTGCTCCCTGGCAATCGCGGTTGTGAGCGCCTCAGCCAACGGACTGCGTGCATAGTCCTTCAGCCCGCGACGTCGAGGCTGACCGGGAAGACGCAGCGTGAGCGCGGTGAGCCTCTCCATGGTGCCGACGTGCAGACGGGTTGGGACGCGAACGCGTCCATCCGGACGACCCCGCCCCGGCGGCAACGGCGGATACCGTAGAACGGCCGTGACGTGTGTCAGGCGGTCGCCCGGATCGAGGTCTTGCTGGGTCGAGATGTACTCCTCAAGCAAGTTGCGAATCGCTCGATCTCGAGAACACCCACGAGCGACAGCTGTTGCCGCGAGGGCATCGACCGCCTCCGGGAGCAAGCGGACACTGGTCTGGTCGACCTTGGCTCTTCCCAACGCAGACCGCCACTCTCAAGAAGGCTGTACCGCTCCACACACGTGGCGGACTTCGTATGTTCCGAACGAATCCGAAGAAACACCTGCAAGCGTAGAGGTTCGCGCACTGCCACTTCCACCTGGACGCACTCTCTGCCGAGGTCCGATTCCGCCCGCACCCGCACGCTCTCGAGGCGCGTCACTTCGCCGCGAGTGGGCATTCCGCACGCTTTAGAAACGATGAGGCTGTCGATGGCGAACGGCAGGTCCGGACGTCCACCTAGATCGTTCCGGCGAGCTCAGCCAGCCGAGCGAGCCCGGGCTTGGTGTGCTTCGCCAGCCGTTCCCTCGCGTCGTCGAGAGTGG
>NZ_JBOHDN010000366.1:0-17401 GCF_050699375.1 Nocardioides sp. | reverse complement strand
TCTGCAGGCCGAGTGGGCATCACCGTGACCTCTCGGCCAGCAGAAGTGACTTCTCGGCCTGCACAAGTGACTTCTCGGCAGGGCGGTTCTCGGCGGGGCGGTTCTCGGCGGGGTGGGGTCAGGCCTTGGCGGAGCGGGCTACCTCGAGGAGCTCGCGGGCGTGCGCGATGGCGGTGTCGGAGGCGGTGAGGCCGGCGAGCATGCGGGAGAGCTCACGTTCGCGGGACTCGTCGTCGAGGACGCTCAGGCCTGAGCTGGTGACGACGCCGTCGCTGGTCTTCTCGACGGCGACGTGGTGGTCGGCGAAGGCCGCCACCTGTGGCAGGTGGGTGACGACCAGGACTTGGGCGGTGCGGGCGAGCTGGGCGAGGCGGCGGCCGATCTCGACCGCGGCGGTGCCACCGACTCCCGCGTCGACCTCGTCGAAGACGAACGTCGGGACCGGGCTGGTGGCTGCCAGGACCACCTCGATGGCCAGCATCACCCGGGAGAGCTCACCCCCGGACGCGCCCTTGTGGAGCGGACGGGGCTCGGAGCCGGTGTTGGCGGCCAGCAGCAGCTCGACCTCGTCGAGGCCGTTGGAGCCGTAGCGCAGCCAGCGCTCGCCCTTGCCTTTGCCCTTGCCCTTTTCAGAGCCAGGGGCGGGGAACCTCAACGGAGCATGCGGCTCGTCCTCGGAGCCGGGCGCGTCGGTCTCCTTCTGACGTACGTCGACCACCAGCCGAGCATGGGGCATCGCCAGTCCGGTCAGCTCCTCGCTCACCGCCTCGGCCAGGGCACCGGCGGCGTCGGTGCGCGCGGTCGACAGCGCGAGGCCGGCCTCGGCGAGGTCGGCCCGCAGCCGCGTACGCTCGGACTTCAGCTCCTCGATGCGGTCGTCGTCGGAGTCGAGCTCGAGGAGTCGCTTGGCACCCGTCTCGGACCAGGCGAGGACCTCGTCGATCGTCTCGCCGTACTTCCTGGTCAGCGCGGTCAGGGCCGCTCGCCGCTCGGAGACCACCGCCAGCCGGGCGGGGTCGGTCTCGACCCCGGTGGCGTAGGAGGCGACGTCGGCGGCGGTGTCGGAGAGCAGGTAGCTGACCTCGGCGAGGCGCTCGGCCAGCGCTGCGGCGTCGGGGTCGTGGTCGCGAACGCTGTCGAGCGCACGCCGTGCGCCCGAGACCGCACCGAGAGCGTCCGGGGCGTCGACATCCTCGGAGGAGAGCGCCTCGCGCG
This sequence comes from Nocardioides sp., assembly GCF_050699375.1. Taxonomy (GTDB): domain Bacteria; phylum Actinomycetota; class Actinomycetes; order Propionibacteriales; family Nocardioidaceae; genus Nocardioides. The sequence goes on along the minus strand of NZ_JBOHDN010000366.1, from coordinate 16,186 downwards.
CCTGCTCCGCAGCCGTACGGAGGGTGTCGGCGTAGCCGAGCTTCTCCTCCTCCTGGGCGAGAGTGGCGTCCTCGCCCGCCTCCGGGGACACCGCCTCGATCTCACCGAGACCGAAGCGCAGCAGATCGGCCTCCTGTGCCCGCTCGCGGGCGTGGGTGGTCACCTCGTCGAGCTCACGCTCGACCTTGTGCAGCTCGGTGTGGAGCTCGCCGTAGGCCGCGAGCAGCTTGGCGACGGCGTCGCCACCGAAGCGGTCCAGGGAGTCACGCTGGGCCCGCGGCTGCAGCAGCCGGTGCTGGTCGGACTGGCCGTGGACCGCGACCAGCGGCGAGGTCACGGAGCCGAGGGTCGCGACCGGGACGGATGCCCCGCCGACGTACGCCCTGGCTCGTCCCTCGGCGGCGACGGTGCGGGCCACCAGGACGCGGCCCTCCTCGACCTCTCCCCCGGCCTCCTCGGTCGCGTCGACCACGCCGGGCAGGGACCGGGCGTCGATGACGCCCTCGACCCGGGCCGCCTTCTTGCCCTTGCGGACCGATCCGGCGTCGCCTCGACCGCCGAGCAGCAGTCCGAGCGCGGTCACGATCATCGTCTTGCCGGCACCGGTCTCACCGGTGACCACGGTCAGTCCCGCTCCGAGCTCCAACGTCGATGACTCGATGATCCCGAGTCCGGAGATCCTGATCTCCTCAAGCATGTTCGCCTCCGTTCATCCTGAACGGACGCCCTTCCGCGGCGCCGCGCCAACCCTCCACTGACAGTCCGAACTTCCGCACCAGACGATCCGTGAAGGGGGCCTGGTGCAGGCGTACGAGTCTCACAGGCTCCACCCCCCGGGTGACCTCGATCCGGGCGCCCGGACCCAGCTCGTAGGAGCGCCGGCCGTCGCACCAGAGCACGCCGACTCCGTCGGCCCTGGAGATGACCTCGACGGCGAGCACCGAGGTCGGCGCGACCACCATCGGGCGTGCGAAGAGCGCGTGGGCGCTGATCGGGGTCAGCAGCAGCGCCTCGACACCCGGCCACACGACCGGACCGCCGGCGGAGAAGTTGTAGGCCGTGGAGCCGGTCGGCGTCGCGCAGACGACACCGTCGCAGCCCCATCTGGACAGGGGCCGGCCGTCGATCTCGACGACCACTTCGAGCATCCGCTCGCGGGCCGCCTTCTCGACGCTGGCCTCGTTGACCGCGAACGTACGAAAGACCTTCTTGCCGTCCTCGAAGACGCTCACCTCGAGGGCCAGCCGGTCCTCGGAGGTGTAGCGGCGCTGCACGATCGCCTCGATCGTCGACTCGACGTCGTCGTACTCCGCCTCGGCGAGGAAGCCGACATGTCCCAGGTTGACCCCGAGCACCGGGGTGCGGTGGGGCTGGACGATCTCGGCGGCGCGCAAGATCGTGCCGTCTCCGCCGATGACCAGGGCCAGCTCGCAGTCGTGGCTGGCATCCTGCTCGTCGACGCTGAGCTCGATGGCCGGCTGATAGGCGCCGGGGTCGATGCCCAGGTCCTCGGCCTCGACGGCCAGCATCCTGACCACGATCCCGTGGACCGCGAGCGACTTGGCGCAGGCGAGGGCTACCTCGCGGGCCTCCTCACGACCCGTATGGATGAGCATGAGGACGCGCCGAACCTCGGCCGGGTCCGCAGCGGGGGCGTCGGGTTCGCTCACGGATCAACCTTCTCAGACGGCGCCGACACTTCATGGGCACCGGGGTTCTCCAGGCCTCGCTGCTCGCGTACGGCCTGCTCGATCTCGGCCTCGTCGACGGTCGCGTCGCCGTGGCGCAGCCAGAGGAAGAACTCGACGTTCCCCGACGGTCCCGGGAGCGGGCTGGTGGTGACCGCGCGCGCTCCCCAGCCTCGCTTCGCGGCAGCGGCGGCGACGGCGTTCACGGCCTCAGCACGCAGACCGTGGTCGCGGACGACACCCCCCTTGCCGACGCGGTCCTTGCCGACCTCGAACTGCGGCTTGACCATCAGGGCCAGGTCACCGTCAGGCCTGGTGACGCGAATCAGCGAGTCGAGGACGAGCTCGAGCGAGATGAACGAGAGGTCACCGACGACCACCTCGACGGGCTCGCCGACCAGGTCGAGGGAGAGGTCGCGGATGTTGGTGCGGTCGTGGACGGTGACGCGCTCGTCCTGCTGCAGCCGCCACGCGAGCTGGCCGTAGCCGACATCGACGGCGACGACCTCCTTGGCGCCGCTGCGCAGGAGTACGTCGGTGAACCCGCCCGTCGAGGCTCCCGCGTCGAGGCAGCGGCGGCCCTCCACGGTGAGCCCGAGCGCGGCGAACGCTGCCAGCGCCCCGGCGAGCTTGTGCCCGCCGCGAGAGACGAAGTCGGGCCGGTCGGGGTCGTCGGTGACCACGATGGCGACATCGGTGGTGACCCCGGTGGCCGGTTTGGTGGCGCGGTTGCCGGAAACCGTGACCCGGCCGGCGGCGATCAGCTCGCTGGCGTGCTCACGGGATCGGGCCAGCTTGCGACGGACCAGCTCGGCGTCGAGGCGCAGGCGGCGAGGAGGCATGCGTTCCGCCCCTCAGGGCTGATCTGTTGGCTGGTCTGCGGACTGGGCGGTGTCCTGCTCCTGCGCAACGGTGTCGGGATCCAGCGCCCGGCGCAGCTCGGTGTGGGCGGCCTCGAAGACGCCGACGTGCTCCTCCAGCGGCAGCTCGTCGAGGCGATCGAGCGTCTCGAGGACCGCGTCGACACGGGCGACATCGGTGTGCGGCGCCCTGCCGGTGCCACCCGGCCCGGCCGAGGCCGAGGACTCGTCGAAGTGCTGCTCGCTCATGTGGGCGAGACTACCGTCCCGGGCTCGCCATCCGGGCGAGGTGGCACGGCCAGTGCGCCGATCGTGGCTGCCGCCCCGGTGGCGTCCAGATGCGCCCAGGCGCTGGTCGCCGCGACCCGCCACCAGTCATCGACGGTTCGATCGCCGGAGCCATCCGGTTCGATCCGCAGCTCCCCGTCGCGTACCTCTGCCCTCCAGCCGCCCAGTCTCGCGCCGGCACCGTCGACCTCTGGTGCGGCGTGAGGCTGGAGCAGCCCGCGCAGGTCCGAGGAGATGTACGTCGGCCGCAGCCGAGGCTCGGCCGCGATCAGCTCCTTCAGCCCGGTGACGCCGGTGAGCACCAGAAGCGTGTCGATGCCGGCGTTGTTGCCGCCCTCGATGTCGGTGTCGAGCCGGTCACCGACCATGAGCGGAGTCTTGGCCTGAGTACGCCGGATGGTCTCCTCCAGCAGCGGCAGCGATGGCTTGCCCGCGACGACCGGCTCGACCTCCGCGAAGCGACGCAGGGTGTCGACCAGCACGCCGTGGCCGGGAGCGAGGCCGTAGGCCGCCGGGAAGGTCATGTCGGTGTTGCTGGCGACCCAGAAGAGGCCGTCCTTGATGCGTACCGCCGCGCGAAGGATGTCCTTCCACAGCAGCTCGGGGTTGTAGCCGGTCACGATCGCCTCGGCCTCCTCGGCGACGTCCACCGGCACCAGGCCGGCCGCCTCGAGCGGCTCACGGAGCCCGGCGGCGCCGAGGTTGACGACCTTCGCCCCAGGGGCCAGGCGCTCGGCGAGCACGTGCACCGCGGCCTGAGCCGAGGTGACCACGTCCTCGGCGGCCGCCTCGATCCCCAGCTTGGTGATGTTCGCCGCGACCTTGGCCGGGGTCCTGGCGGCGTTGTTGGTGATGAACGCCAGCCGTAGGCCCGCCTCACGTGCGGCCGCGAGCGCCTCGGGTGCGCGCGGGACCGCCGCACCGCCGACGTAGACCACGCCGTCGAGGTCGAGCATCGCCACGTCATAGCCGGCGGTGAGGGCCTGTGTTGAGGCCTTCAGCAAGTGGTCAGTCAGCACACGAAGTTCCTTGTCCGGGTCGGGGGTGCGGCGAATGGCATCGGTGTGACCCTACGATGTCCTGATGGACGATACGGGTGTGGTGAGGGCGCCGTACCTCGGGCGTCCGCTGCGCCTGGAGCCTTTTCGGGCGCTCTCGCTGACTCCTTCGCGGATCGGGGATCCGACCTCGGCTCGCCTCTACTCCAGGCCCTACCGCGGGGTCGCCTCCCGGATCAGCTCCTGGCTGGCCCGTGGCGACCTGCGCCAGCATCGTGACCTCGCGCTCTATCTGCACGAGTACACCGCCGCCGGGATCACGGTGCGCGGTGTCGTCGGGATCCTCGATGTCTCCCATCGCACCGACGCCCCTGGTGAGGCCGCCGTGCTCCCCCATGAGGGCGTACGCACCGCCCAGGCGGAACAGCTGGCCTCCCGGATGCGCCAGATGAGGGTGCATCCGGCACCGATCCTGCTCACCTACCACGCACCCGAGGGGGTCGCCGCGCTGCTCGATCGGGTCCAGGCGGGCCCGCCCGAGGAGCAGTATGACGACCACGGCGGCCAGCACCACCGCGTCTGGTCGATCACCGACGAGGCGATGATCGAGCACCTCCGGACGGCATGGGCGACCCAGCAGGCACTGATCGCCGACGGCCACCATCGCTATGCGGCGTACGCCGAGATCCAGGGCCTGACCGAGCCCGGTGTCGAGGAGACGGCCGCGACGGACTTCGGTCTGGCGATGCTGATCGACCAGGACGACACGCCGCTCCAGCTCGGCGCGATCCATCGGGTGTTCGCCGGCGTGAACCTGCGTGACCTTCGGGCCGCGGCCGAGTCAAAGGGCGCCGACTGGACCGCGAGCGGCCGCGAGGCCGCTCTGGCCCGGCTCGGACCCGGAGTCATCGCCCTCAGCGACGGGCGCGGCTGGGCCACGCTCGCCACCGACACCTCGGACGGCTCCGTCACCGGAGATGTCGGGTATCTGCACGACCGGATCATCCCGGCGCTGCGCCGGCAGCCGTCTCGGGTGCTGCACGCTCACCAGGTCGACGCCGCGCTCAAGCGTGCCCGGCCGGGGCGCGACGTCGCCGTTCTGCTCGCGGCCCCGTCGTTCGACATGATCCTCTCCTCGGCCTCGGCCGGCCGTCTGCTCCCGGAGAAGGCGACCTCCTTCCAGCCGAAGCCACACCCGGGCGTACTCATCCGGCTGCTCGATGCCGCTCAGCTGGAGAAGACTCGGCGTTAGCTCGCCTGCTTGGTCGCCGCCGCGGCTCTGCTCACCCGCTTGGCCGACACCACCTCCACCTCGGTCATCGACTGCAGCCGGCCGCCCGTCTTGAAGAACCGACGCCGCAGCGAGCCGTTCACCTCGATGACGTCGCCGACGCGCCAGGTCATCGCCGCACGCTGGACCCGGGCGACCCAGCTGTGGCACTCGAGCGCGTCGATCTGCACCCGGCTCCCCCGGCGTTTGTCGCGCGGCCTGTTCACGACCACCCTGAACGCGGTCAACTGGTCCCCGCTCGGCAGCTCCTTCTCCTCCGCCGCCAGCGACAGCCGGCCGATCAACCGCACCTCGTTGACCGTTGCCAGACCGTTGGCCGGCCCCGCCCGCTCGCCATCGTCCGGTGATGGCTCCTTCTCCACTCTTGCGACCGTCATCTCGATCACCTCCGACCACCATCCTGGCCAGGGGCGCCGACAGTTCTGCCCACGCCAGCGGCCCCTGTGGATAACCCCGGTCTGAACCGTGCCTGTGGATGGTGGTCGGCCCGTCGGCTACCCCGTCAGCGCGGAGCACGTCCTCCACTCGGAGCTCGCACGGCTCACGTGCAGAGGTCGCGCTGGTACAAAGTGCCTGCCTTGCCGCCGAGATCGGCCGGAGCGGCGGGGCCGACCGAGACGAACCCTGCCTTGGCCAGGACTCTCTGGGATGCGACGTTGTCGTGGGAAGTGGCCGCCCGCAGCGTGCGCAGGCCGTGGATCGCAGACGCCATCCGGCACAGCTCCCGGACGGCCGCAGTCGCCACGCCGCGGCCGGCGACCCGCTCCGCGACCCGGTAGCCGAGCTTGGCCGTGCCGTTCTCCACCTCGTACAGGTTGAACCTGCCGAGGATCGCACCGTCCTCGGCAACGAGCACGTAGAAGGCGCAGACGCCGGCCTCCTGCTCGGCCAGCGAGGCGTTGTACAGGTCGGTGAACTGGTCGAAGAAGTCGTCACCGCGGTCCGAGATCGTGGCAGCGAAGTAGTCACGGTTCGCCAGCTCGAAGGCCAGGACCGCCGGGGCCTGGCCGATATCCAGCCGCTTCAGCTCGGGCACTGCTCGACTCTATCCAGATCGTGGGCCGAGGCCGCCCCGAGTTTCCGCCAAGGCTTTCGGTTCAGGCCCCACCGGACGAGTTGGCTCGCGGGCTGAGGCGGTAGGCGGAGACCGTCGGATCACCAGAGAGGTAGAAGCGGTGCTGCCAGTCGTGGGCTTTGCTCACCCCGACCCGAGGACCAGCTCGGATGAGTGCGGCGGGTACCGGCTCCCCCTCGGACAGCGTCACCGAGGCCTCCGTCAGTAGGTCCGCGCCGTTGTGGTCCGCCGTGATTCCAAGCGCCTTGCAGAGGTTCCCAGGGCCTCGAGCGAGACGTGCACTCTCAACCTTGCCTCCACGCCGCTCGCGTGCCAGGTCCTCGCCTTCGATGACCCTGCCTGCCCTGACGAGCACGGCTGAGGCCATGCCGTCTGTCCCGGTCACGATGTTGGCGCACCAGTGGAGACCGTGAGACCGGTAGACGTACAGGTGTCCTGCCTGCCCGAACATGACGGTGTTGCGGGGCGTCCTGCCTCGGTAGGCGTGGGAGGCAGGATCGGCCCCACCGGAGTACGCCTCTGCCTCCGTGATCGTGACGCTCACGGTCCCCTCAGGAGCATCGTGAGTCAGGATGGCACCGAGCAGCTTGGGGGCGACTTCTTCAGCAGGGCGAGCGAGGTAGGTGACGTTCATGCTGACCTACTTGACAGTGCGCATCTAGGACGGACGGAACCCGGCAGCCTTGGACCGGAGCTCGGCGAGCTGCTCGGCGACCCGGTCCGGAGCCGTGCCGCCACGGCCGTCGCGGGACGCCACCGATCCTTCGACGGTCAGGACCAGACGTACGTCGGGGGTCAGCGCCTTCGAGATCGAGGCGAACTCGTCGTCGCTGAGCGCGTCCAGCTCGACCCCGCGCTTCTCGGCCGCCTGGACGCAGGCTCCGGCGACCTCATGAGCGATCCGGAACGGCGTGCCCTGACGCACCAGCCACTCGGCGATGTCGGTGGCCAGGGAGAAGCCCTGGGGGGCGAGCTCGGCCATCCGCTCGGTGTTGTAGACCAGCGTCGCGACCTGGCCGGTGAACGCCGGGAGCAGCACCTCGAGGGTGTCCAGGGAGTCGAAGACCGGCTCCTTGTCCTCCTGCAGGTCGCGGTTGTACGCCAGCGGCAGCGCCTTCAGCGTCGTCAGCAGCCCGGTCAGGTTGCCGACCAGACGACCGGCCTTGCCGCGGGCCAGCTCGGAGATGTCGGGGTTCTTCTTCTGCGGCATGATGCTCGACCCTGTCGACCAGGAGTCGTGCAGCGTGACGAAGTCGAACTCCCTGGTCGCCCACAGGATGATCTCCTCGGCGATCCGGCTGATGTCGACACCGATCTGAGCGCACACGTAGGCGAACTCGGCGACGAAGTCGCGCGAGGCGGTCCCGTCGATCGAGTTGGCGCTCGACCCGGTGAAGCCGAGCTCGGAGGCGACCAGCTCGGGGTCGAGCCCGAGCGACTGCCCGGCAAGCGCGCCGGACCCGTAGGGCGAGTCGCACACGACCCGAGCCTGCCAGTCGTTGAGCCGGTCGACGTCGCGCAGCAGCGACCAGGCGTGGGCCATCAGATGGTGGGAGAGCAGCACCGGCTGGGCGTGCTGGAGGTGCGTACGTCCCGGCATGATCGCGCCATGGTTCTCATCCGCCTGCGTGGCGAGCGCGTCGATGAGATCGAGCACGAGCCCACGCAGCACTCGCTCGTGGTCGAGCAGATAGCTCCGGAACAGGGTCGCGATCTGGTCGTTGCGCGATCGTCCGGCCCGGAGCTTGCCGCCGACGTCGGGACCGATCTCCTCGATGAGCAGCCGCTCCAGGGCGCCGTGCACGTCCTCGTCGGAGGCAGCCGGAAGCAACCGTCCGGCGGTGAACCGGTCGGCGAGGACGTCCAGACCCCGGTGGATCTCGTTCTCCTCGTCGCCGGTGAGCAGTCCGGCCGCACCCAGTGCCTTGGCATGGGCGTGGGACCCGGCGATGTCATAGAGCGCCAGCCGCCAGTCGAACTGTGTCGAGCGCGAGAGCGCCTCCAGCTCGGGTGACGGGCCGCCGGCGAACCGGCCACCCCACAGCTTGCCCTCGTTCGTCGTGTTGGCAGGTACGTCAGCCATGGTCACCGGTCTCCTTCCAGCACAGCATCAACAGCGAGCTTCAGCAGCCCGGGCAGGTCCGGGTCGGCCCAGGTCTCGTCACGCAACGCATCAGGCGTCCACCAATCTGCCCGGATCATGGACGCCTTCTCGATCGACTCGAGGTTCTCGAAGCTGATCTCCGTGTCACGGTCGAGCGCCACGGCAAAGTAGGTCGCGTCACCAAGGTACTCGACGCCGTTCCAGCGGTACTCCTGCTCCACCCTCGCCACCGGGCCAATCAGACGCGCGGGGTCAAGGCGTACGCCGGCCTCTTCCCACATCTCCCGAACAGCCGAATCAGCCGGAGTCTCACCGGGGTCCAGGGCACCACCGATCGTTGTCCAATACTTTCCGCGGCTGGCGTCAGCCGGGTCGGTGTCGAGCACGAGCAGCACCTCTCCCCCGGGGCTGACCGGCAGCACCCGCCCCGAGGCACGAGGGATCAGTGGCATCAGTCGTTGCCCGACTCGATCGCGGCCTCGTCCAGGAAGGTGTCGTCCAAGGTCGCGCTGTCGGCGGGAAGAGCGTCCGGGAGGGGCTTGCCGTCGGTGGCGGCGATGCGGTCGAAACCGCCCGCGGGGAGCTCACCGAAGAGGGTGCCGTGCTCGACGAGGACGGTGCCCTGGTCGAGGGGGTGACCGGCGTAGACCTCCAGCTTGGAGCGCGAGTCGGCGATGTCGAGGTTGCGCATGGTGAGCTGCCCGATGCGGTCGACGGGGCCGAACGCGGGGTTCTCGACGCGCTCCATGGACAGCTTCTCGGGGTGGTAGGAGAAGTGCGATCCCTCGGTGTTGAGGATGGTGTAGTCCTCGCCCCGGCGCAGCCGCAGCGTGACGGTCCCGGAGACCAGCGAGGCGATCCAGCGCTGGATCGACTCACGCACCATGAGCGCCTGCGGGTCGAGCCAACGGCCCTCGTACATCAGCCGCCCGAGCTTGCGGCCCTCGTTGTAGTAGTTGGACATGGTGTCCTCGTTGTGGACCGCGTTGAGGAGCCGCTCGTAGGCGATCCAGAGCAGCGCCATCCCCGGCGCCTCGTAGATGCCGCGGGACTTGGCCTCGATGATCCGGTTCTCGATCTGGTCCGACATGCCCAGACCGTGGCGACCACCGATCGCGTTGGCCTCGTAGACCAGCGCCACGGGGTCGGCGAAGGACTTGCCGTTGATCGCGATCGGGCGGCCCTCGTCGAAGCTGATCGAGACGTCCTCGGTCTCGATGGCGACCGAGGGGTCCCAGAACTTCACGCCCATGATCGGCTCGACCGTCTCCAAGGAGACCTCGAGGTGCTCGAGGGTCTTGGCCTCGTGGGTGGCGCCCCAGATGTTGGCGTCGGTGGAGTAGGCCTTCTCGGTGGAGTCGCGGTAGGGCAGGTCATGAGCCACCAGCCACTCCGACATCTCGTGGCGCCCGCCGAGCTCGTGGACGAAGTCGGCGTCCAGCCACGGCTTGTAGATGCGCAGCTCGGGGTTGGCCATCAGGCCGTAGCGGTAGAACCGCTCGATGTCGTTGCCCTTGAAGGTCGACCCGTCTCCCCAGATGTTGACGTCGTCGGCGTGCATGGCGCGGACCAGCATGGTGCCGGTCACGGCCCGGCCCAGCGGCGTGGTGTTGAAGTAGGCACGGCCACCGGAGCGGATGTGGAACGCTCCGCACGCCAGAGCCGCGAGACCCTCCTCGACCAGCTGGGGCTTGATGTCGATCGCACGCGCGATCTCGGCGCCGTACGCCATCGCGCGGTCGGGTACGCCGGAGATGTCGGGCTCGTCGTACTGCCCGATGTCGGCGGTATAGGTGCACGGCACCGCGCCCTTGTCGCGCATCCAGGCGACAGCCACGGAGGTGTCGAGGCCTCCGGAGAAGGCGATGCCGACGCGCTCGCCCTTGGGAAGGGAGGTCAGGACCTTGCTCACGAGATGTTGCTCCTTGCTCTGAAACTCATTGGGCTCTGGGACTTGCTGGCTCTGAAACTCATTGAAGGGCTGTGGTCTTGCCGGCGAGACTGAGGAAGCGGTTGACGAGTGCCGCGCCTCCCCTGGGCTCGCGGCCGATGACGAGCACGGTGTCGTCACCGGCGATGGTGCCGAGGATGTCGGGAAACTCGGCGCGGTCGATCGCGGAGGCGAAGTACTGTGCGCCACCCGCAGGCGTACGCAGCACCACCAGGTTGCCGGTCCCGTCCGCGCTCACCAGCAGCTCGCGGGCGAGGCGTCCGAGCTTGCTGCGGCCGCTGGCCGACTCCCCCGGCGCGACCGCCGTGCGGTCTCCGCCCTCACCGGGAACCGCGTAGACCAGCGACCCCGAAGGTGCCCGCACCTTCACCGCGTCGAGCTCGTCCAGGTCACGCGAGAGCGTTGCCTGGGTGACGTGGACGCCGTGGGAGAACAGCGCCTCGGAGAGCTCGGTCTGGGAGTGGATCTCCGTGCCCCAGATGATGTCGACGATCAGGGACTGACGTGAGCCCTTGGTCGCGGGCCGCTGCGCTTCGTTGGTCGTCATCGCGCCACCTCTGCGCTTCGCGCAGTCACTCCCTCGCTCGGCGCGAGCGGACGAGCAAGCTCGCCGCTCGACCTCGCTCCGGTCGTAGCCGTAGCGCAAGCGCCAGAATACGGACGCGGCGCGCTGAGCTTGCTCATCGCCGCTCCCACAGGAAGGTCAGGATCGCCTTCTGGGCATGGCGCCGGTTCTCGGCCTCGTCCCACACCAGGCTCCTGGGACCGTCGAGCACCTCGGCGGAGATCTCCTTGCCGCGGTAGGCGGGCAGGCAGTGCAGCACGACGGCCTCGGGATCAGCGTGTGCGAGCAGCTCGGTGGTCAGCGCGTAGGGCGAGAACACCGCGGTGCGCGCGGCCGCCTCGCTCTCCTTGCCCATCGAGACCCAGGTGTCGGTGATGAGCACGTCGGCCCCGGCCGCGGCCCGGACCGGATCTGGGGTGACCGAGACCGAGCCACCGGTCTCCGCGGCGATCTTCTTCGCCCGCAGCAGGACCTCCTCGTCGGGCGCATAGCCCTCCGGCGCCCCGAACCGGACGTGCATCCCGGCGGTGGCGCCGGCCAGCGCCCAGGAGTTGCCCACGTTGCACGCGGCATCGCCCAGGAACGCCGCCGTCAATCCGGAGAGCGAGCCCTTGTGCTCGCTCAACGTCTGCAGGTCGGCGAGCAGCTGACAGGGGTGGAAGTCGTCGGTCAGCGCGTTGACGACCGGCACACCCGCGTAAGCGGCCATCTCTTCCATGCCGGCATGCGCGAACGTACGCCACACGATCGCGCCCGCCTGCCGACCGAGCACCCGGGCGACGTCGGCGACCGACTCCCGATCCCCGATCCCGGCCAGGCGCCCGTCGACGAGCATCGAGTGCCCGCCGAGCTCGGCGATCCCGGAGGAGAACGAAGCCTGAGTACGCAGCGTCGGCTTGTCATAGATCGTGGCCACGGTCACCGGGCCGGCGAGCGGCTTGGCGGCGTACGGCTCCTGCTTCATTCTCGCCGCGAGCGCGAGCACCTCGGCCTGCTCGGCCGGGGTGAGGTCGTCGTCGCGGAGGAAGTGCCGGGTCATCTCGGGTCCTCCGCCGCGTCGAGGATGGCCGGCCAGGCGGCCAGGAGCCGCTCCGCGTCGTCCTCGGTGAGCACCAGCGGCGGCACGATCCGGATCCGCTCGGGCGTCGGGTTGTTGAGGATGAAGCCCGCCTCGAGCGCGGCCGCGGCGACCTTGGCCGAGTCGAGACCGGCGAGCACCACACCGATGAAGAGCCCCTCGCCATCGACCCGGGCCACCCGCGAGTCGGCGCCGAGGCCGTCGCGCAGCTTCTGCCCGAGCACGGTGACGTGCTCGAGGAGTCCGTCGGACTCGATGGTCCCGACCACCGCGAGACCCGCGGCGCAGGCGACCGGATTGCCCCCGAAGGTGGTGCCGTGGTTGCCGGGCTCGAAGAGGGTCGCCGCCCGGCCCAGCCCGATGCAGGCGCCGATCGGGAAGCCTCCGCCGAGGCCCTTGGCCAGGGTGACGATGTCGGCGGTGACCCCGGAGGTCTCGTGGGCGAACCAGCGGCCCGTACGGCCGAGCCCGGACTGGATCTCGTCGAGCCAGAGCAGCGCGCCGTGCTCGTCGGCGATGCTCCGCGCCGAGGCCAGGTAGCCGGCCGGCGGGACGATCACGCCGGCCTCACCCTGGATCGGCTCGAGGATGATCGCGGCGGTCTCGTCGGTGACCGCCGCGGCCAGCGCCTCGGCGTCGCCGTAGGGCACGAAGGTGACATCTCCCGGGAGTGGCTCGAACGGCGCCCGGTAGGCCTCCTTCGAGGTCAGCGCCAGCGCACCGAGGGTGCGGCCGTGGAAGCTCCCGGACGCGGCCACGATGTGGGTGCGACCTGTCCTCCGGGTCAGCTTCAGCCCGGCCTCGTTGGCCTCGGTCCCGGAGTTGGCGAAGAAGACCTTGCCGGTCTCCCCGCCCGGGACCCGGGCGAGCAGCGCCTCGGCCAGCTCGACCTGCGGGGCGGAGGTGAAGAAGTTGGAGATGTGCCCGAGCGACTCCATCTGGGAGGTGACCGCCGAGAGGAGCGCGGGATGGGCGTGGCCGAGCGAGTTGACCGCGATCCCGGCCAGCAGGTCGACGTACTCCTTGCCGTTCTCGTCCCACACGTGAGCGCCCTCGCCTCGGGTGAGGACCAGCTTGGGGGCGCCGAAGGTGTTCATCAGCGAGGCGGCGTACCGCTCTCCATAGGTGCTCATTGGCCCAGCTCCCTTGCTTTGCGGGTCTTCGTGGTGACGCCGGGGAGCACCTGGGTGCCGACTCCCTCGGCGGTGAACAGCTCGAGCAGCACGGCGTGCGGGTTGCGACCGTCGACGACGGTGGCGCGCTTGACGCCGCCCTTGACTGCCTCCAGGCAGGCGCCCATCTTCGGGATCATGCCGCTGGCCAGGTCCGGGAGGATGCCTTCGAGCGCCTCGGGGCTGATCTCGCCGATGACCTCCTCGGGGTCCGGCCAGTCGAGGTAGAGGCCCTCGACGTCGGTCAGCACCAGCAGCTTCTCGGCCTCCAGGGCGACCGCGAGCGAGGCGGCGGCCATGTCGGCGTTGACGTTGTAGATCGCGCCGTCGGCGTCCGGGGCGACGCTGGAGACCACCGGGATCCGGCCGGCCTCGATGAGGTCGAGGACGGAAGAGGGTCGCACGGAGACGACCTCGCCCACCTGACCGAGGTCGACCTCCTCGCCGTCCACGATGGTGCTCGCCGGCTCTGCGGTGAAGAGGCCGGCGTCCTCGCCGGAGAGCCCGACGGCCAACGGCCCGTGCTCGTTGATCAGCCCGACCAGCTCACGCTGGACCTGGCCGACCAGGACCATGCGTACGACGTCCATCGCCTCGGGCGTGGTCACCCTCAGCCCGCCGCGGAACTCCGACTCGATACCGAGCCGGGCGAGCATGCTCGAGATCTGCGGGCCACCGCCGTGCACGACCACCGGCTTGAAGCCGGCGAACCGCATGAAGGCGATGTCCTCGGCGAAAGCACGCTTGAGCGTTTCGTCGGTCATGGCGTTGCCGCCGTACTTCACCACGACGATCTTGCCGTGATACTCCTTCAGCCACGGCAGCGCACCGGCGAGGGTGCGGGCCTTGGCGGGATCGGGGCGACCCGGCGAGTGCGCCACGGTCTCCAGCTCGAAGTTCACGGCGCCACCCCAACGGTGCTCAGGCCAGCCGTCTCCTCGAGACCGAGCGCGAGGTTCATGCACTGGATCGCACCCCCGGCGGTGCCCTTGGCGAGGTTGTCCTCGGCGCCCACCGCGACCAGCCGTCCGGCGACCTCGTCGACGGTGACCTGCAGGTGGACGGCGTTGGAGCCGAGCACCGCCTGCGTCTGTGGCCACTGCCCCTCGGGGAGCAGGTGGACGAAGGGCTCCTCGCCGTACGCCTTCTCGTAGGCGGCTCGGGCGTCGGCCAACGTCACGCCGTCGGCGAGCTTGGCCGAGCAGGTGGCCAGGATGCCGCGCGGCATCGGCACCAGGACGGGGGTGAAGGAGACCGACACCTCGCCGTCGACCAGCGCGGAGAGGTTCTGGATGATCTCGGGAGTGTGCCGGTGGACGCCGCCGACGCCGTAGGCGCTGACGTTGCCCATCACCTCGGCGCCGATCAGGTTCGGCTTGGACGACTTCCCCGCCCCGCTGGTGCCGGTGGCGGCGACCACGACGACCTCGGGCTCGACGATCCCGGCTCCGACCGCCGGCGCGAGGGCGAGCGTCGAGACCGTCGGGAAGCAGCCCGGCACCGCGATCCGGGTGGCGCCGGACAGCCTCGCCCGCTGCTCTGGCAGCTCGGGCAGCCCGTAGGGCCAGGTACCGGCGTGGTCGGTGCCGTAGAACTTCGTCCACGTCTCGGCGTCGGCGAGCCGGTAGTCGGCGCCGCAGTCGATCACGACCACATCGTCGGGAAGTCCGGCCGCGATCGGCCCGGACTCGCCATGCGGCAGGGCCAGGAAGACCACGTCGTGACCGGCCAGGGTCTCGGCGTTGGTCGGCTCCAGGACTCGGTCGGCCAGGGGCAGCAGGTGTGGCTGCAGGCTCCCCAGGGTCTTGCCCGCGCTGGAGGCGGCCGTCAGGGCACCGATCTCCACCTCGGGGTGGGCCAACAGCAACCTGAGCAGCTCACCCCCGGCGTATCCACTGGCACCAGCGACTGCGACGCGCTTCTTGGTCATATGTATGACCATACGCTGCGCCGCATGATGCCCGCAAACCGGTTCACCAGTCGGGATGGGTCGGGATGGACAGGTGGGATAAAACCGGGCGAGAACTGTCCGGGTCTGCCTCTACTCTTCGGGCATGACCCGACTTCCCTACGCGGCCTACCTCGACCTCATCAGGTCCGAGTCCGCGCGCTTCCGCGACACCCTCGCCGAGACCGACCCCACCGCCCCGGTCCCCAGCGCCCCGGGCTGGACCGCCGCCGACCTGCTGTGGCACGTCGCCGGCCAGGTGCAGCACTTCTGGACGTACGTCCTCGACACCCGGCCCACCGCGCCCACCGAGGAGACCTATGACGAGCCGGAGCGGCCGGCCGACGCGACGTACCAGGATCTTCTCGACTACTTCGACCAGATCAACGCCACGTTCCTCAGCACCCTGGAGCAGATCAAGCCCGACGAGACCGTCTGGTCCTGGTCGGCGGAGCAGACCGCCGGGTTCACCTACCGCAGGCAGGCCCACGAGATCCTCATCCATCGCCTCGACGCCGAGCTGACCGCCGACGCCGTGACACCCCTCGACCCGGCCCTGGCCGCCGACGGGGTCGACGAGATCCTCGACATCTTCTTCGGCGGGAAGCCCGGGTGGGCGACCTTCACGGGCGGCGACCACTACGTGCGTGTGGACGCCCTCGACACCGACACCCAGACCTGGGTCCAGCTCGGCACCGTCTCCGGCACCGGACCCGGCGGTGACAGCCTCGTGGACGAGCCCGACCTCCTCGTCGTCGCCCAGGAGTCGATCGCGACCGGCACCGAGCCCGACGTCGTCGTCGAGGGCGCCGCCGAAGACCTGGACGCCTGGCTCTGGCGCCGCCGCGACGACGAGCGGATCCAGGTCACCGGCGACAAGGACATCTATGCCCGCTTCCGCGCGTTGACGAACCAGCCGATCAACGACGACGACTAGTGGTCTGAGCCGATAGGTCGGCCCCGGTCCGTCGTCAGGGTGCGTGCGGGGCCAGGCGCCCCCGCGAAGGCATACCGGGGTCTTTCGAGCGGGGGCAACGCCGTCCAGTGCGTGCCATGGCGGCGGGCCGAGGCCGAAATCGAGGCGATGGCCACTAGCCTCTGGCCCATGATCAAGCACCTGGCGGTCTTCCTCGGTTCCCGCGACGGCAACGATCCGGCGCTCTCGGAG
>NZ_JBOHDN010000365.1:0-5629 GCF_050699375.1 Nocardioides sp. | reverse complement strand
TGAAGCTGAGAGTGACCTATAGGCCACTCTCAGCTTCACAACCTCAGGTCAACGAGTTGATGATGACCGTCTCGTCGCGGGCGGGCCCCACGCCGATGACGGACATCGGGGCGCCGGAGATCTCCTCGACGTACTTCACGTAGGCCTGGGCGTTGGCCGGGAGGTCGGCGAACGACCGGGCGCCGGAGATGTCTTCCTTCCAGCCCGGCAGATACTCCAGGATCGGCGTGGCGTGGTGGAAGTCGGACTGGTTGACGGGCATCTCGTCGTGGCGGACACCGTCGACGTCGTACGCCACGCACACCGGGATCTCGTCGAGGCCGCCGAGCACGTCGAGCTTGGTGAGGACGAAGTCGGTGACGCCGTTGACGCGGGCTGCGTAGCGGGCGATGACCGCGTCGTACCAACCGCAGCGGCGCGGGCGGCCTGTGGTGGTGCCGAACTCGTGGCCGTTCTCGGCCAGGTAGGCGCCCGACTCGTCGAAGAGCTCGGTCGGGAACGGTCCCTCACCCACGCGGGTGGTGTAGGCCTTCACGATCCCGACCACCCGGTCGATCCGCGTCGGCGGGATCCCGGAGCCGGTGCACGCGCCGCCCGAGGTGGCGTTGGAGGAGGTCACGAACGGGTAGGTGCCGTGGTCGACGTCGAGCAGCGTCGCCTGGCCGCCCTCCAGCAGCACGGTCTCGCCGCGGTCGAGCGCCTGGTTGAGGAGCAGCCCGGTGTCGCAGACCATCGGCGCGATCCGGTCCGCATAGGAGAGCAGGTCCTCGACGATCGCGTCGATGGTGAAGCCGCGCCGGTTGTAGACCTTCCCGAGGAGCTGGTTCTTCAGCTCCAGCGCACCCTCGACCTTGCCGCGCAGGATCGACTCGTCGAAGAGGTCCTGGACGCGGATGCCGATCCGGTTGACCTTGTCCGCATAGGTGGGCCCGATCCCGCGGCCGGTGGTGCCGATCTTGCGCGAGCCGAGGAACCGCTCGGTGACCTTGTCGAGCTGGCGGTTGTAGTCGGCGATGACGTGGGCGCTGGCCGAAAGCTTCAGCTTGGAGATGTCGACGCCGCGCTCCTCCAGGCCGGTCAGCTCCTCGAAGAGCACCTCGAGGTCGACGACGACGCCGTTGCCGATCACCGGCGTCACGCCGGCGGTCAGGATGCCGCTGGGCAGCAGGTGGAGGGCGTACTTCTCGCTCGTCCCGTCGTCCTGGCGGATCACCACCGTGTGGCCGGCGTTGTTGCCGCCGTTGAACTTCACGACGTAGTCGACCTGCTCACCGAGCAGGTCGGTTGCCTTGCCCTTGCCTTCGTCGCCCCACTGGGCGCCGATGATCGTGATCGCGGGCATGTGTGTTGCTCCTTCACTCCGGACGGAGTCCCTCCGCCGTGAGGCGGCTGCTCAACGCATCAAATATCTAGTGTGTGCCGGATCCATCCAGCTGGACCCATCTAGAACGCAAAGAGCCCTGGCAAGACCAGGGCTCTTGCGACCACACGCTAGCAAACCCGAGGCCGTACGTCACAGCCAACCGCGTCGCGCCGCCTCGACGCCCGCCTCGAACCGGGAGGTCGCGCCGAGCGTCTCGAGCAGCTCGGCCACCCGGCGCCTGACCGTACGCAGCGAGACCCCCAGGCGTCGCGCGATCTGCTCGTCCTGGCCGCCACGGGCCAGCTCCTCGAGCAGCAGGCGGCGCTCGGCCGCCGGCAGGTCCTCGAGCTCGGCCGCCGGCAGGGCCCGGCGCCACAGCTCCTCGTAGTAGCTGGTGACCAGCTCGACGATCGCCCGCTGGCGTACGTTGACCATGGGCTGCTCCACCGGGCCGAGGGGGTCGGGGAACATCGCGTGCGTGCTGCCGACCACCATCAGGTGGGTGGACACGCGCGGCAGGATCCGGACCTCCTCACCGATCTCGACCCGCATCCGCAGCACGTCGGGCGAGTGCTTCAGTGCCGCGACCGGGTAGATCCCCCGACACCGGCGGCCCGTCTTGATCGTGGACTCGATGACCGAGATGAACCTCATCTCCGAGGGGTGCACGGTCACCGCCGGCCGCAGCCACAGCAGGTCGCCCGAGGTGGCCGAGACCAGCCGCTCGAAGGTGTCCGGCGAGAACTCGGTGGCGATCACCTCACCGTCGATCGGGTGCTCCTCACCGATGGTGGTGGGCAACCGTGCGGCGGTGCCGGCGACGTACGGCACCGACTGGGAGATCTTGAGCAGATGGTCGTGGGCGTCCTGCGCCCTGGTCGCGGCCCGCTCCAGCATGTGCGCGACCACTGCCGTCGGCCCCAGCACGGTCAACGTCTCGCCGACCACGCAGACCACGCCGCTCTCGACCAGCGGCGCGGCCGCCTCCTTCAGCTCCTCCTCGGAGGTCGACAGCGTCGCCGCCACGACCACCAACGGCCACCCGTTGAGCGGGAGGAGCCGGCTGTAGAGCTGCGCCGCGTCCGGGGCGAACCCGAGCGCGGTCATCAGCGTCTGCGATCGGCCGTTCTCCATACCTGGCACCTTAGTGCCAGGTATGGAGAACAGTCTCAGGCCTCCGGCTTGAGCAAGGGGAAGAGGATGGTCTCGCGGATCCCGGCGCCGGTGAAGAGCATGATCATCCGGTCGAGGCCGAATCCCATGCCGCCCATGGGCGGGGCGCCGTACTCCAGCGCACGCAGGAAGTCCTCGTCGAGCTGCATCGCCTCGGGGTCCCCACCGGCGGCCATCAGCGACTGCGCGGTGAGGATCTCGCGCTGCACGACCGGGTCGATGAGCTCGGTGAAACCGGTGCCGCGCTCGACACCGCCGATGATCAGGTCCCAGGCGAGCACCTGGCGCGGCTCGTCGTCGTTGAGCCGGGCCAGCGGCTGCGCGATCGCCGGGAAGTCGCACAGGAACGTCGGCTGGATCAGGTGCGGCTCGACGAGCTCACCGCACAGCTCCATGACGACCTTGCCGGCCTCCCACGCCGGGTCGAGCTCGACATCGTGCTTGTCGGCGAGAGCCCGCAGCGTCTCCAGGTCCGTGTCGGGCGTGACCTCGACACCGACGGCCTCGGAGACGCCCTGGTAGACGGGCAGCCACCTCCACTCGCCGTCCAGGTCGATGACCTGTGTCTCATCGGTGGTCGAGTCGTCCCCGGTGGTCGAGCCTGTCGAGACCTCGATCTGACGGGTCCCGACCGCGTCGGCCGCGGCCAGGAAGAGCCCCTTGAGCATCTCCGCGATGGTGAACTGGTCGCCGTAGGCCTGGTAGGCCTCGACCATCGTGAACTCGGGCGAGTGGGTCGAGTCGACGCCCTCGTTGCGGAAGATCCGGCCGATCTCGTAGACCTTGTCGACACCGCCGACGACGGCCTTCTTGAGGTTGAGCTCGAGCGCGATCCGCAGCGACATCTGCTGGTCGAAGGCGTTCATGTGGGTGTTGAACGGGCGTGCGTGGGCACCGCCGTGGATGAGCTGCAGGACGGGCGTCTCGACCTCGAGGTAGCCGTCGTCCTCGAGCCGGCGGCGCACCGCCTGGGTGATCGCGGCCCGGGTGCGCACCATGTCGCGCGCCTCCTGGCGCACGATCAGGTCGGCGTAGCGCTGCCGCACCCGCGCTTCCTCGGAGAGGTCCTTGTGGAGCACCGGCAGCGGCCGCAGCGCCTTCCCCGCCATCTGCCACGAGGAGGCCATGATCGAGAGCTCGCCACGGCGCGAGGAGATCACCCGGCCGGTGACGGCGACGTGGTCACCGAGATCGGCCAGCGCCTTCCACTCGGCCAGCGCCTCCTCGCCCACCTCGGCGAGCGAGAGCATCACCTGGAGCCGGGTGCCGATCCCCTCCTGGAGGGTGGCGAACGCCAGCTTGCCGGTGTTGCGGACGAACATGACCCGGCCGGCGACGGTGACGACGTCCTGGGTCTCCTCGCCGGACTCGAGCTTCTCCTCGTACGCCTCGCGCACCTCGGCGAGCGTGTGCGTGCGGCCGATCCCGATGGCGTACGCCGCCTTCCCCTCGGCCAGCAGGCGCTCGCGCTTCTCGCGCCGGACCAGGCTCTGCTCATCGAAGCTGGGCTCGGTGAGGTCCGGTGCGGGCGCGTTGGCGTTGGGCTGCTCAGTCACAGGCCAAGGCTAGGCGAAATGGCCGGTCGGGTGCGATTCGGTAATCGCTTCAGGAGGGTGAGCTGGGGTCAGCCAAGAAGAGCGTCGTACGCCGCCGGGCTGCTGTCGCGCAGGAACTCGCTGCAGCGCTCCCACTCCTCGGTCTCGCCGATCGCCTTGGCCTGCTCGGCGAGGAGGGCGAGGCTGATCAGGAAACCGCGGTTGGGCTCGTGCTCCCACGGAACCGGGCCGTGACCCTTCCAGCCGTTGCGGCGCAGCATGTCGAGCGAGCGGTGGTAGCCGACACGGGCGTAGGCGTAGATGGTCACGTCCTCGGCGCCGGACTCCTTGGCGGCCATGGCCAGGGCGGCCCAGGCCGCGGGCGAGGCCGGGTTGTGGCGGACGACCTCGGCCGGCTCGGTGCCGGCGGCCAGCTCGTCGGTGGCCGGGTCTGCGGGAAGGTGGGTCGGCGGCGGGCCGGCCATCAGGTCCTGGTGCGTCATGCGGCCCATTGTGCCCGGCACCACCGACAGAGGTGTCGGCGGTCGGGTGTTGACTGTGTATATGACGCAGACGACCGCTGCCACCGCGGCAGCAGCGACCGACCATCCGTGGCGGGCGCTGTTCGCGCTGTGCATCGGCTTCTTCATGCTGCTGGTCGACATGACGATCGTGACCGTCGCGACGCCGGACATCATGGCCGAGCTCGACGCCAGCGCGAACGCGGTGCTGTGGGTCACCAGCGCCTACATGCTGACGTACGCCATCCCGGTGCTCATCATGGGACGGCTCGGCGACCGCGTCGGACCCAAGTGGGTCTACCTGGCCGGCCTGGCCGTCTTCACGGTCTCGTCCCTGTGGTGCGGCCTGGCCGACAACATCGAGTCGCTGGTCGCCGCACGGGCGGTGCAGGGCCTCGGCGCGGCGATGATGACGCCGCAGACGATGGCGACCATCACCCGGATCTTCCCGGCCGAGCGACGCGGGGCCGCGATGGCGCTGTGGGGCGCGACCGCAGGCATCGCGACCCTGGTCGGGCCGCTCGCCGGCGGGCTGCTGGTCGCGGCCGGCGGCTGGGAGTGGATCTTCTTCGTCAACGTGCCGATCGGCATCGTCGCGATCGCGCTCAACTGGTGGCTGGTGCCGGTCCTGGAGACCCACCAGCACGCCTTCGACTGGCTCGGCGTGCTGCTCAGCGGCCTCGGGATGTTCTGCGTGGTCTTCGGCCTGCAGAACGGCGAGAAGCGGGACTGGGACGCCGTCACCTGGGCGCTCGTGGTCGGCGGCGTGGCGATCATGGCGCTCTTCGTCTGGTGGCAGTCACGCAACCGCAACGAGCCGCTGGTGCCGCTGGGCATCTTCGCCGACCGCAACTTCTCCGTCTCCGGCCTGGCGATCTCCTGCATGGGCTTCGCGGCGGTCGCGATGGGCTTCCCGCTGATGCTCTACGCCCAGCTGGTCCGCGGCTACACCGCTCTCGAGGCCTCGATGCTGATGGTGCCGATGGCGCTGGTCTCGTTCGTCGCGGCGCCGTTCGTCGGCCGGCTCACCGACCGGA
>NZ_JBOHDN010000364.1:0-26872 GCF_050699375.1 Nocardioides sp. | reverse complement strand
GCTCAGGCGGTGCATGCCTCCGTAGCTCAGGGGATAGAGCGCCGGTTTCCGGTACCGTAGGCCGCAGGTTCGATTCCTGCCGGGGGCACAGACGAAACCGCTGGGTGACCAGCGGTTTCTCTCATTTTCTGCCGATGATCGGCTGCCAACGGCGCCGGCATCTGTCACGCTGTCGACGAGATGATCACGACACACGTACGCCATGTCCTCTTCGATGCCGACGGCGTCCTCCAGCATCTCCCCGGAGGGTGGTACGCCGCGGCGGAGCCGTTCCTCGGCGAGAGCTCGGAGACGTTCCTCCATGCCGCCTGGGCGTTGGAGAGGCCGCTGCTCACCGGTGGTGAGGTCGACTTCCTCGCAGCGCTTGAGGGACTGCTCGTCGAGCACGGGGCGTCTGCTTCCGTCGCGGAGGTCTACGCCGCCGTGTGGGGCACGGTCGAGACGGTCGCGGCGACGGTCGAGGTCGTACGCCGAACGCGGTCCGCCGGCTATGGCGTGCACCTCGGCACGAACCAGGCTCCACATCGACGCCACTTCATGCGCTCCACACTCGGCTACGACGACCTCTTCGACGTGAGCTGCTACTCCTTCGACCTCGGCGTGGCCAAGCCCGACCCGACCTTCTTCCACCGCGCAGCCGACCGCATCGGAGCCGAGTCGGGCGAGATCCTGTTGGTCGACGACAGCGCCACAAACGTCGAGGCCGCGCGATCGGCAGGTATGTCAGCGATCCACTGGACCTTCGACGTCGGCGACGAGCTCGCAGGATCGGGCACTGCAGCGCTGGTCGAGCACACCGGGCACGCGGCCCTCATCGACCAGCTGGCCGCCCACGGGGTACGTCTCTGATCCGACTCTGCACATCGAGGATCGGCTCGACAACAAGGACTGCAGCGACAGCAAGTACAGCAGCGACCGTCATCCCGGCTTCGCCGGCTCTGACGACAGCGACGATCGCAGCCGCGGACACGACGTATGGGCGCAGGAACGTGCATGGGCCGAGGATGATCGCGGAGGCGAGGTATTTCAGTTCCCAGCGGACGATTCCGCAGGCCCCCAGCGCGAGCAGCACGATGGCCGCGAACGGGGCGATGACCAGCAGGAACAGGTCGGCGGACGAGACGTACGCCTCGAGGTCCTGCCCCACGATCAGGTCGATCGCGAGGACGGCGACGGCCGGCAACGACAGCCATCGGAACAGGCGAACCCCACGGCGCATGCCCACGCGGTCCTCGTGGGTGTGGCCGACCAGCCCGCTGCGACTCCTGCGCGGAGCGGAAGCCGCTGAAGGCGGCGTCGAGAAAGCCGAGCAGCACCAGGATCATCAGACTCATCGAGGCACGCCCACGAGTGGGCGGAGCACGTCGAGCGCCCTCGGATGCCAGCGCGACCCTTCGCGCACCTCGACCGCATAACCCGGTGCGCCTCGGCCCGCGGCCGCCAGCAGCGTCTCGGCCGGATGCGCCCGGCGTGCCGACAGCACGCCGTCGTGCCGGGAGACGGCCTCGCGCATCCGCGCTTGGTGAAAGAGCCAGGCGCCCAAGGTCGACCACAGGCACGGGGCGATGTCCCAGTGTGCGAACGCCGCGACCTCCCGCCGCGCCTGGGATGCGAAGAAGCCGGCCAAGTCCTCGGGGGCCAGGTGGTGCATCAACCCGCTGGAGACCACGATCGTCCGAGCTCCATCCTCGACCGCGAGGCCCGGCTCGAAGGCGTCCCCCGCGGTGAACCGGCACCTCAGCGACTCGGCCGCAGCCAGCCGCGCCGCCTCGTCGACGAGCACCGAGTTGAGGTCCACCCCGAGCAACTCGACATGAGGCGGCAGGTCGCCATGAGCGGCGATCGCCCGCAGCACATGCCCGAGACCACAACCGACATCGATCACCCGCACCGGCGCATCACCAGCAGGCAGCAACGTACGCACCAACGACGCGACCCGCCGCCCCAGCTGAAGCTCCTCCCCCAACCGCTGCAGCTCGCGATGGATCCGCAGCCCGAGCGCGTTCGCCGCCTCCGCGTCGAGCACACCGTCCCGCGCAGGCGGCCGCTCCACGATCCGCGCCGCCCGCACCTGCCCTCTCGACCGCAGCAGGCCCACCGCCTCCGCCCGTGAGACCGGATCGCCCGAGCCCGACCAGAGCAGGTCGGTGATCTCCAACGGTCCGCTACGCATGAGGGAAGTCAACAGGACCGGGCGTCAGGAGTCGGCTTCAGTCCGCAGAATCCCGCCATGGCGGGATTCTGCGGGGAGTTAGGGCCAGACCACCCGGCACTTTCCCGCCATGGCGGGATTCTGCCCGTTCAACGCTCAGAGCCCTTCGGCGAGGGTGTGGGCGACGAGGGCGTTGGCGTGACCGTGCCCGAGGGCGTACTCAGCCTTCAGGTACGCCACGAGCTCCATGTGCTTGGCGAGCCCGCTGGCGCGGACGATCTGCTTCCACTCCTCGATCGGGCGGCCGTACTTCTTCTCGATGGACGGGAAGTAGGCGGCGGGGCCCTTCACCTGGTCGGTCATCTCTGGTCTCCTTGGGCAAAGCGTGGCGACGATCGCCACTCGCCTATGCATCGAGCACAGCATGACCGCTTCGACACGGACCACGACAGAAGTTCGGGAGATCCACGTGACCAGCTATCCCCCAGCCCCTTGGCACATGCACGGATCGATGTGGCTCTCGGTCTACCGGCTCGCGCGCGATGTCGACGAACGGCACCCGAAGGGCATCTACGCCGTCGCGCTGGTCGACTACACCGAGCCGAGCCCCCTGACCTATCACGAGCTCCTGTCCGCGCGAGTGATCACCGCCGCCAACGGGAAGAAGGCGGTCAGCGTGGTCGACATCTGGGTGGACTCCCCCGACTCCGTCGCGGGCGGGAGGACCCTTTGGGCGATCCCGAAGGGGCTGGCCAAGTTCAGCGGCGAGTCGTCCGCCAAGGGGCCGCTGGCGACCCACACCTGGGAA
This sequence comes from Nocardioides sp., assembly GCF_050699375.1. Taxonomy (GTDB): domain Bacteria; phylum Actinomycetota; class Actinomycetes; order Propionibacteriales; family Nocardioidaceae; genus Nocardioides. The sequence goes on along the minus strand of NZ_JBOHDN010000364.1, from coordinate 23,912 downwards.
GCGAGCCTGGACGACGGCCCGATCGCGACGGCACGGTTCAGCGATGTCACCCAGCTCGCCCCGCGCGCCCCCATGCGGGGCAGCGTGGAGCAGCCCGGCATCGAGGAGCACCCCGACACCGCCTGGCTCACCATGAAGGGCGGCGCCAAGCTCTTGCCCGCGCGCGGCAGCTGGACCTTCGACCCCGACGGTCCGCTCGCCTACCTCCGCGACGCCACGAAGATCGCGTCGTTCCGCGGCAAGGGTTTCGACATCGCCTTCGGCTGAGCCCGTATCGGGGCGCTGTGCCGCGAAACGACTGGGTCTCGACCCGCTTCGCGGGTTCGCAGGCTCACCCGCTGCGCTCGCTCGACCTCCTCGCGTAGCGCCGCCGCTCGTTCCTCGCGGTGGCGCAGGCTCGGACTTCGGCTGGTCCTTCAACGACTACGGCGGGATGTACGCCGGGATCGTCAGCCCCGACGGCAAGGACGAGAGCGGCGGGATGTACCCGTCCGAGACGCCCGTCGCGCCGCTCCCGCTGATCCGTACGTCCGACCTGGAGGCCGCGGTCGCGGCCGTCGAGAAGGCCGGCGGCACCATCGCCGAGCCGCCCTACGACTACCCCGGCGGGCGCCGTTTCATCTTCACCGACCCGGCCGGAAATCGCCTCGGCGTCTACCAGCCAACTGAATAGCCTCTATATCTAAGGCTCGACCGGATTACAGGGGCCGCCCTAGACTCCCACCGCATGACCGACGCTACGCCGGCTCTGCTCGCGTATCTCTCCCGGTGGCTCGATGAGTCCCAGGGTGATCGTGACGCGGAAGCCGTTCTCTGGGGGAGAGTCGCGAAGGTGAGCGAAGAGGCAGGCGAGGCCATCGCCGCACTCATCGGAGCCACCGGCCAGAACCCTCGTAAGGGCATCACCCACACCTACGACGACGTCGTCGACGAGCTCCTCGATGTCGCGGTCACCGCGATGACCGCCGTCGAGCACATGACCGGCAACGAGGCGAGGTCGCTCGACCTCTTCCACGCGAAGGTCGGGGCCGTCGCGGAGCGCGCCGGCGCACCGACCTAGTCAGGACTTCCGCTTCGCGGCCTTCCGCTGCGCACGGAGGCGGCGCTCCTCGGCGTACATCGCCTCGGCCTCCTCCAGCGTGGGGGCCGAGCCGCCGTACGCCTTCGGCAGCCACCACGAGCCCGGGGGCTGCTCCTCGGCAGGGTGAGCCTTGATGAGCCGGTCGAGCATGGACTCCATCTGCGACTTGAGCGCCGCGGTCTCGGCCGCCGGGTCCTCGCCGGTCACCGGCAGCGGCGATCCGACCTCGATGCCGATCGTCTTGTGGCGCGAAACGTCGACCTTCTGACCCTTGGTCATGATCCGCTGGGTGCCCCACAGCACGACCGGGATCAGCGGGACCCCGGCGTCGGCGGCGATGCGTACGGTGCCGGTCTTGAGCTCCTTGATGAGGAACGAGCGCGACAGGGTCGCCTCGGGGAAGATCCCGACGACCTCACCGTCCTGGAGGTACTCGACGGCCTTCTTCATGCCCGCCGCGCCGTAGCTGCGGTCGATCGGGATGTGGTGGAACGAGCGCATCACCGGGCCGCCGACGGGGTGGTCGAAGACCTCCTTCTTGGCGATGAACCGGGTCAGCCGTCCCTGTTCCGCCCCGGGGAAACCGGCCATCACGTAGTCGACGAAGGAGAGGTGGTTGACCGCCAGCAGGGCACCGCCCGACCTGGGGATGTTCTCCGCCCCGGTCATGTTGATCTTGATGTCGCCGAGCTTGAACCAGGCGCGCGCCGCGGCGATCGTGACCGGATAGCTGATGTCCATGGGCGAATCGTGTCACGTCGGCGCCGACGCCGCCCGACCCGCCTCGTCCCCGAGACAGACCCGCAGGGTCAGCCGCGGCAGCCGCGGTTGAGCCGGCCGTCCCGTCGCGCGTCGCGACCCATCGCCTTGGCCGCGCCGACGTTGGGGAAGACGACGCTGGCGGCGCCGGCGTTGCCGATCCCGCCGGGAACCACGCAGGTGCGGATCTTGCCCGGGTTGATCGCGGCGACCGCGTTGGCGAGCTGGTAGAGGTCGCGGCCGGAGAGGCCGGTGGTGTGCATCTTCCTCATCACCGACGAGACGCCCTTGGCCATGAACCCGACGTCGTGCTGCTGGGCGACGATCTTGCGGTGGATGGCACGGATGATCCGGGACTGGTTGGCCGAGCGGTCGAAGTCGCCGCCGGGCAGCGTCTTGCGGGCCCGCGCGAAGTCGACCGAGTGCGGTCCGTTGATGTGGATCCGGCCCTTCTTGAAGCCATAGGGCGCGACGTACGGATCGCTGAAGGCGCGCGGGTTGTCGACGTCGACGCCGCCGACCCCGATCACCATGTCGCTCATGCCGGAGAAGGAGGTGACGAAGACGTACTGCGGCTGGACACCGACCAGGTTGCCGACGGCGCGGCCCATCAGCTTCGGTCCGCCGACCAGCAGCGCCTCGTTGATCTTTGAGCGGCCGTGGCCGGGAATGTTGACGTAGGAGTCGCGCGGGATGCTGATGTCGGTCGCGTAGCCGGAGGTCGGGTTGAACCCGATCAGGTGCAGCGCGTCGCCCCGGGTGCGGGTGACCTTCTGGCCGGGGCGGGCGTCCGAGCCGACGGCGAGAACCCAGATCGTGCCGCCCTTGCGGGTGAACTTGGCGACGTCGAGGCCCTTGGCCCACTTGGTGGCGATCAGCTCCGCGCGCGGCTCGGCGACCTGCGCGTCGGGCACCATGACCGCGGTCAGCGCGAGCACCACACCCAGCGCGAGCGTGGTCAGGAGGCGGCGACGTACGGAACCGAGGAATCTGAGGAGCTTCACGACTTGTCTCCCGACGGGCTCGGCGACGCTGAGGTCGACGCCGGGGTCGCCAGCTTCTCCTCACGAGTGATGTTGAAGCCGAAGACGGCCCAGGAGGTCTCGGTCGGCACCATGTCGAGGCTGCCGCGGACGGTCTGGCGCGACTCGCGGTCCCCGGCGGTGTCATAGACCAGCCGCACTCGCGCGACCGCCCCGACCGGGTAGTTGTTGTTGGCCAGCAGGTCGACGGTCACGTCGCTGGAGACCACCTTGATCCCGGAGATGTGCGGGGCGATCGTGGCGTTGCTCATCAGTGTCATCTGCTTGCCGGCCTGAGCGATCGCGCCCTTGGAGAATCCCGGGAGGGACTTGGCGGTGAAGGTCGAGGTCGCCCGCGGATAGTCGCCCCCGACGTACGCAGCCTGCAACCATCGATCGACGGCCTTGGCCACGTTCGTGGCCGCCGCCTGGTGCCTGTTCTTGGGGAACTTGCCCTGCACGTGGACGAGCTTCGCGGCCGACTTCACCGTGGGCGGCGGGGTCGGGGACGGCGAGGGCGAGGACGCCGACTTCTGGGGCTCTCCGCCGCAGCCGGTGAGCGCCAGCATGCCGCTCAGAACCGCCGCCGTGAGTGCGGTTGCGACGCGTCGGCCTACCGGCCGGCATCGCCTCGTACTGCTGCTCGCCATGTGGGGAATCCACCTCATCGACCTGCTCTGGGACCGGGCCACTGTACGCACACTGACCCGGGTTGCAAGCCCGGCCTGCGGATAACGCAAGATGTGGGACGGATTACATCCTGTCCACAGGTGGAACCTGCCGCAGGCATTTGCGTGTCCGTGGGGCTAGCCTTGGCCTTGGGCAACCCATTCTTACTGTGAAAAATTCGGAAGAGGCGAATCAAGCCGTGTCCTCAGGCACCCCGTCCCCCAACACTGCCGACATCCCCGCGGAATTCGGCGCCAACGAGTGGCTGGTCGAGGAGATGTACGACCAGTACGCGAAGGATCCCAGCAGTGTTGACCCCGTGTGGGTGAAGTTCTTCGAGACGAACGGAAAGCCCGGCGCGTCGCAGAACGGTGCCTCGGCACCTGCTGCGCCCGCTGCCAAGGCGCCCGTCTCCCCCGCGCCGGCCGCGCCGGCGCCTACGACCCCGGCCTCCCCCGAGGCGCCGGCGGCCAAGTCGGCTCCCGCTCCGAAGGCCAAGCCGCGCCCCGCCGCCCAGGCAGCCGAGCCGGCACAGGGCACGGTGACGCCCACGCCGAAGGACGCGCCGAAGCCGACCGCCGTCGCCGTGGGCGACGAGCCGACCTACACCACGCTGCGTGGCATCGGTGCCGCCACGGCCAAGAACATGGACGTGTCGCTGACCGTCCCCACCGCGACCTCGGTGCGCAACATGCCGGTCAAGCTGCTCTGGGACAACCGCACCGTCATCAACAACCACCTCAAGCGCGCCCGCGGCGGCAAGGTCTCCTTCACCCACCTCATCGGCTACGCCATCATCAAGGCGATCAAGGCGATGCCGGCGATGAACAACACCTTCGAGCAGCATGACGGCAAGCCGACGATGGTGACCCCGCCGCACATCAACCTCGGTCTCGCCATCGACCAGCAGAAGAAGGACGGCACCCGCCAGCTCGTCGCGCCCTCGATCAAGGGCTGCGAGCTGATGGACTTCGCCGGCTTCTGGACGGCCTACGAGGAGATCGTCCGCAAGGCCAAGGACAACAAGCTGTCCATGGCCGACTACTCCGGCACCACGGTGAGCCTGACCAACGTCGGCGGCATCGGCACCAACAACTCGGTGCCGCGGCTGATGCAGGGCCAGGCCGCGATCATCGGCGTCGGCTCGATGGACTACCCGCCCGAGTTCCAGGGCGCCTCCAACTCCGCGCTCGCCAAGAACGGCGTCTCGCGGATCATGACGATGACCTCGACGTACGACCACCGGGTCATCCAGGGCGCGCAGTCGGGTGAGTTCCTGGCAACGGTGCACAAGCTCCTGCTCGGCCAGGACGGCTTCTACGACGAGATCTTCGCCTCGCTGCGGATCCCGTACGAGCCGATCCGCTGGAACCAGGACATCGACACCACCCACGACGACCAGATCTCCAAGCAGGTCAAGGTCGGCGAGATCATCCACGCCCACCGCGTGCGTGGTCACATGATGGCCGACACCGACCCGCTGGAGTACAAGCAGCGCAGCCACCCGGACCTGCAGATCGAGTCGCACGGGCTGACCCTGTGGGACCTCGACCGCGAGTTCCCGGTCGGCTCGTTCGCCGGCGGCCGCAAGCCGTTCATGAAGCTGCGCGAGATCCTCGGCGTCCTGCGCGACTCCTACGTGCGCACGACCGGCATCGAGTACATGCACATCCAGGACCCCGAGCAGCGCCAGTGGATCCAGGACCGGGTCGAGATGGCGTACGACAAGACGCCGCGCCAGGAGCAGCTGCGGATCCTGTCCAAGCTCAACGAGGCCGAGGCCTTCGAGACCTTCCTGCAGACCAAGTTCGTCGGCCAGAAGCGCTTCTCCCTCGAGGGTGGCGAGACCGCGATCCCGGTCATCGACGAGGTCTGCGAGGCCGCTGCGGAGGCCGGTCTGGACGAGGTCACGATCGGGATGGCCCACCGTGGCCGCCTCAACGTGCTCGCCAACATCGTCGGCAAGTCCTACAACCAGATCTTCCGCGAGTTCGAGGGCAACATCGACCCGCGTACGGTCCAGGGCTCGGGCGACGTGAAGTATCACCTCGGCGCCGAGGGCGAGTTCCTCTCCGACCTGGGCGACAAGATCAAGGTCTCGGTCGCCGCGAACCCGTCCCACCTGGAGACCGTCGACCCGGTCCTGGAGGGCATCGCCCGCGCCAAGCAGGACGTGCTCGACAAGGGCTCGGCCTTCTTCCCGGTGCTGCCGCTGCTGGTCCACGGAGACGCGGCGTTCGCCGGCCAGGGCGTGGTCGCCGAGACGCTCAACCTCTCCCAGCTGCGTGGCTACCGCACCGGTGGAACCGTCCACCTGGTCATCAACAACCAGGTCGGGTTCACCACCTCGCCGGGCTCCTCGCGCTCCTCCCTCTACGCGACCGACGTCGCGCGGATGGTCCAGGCGCCGATCTTCCACGTGAACGGTGACGACCCGGAGGCCTGTGTCCGCGTCGCGCGGCTCGCCTTCGAATACCGCCAGGCGTTCAACAAGGACGTCGTCATCGACCTCATCTGCTACCGCCGCCGCGGTCACAACGAGGGCGACGACCCCTCGTTCACCCAGCCGATGATGTACGACCTGATCGAGCAGAAGCGCTCGGTCCGCAAGCTCTACACCGAGTCGCTGATCGGCCGTGGTGACATCACGATCGAGGAGGCCGAGCAGGTGCTGGCTGCCTACCAGGCCCGCCTGGAGCAGGTCTTCACCGAGGTCCGCGAGGCCGACAAGATGCCGCAGGCCTGGGAGACCGTCCCGGACTACCCGGAGAAGCCCGCCGGCGAGACGGTCACCGCGATCACGACCGATGTGCTGAAGCGGATCGCGGATGCGTACGTCACCCCGCCGGACGGCTTCACGGTCCACTCGAAGGTGATGCCGCAGCTGCAGCGCCGGGCGAACCAGATCGCCAACGGCGGCATCGACTGGGCCACCGGCGAGATGGTCGCCTTCGGGTCGCTGCTGCTCGACGGGCGTCCGGTGCGTCTGGCCGGTCAGGACTCGCGCCGCGGCACCTTCGTGCAGCGGTTCGCGACCATGATCGACCGCAAGAACGCCGATGAGTGGACTCCGCTGAACAACCTCACCGAGGAGCAGGCGAAGTTCTACGTCTACGACTCGCTGCTCTCGGAGTATGCCGCCCTCGGGTTCGAGTACGGCTACTCGGTGGCCCGCCCCGACTCGCTGGTGGTCTGGGAGGCTCAGTTCGGCGACTTCGTCAACGGCGCCCAGTCGGTCATCGACGAATACATCTCGGCCGGCATGACCAAGTGGGGTCAGCACTCCGGCGTCGCGCTGCTGCTGCCGCACGGCTACGAGGGCCAGGGCGCCGACCACTCCTCGGCGCGCATCGAGCGGTTCCTCACGCTGTGCGCGGACGAGGCGATGGTCGTGGCTCAGCCCTCCTCGCCGGCGTCCTACTTCCACCTGCTCCGCAAGCACACCCTCGGTGAGGAGCACCGTCCGCTGATCGTCTTCACGCCGAAGTCGATGCTGCGCCGCAAGGAGGCCGCCTCCCAGCCGGCCGAGTTCACCTCGGGCTCCTTCGAGCCGGTGATCGCCGACACCGAGTCAGACCCCTCGAAGGTCAACACGGTGCTGGTCGTCTCCGGGCGGCTCACCTGGGACCTCACCGTGGAGCGCAAGAAGCGGGAGCGCGAGGACGTCGCGATCATCCGCGTCGAGCAGCTCTACCCGTGGCCGACCGCGGAGCTGGCGACCGAGCTCGCGAAGTACCCCAACGCGCGCGTGAAGTGGGTCCAGGACGAGCCCTACAACCAGGGCCCGTGGCCGAGCTACTACCTCAACGTGGTCCCGGAGCTGGACCGCGAGGTAGAGCCGATCACCCGCACCGCCTCCTCCACCACCGCCGTCGGCACCATCAAGCGGCACACGGTCGAGCAGAAGGAGCTCATCGAGCGCGCCTTCGCCTGACCCGCACGCTCCAAGAAGGCCCCTCGGTGGTGACACCGAGGGGCCTTCGTACGTCCGGAGCCACCCATGTCACCGCGAGTGCGTTTTCTGGACACGTATGTATCAATCAACCCGAGACTTGACGTTCACCCCCTAGACACAAGCGAACACTCCTGTATAGATTCCTCGTGACGTAGGTCACGAGAGGTCGTGGACACCGACCCCACCTACCGATCTGCACATCGGAAGGGAGAGCAGATGTCGAGTGAGCACGCTGTGGTCGTAACAGGGTCGACCGGCGGTCTGGGCGCCGCGGCAGTGGAGCGCTTCGCCGCAGCCGGATATCGAGTCTTCGGACTCGACCGAGCAGCATCAGCGGCCGTCGCGAGGCCGGGCGTGCAGCAGCTCGACGTCGACGTCTGCTCCGACGCCGACGTGCGCGACGCCTTCGCCGAGATCTCGGCCGGCGTCGAGGTGGTCGGGCTCGTGCACTGCGCCGGCATCGCGGCCTTCGGCCCGAAGAACCCCGGCCACCTGATCTCGCCGGAGAGCGGCGACCTGATCGACAATCTGACGACCATCGAGCGCACGTTGCGCACCAACCTGCTCGGCAGTTTCACCGTCGTTCGGCACGCGGCTGCCGCGATGGCTCAGCGCACGCCGGACGAGGACGGCGCCCGCGGCTTCGTCGTGCTCACCTCCTCCGGCGCTGCCCTCGACGGCAAGGCCGGGCAGTCGGCCTATTCGGCGTCCAAGTCCGGCGTGATCGGCATGACGCTTCCACTGGCTCGAGAGCTCGGCAGGTTCGGCATCCGGGTCGTCACCATCGCCCCAGGCCTCTTCGACACCCCGATCCTGGACGACACCCCGCCACTGCCGCGGCACGTGCCGTTCCCCGCTCGCATGGGTGAGCCTCACGAGTTCGCCGCACTGGCGCACCACATCGCCGAGAACTCCTACATCAACGGTGAGGTGATCCGAATCGACGGCGGGATCCGCGGCGGTTTCGAGTCGCCGATCCCCTTCATCAAGTGACCACCACCGCCATACGGTCCGCGCCTCGGGGCACGGAGGAATCCTTCTCACGAATCGGAAGGCACGAACCATGTTGAGAGTCGTACGCGTCCTGGAATGGATCTGTTCCGGCATCGCTGCGTTGGGCCTGTTGGCCATGATCGTCGTGACGGTCGTCAACGCCTTGGGCCGCACGTGGCTGGGCTCGCCGATCTACGCCGCCACCGAAGTGACGGCACAGTGGCTGCTCCCCTTGGTCGTTCTCCTGGCCATCCCAGGTGCCCAGGTCCACAAGGAGCACTACACCGTCTCGATCATCACGGAGCGGCTCAATCGAAGCTCCCTCGCGCTGACCAAGGCCGTCGGGTACGCAGGCAGTGCCACCGTCTGCTGCGTAGTCGCCTGGTTCGGCTACCTGGAGGCGCTCGAGAAGGCCGAGCAGGGTGCGACCGCGGGGATCACCACGCTTCCCGTCTACCCGTTCTACTTCCTGGTGCCCATCGGCTTCGCCCTTGCTGCCGTGGTCTTCGCCCTCGACGCGGTGCTGGCCTTCAGGAACCCCAACGCCGATCTCAACACCGGAACGGGCGTCTCGGTGCACGACGACGCCGAGACCCAGACAGCGAGGTAGGGCCGACATGTCCAACGTCTCCATCACCAACCGCGACACCATCGAGACCGACCTCTCGACAAGCACCACCGAGCAGGAGTCGCCCGGATCGCGCGGGCTCCCGATCGGTTTCATGATCTCCCTCGTGCTCACCGTGGCCACCGGCATCGGGCTGTTCACCAGCGTGAGCGACATCGCCTCGGGGCTGTGGACCATCGGGCTGATGTTGTCCCTGATGTTCATGGGAATCCCGATCGGCGTCTCGATGATCCTGGCCAGCGCGCTCGGCATCTACTACGTCAGCGGCAGCCTGGCCCTGGGCAACGTCATGCAGACCACGGCGTTCGCCGCGTCCTCGTCATGGTCGATGACGGTGATCCCCCTCTTCATCTTCATGGGCCTCCTGCTCACCCAGGGTGGTCTCACCCAGCGGCTCTATCGAGCCACCGAGCTGTGGTTCGGCTGGCTCCCGGGCGGTCTCGGCGTCGGCACGACCGCGGCCGGGGCCGGCCTGGCGTCGGTGAGCGGCTCGACGATCGGGATGACCTATGCCCTCGGCCGTGCCGGGATCCCCGAGATGCTCCGTGCCGGGTACGACCGCCGGATCGCGGTCGGCACCGTCATCGTCGCGGGCCTTCCCGGCCAGCTGATCCCGCCGAGCATCCTGCTGGTGGTCTACGCGGGGATCGCCTCGGTCCCGGTCGGACCGCAGCTGATGGCCGGTGTCCTTCCCGGGATCGGGATCGCGGTCTTCTACGCCGCCGCGCTCTGCCTTGTCGGGATCCTCCTCCCGAAGCTCGTCGGCAGGAACAAGAGCACCGAGGTCGCCTCCGCGAGCTGGTCGAGCCGATTCCGCGCACTGGCCGCCATCTGGTCGTTCCCCGTCATCATGCTCGTGCTCTTCGGTGGCATGTTCAGCGGCACCTTCACCCCCAGCGAGGCCGCAGCCGCCTCCGCCGGACTCGCGCTGATCCTGGCCGTGGGCTACACCTGGCGTGACCGTCCGCACGTACAGATCGCCTCCGCCGTCATGAACTCCGTCCGAGCCACGGCCGCGATCTTCTTCATCCTCATCGGCGCGCACATGCTGACCCGGATGCTCGCCGTGACCGGCATCGCCGAGAACGTCGCGGAGCTCATCATCGACCTCGGCCTGGGCAAGGTCGCCTTCCTCTGCGTCCTCATCGTCCTGTACGTCCTGATGGGGATGTTCTTCGACACCCTGGCCATGGTTCTGCTGACCGTCCCGGTGCTCCTGCCGACCTTGGCCGCGATGAACGTCGACCCGCTGTGGTTCGGTGTCTTCGTCGTCCTCCTCGGGGAGATCGGCATGATCACACCTCCGGTAGGTGTCCTCTCCTACGTCGTCTACAACCTGTGCAAGCGACGTGATGTGAACCTCGGGACCAAGATCAGTCTCGGCGACGTCTTCCAGTCGCTGCTCTGGTTCCTGCCGCTGGCGATCCTCTTCCTGTTCCTGCTGATCCTCTGGCCGGACCTCGCGCTCTGGCTGCCCGGAGTCTCGGACGCCTGACCCCGGAGGTGCCTTGGCCATCGCGCCGAGGCACCTCTATGTCTCTTTCAGATCAACCGCTGACACCAGGAGATCACCCCATGCCTCTGGAGACGAGAAACATCGCGGCCGGCCGCGTCCAGGACAAGGTCGCGCTCGTGACCGGTGCCGCTTCGGGCATCGGGCTGGCGAGCGCACGAGCCCTCGCCGAGCAGGGAGCCCGTGTGGTCATCGCCGACGTGGCCGACGAAGCGGGCCTGGCTCAGGCAGAGGCGCTGGGAGCCGAGATCTCCCGATTCGTGCATCTGGACGTGAGCGATCCCGGCTCGTGGCGCAACGCGGTGGCCGAGACGCTTGACGCCTTCGGAAAGCTGGACGTCTTGGTCAACAACGCCGGCATCGGCGGCCGTGGCGGAGTCGCCGACATCGATCCCGCCACCTGGCGAGCGGTGATGGCCGTCAACCTCGACGGCGTGTTCTACGGGATGAGCGCGGCCCTTCCCGCGCTGCGCGCCAACGAGACCGCCTCCATCGTCAACATCTCCTCGATCGCCGGGTTGACCGGCTTCAAGGGCTCTGCCGCCTACAGCGCCTCGAAGTGGGGGGTGCACGGCCTGACGAAGACCGCGGCGCTCGAGCTCGGCGGAGAGGGCGTACGCGTCAACTCGATCCATCCCGGCAGCATCGCCACCCCGATGACCGCGGACCTCAGCCGTGGGATCGGTCAGATCCCCGCCGGTCGGACCGGGCTTCCCGAGGAGGTGGCCAGCGTGGTGGTCCACCTCGCCTCTGACGAGTCTCGGTTCACCAACGGCGCCTCGATCGCGGTCGACGGCGGCGAGACGGCAGGAAACAACATCCGCGGGCTGATCTAGTGTCCCGCACCTCAATTCCGCACCATAAGTCGCACGCTGCGCACGCACCTCGCTGCGTTGGCATCGCTCGGAAGACACCCGGTATGTCGCGACGCCGCCTTGCGATGCACGCACGCATCGCACGACTTATGGCACGGACCCTCGGCGCGGGACACTAGTGATCCACCAGATCAGCCCGGCGTCGCCATCTGGCCGACGCCCATGAGCGTGCTGTGCACTCCGATGTTGCTGGCGATCGTGATCACGTCGACAACCTGGTCCGGCGTCGCCCCGTACTCGATCGCCTTCGCGACATGGGTCCGGATGCCCGCGGTGAACAGGTGGGTGGTCACGACGTCGATCGCGACGTAGACGAGCTCCTTGAACCACTCGTCGAGCACGCCGTCGACCCAGGGGATGCGAGAGAGACCGAGGTACGCCTCGAAGTACTCGGGCGAGTAGGCGAGCACCGTGTCCCAGCCTGGTGACCAGTACTTCCGCTCGCGGATGAAGGCGTCCTTCAGCTCCCGCCGCCGAGCGTCGACGCCCTCCCCCGCCGCGACGTCGGTGGCGACGCCCAGCTCCTCGAAGACCTCGTGCGCGAGCGGGAGACCGACGAGCATCGAGTGCACACCGAGCGAGGCCGCGAGCTGCAGGGTCTCGACCACCTCGGCCTCGGTCGCTCCGAGGTGGCGCGCCTGAGCCAGATGGTGGCGGGTGTGGACGGGGTTGAGGTAGGTGACCTGGGCGTTGACGGCGACGCAGATGAGCTCGCGGTGACGCGCGGAGAGAGAGCCGCGACGGGCCACCACCCGGAGCAGCTGGTCGTAGGCATCGAGGTAGCGCGGATCGGCCAAGGCCAGCGCGTCGAGCTCCTCGTTCCAGTAGCAGTGCTCTTCGATGAAGGCGCTCCGAGCGCTCTCCTGCGTCACCGCCTGGCTCGGCACCGTTCAGCCCTTCTTGTAGACCAGCTGCTTGTTGACGAATTCGTCCATGGCCAGCGGTCCGAGCTCGCGGCCGACGCCGGAGCGCTTCACGCCGCCGAACGGCAAGAACTCCCGGGATGCTTCCGGGGTGTTCAGGTAGACCATGCCGGCCTCGAGCTTCGAGCCCACCTGCTCGGCCCGCTCGTGGTCGGTCGCGAAGACCGCCGAGCCCAGACCGAAGGGCGTGTCGTTTGCCAGGGCCACGGCCTCCTCGTCGCTGGAGACCCGGAACAGCATGAAGGCCGGCCCGAAGAGCTCATCGTGGTAGCCGGCCGTCCCCGGCCTCACTCCTTCGAAGACCACCGGCTGGACGTACGCTCCTGACGTCTCATAGCGCTCGCCGCCGACGAGAACGGTCGCACCGTCGCTCTTCACCGCCTCCACCTGCTCCAGGAACCGGTCTCTCGCCGCGGTCGACGACAGCGGCGAGAGCTGCGAGAGCTCCGAGGTGGGGTCGGCGGGCGTCGCTGCCCGGACCAGCTCGGTCAGCTCGGCGGTGAACTCGTCGTACGCGTCGTCCATGACGATCATCCGCTTCGGGCTGTTGCACGCCTGCCCGTTGTTGCCCATCCGGGCCCCGAAGAAGAGCTTCGCCGACTGCTTCACGTCCTCACTGTCGAGCAGGATGTATGGGTCTGAGCCGCCCAGCTCGAGCACGACCTTCTTCAGGTGCCGGCCGGCGACCTCGGCGACCGCAGACCCGGCCCGCTCCGACCCGGTCACCGACACCCCGTGGTTCAGCCGCGACGGAAGCAGGATCTCGGCGACCTGCTCGTTCGTGGCGTACAGGTTGATGTAGGCGTCGTCAGGGACCCCGGACTCGTGGAAGATCTCGGCCATGACGGCCGAGGACCTCGGATCCTGCGGAGCGTGCTTGAGGATGATGGTGTTGCCCAGCGCCAGGTTCGGCGCAGCGAACCTCGCGACCTGGTAGTACGGAAAGTTCCACGGCATGATGCCCAGGATCGAGCCGACCGGCTTGCGGCGGATGTGGGCCGTGTCCTGGCCGGTGGTGCCGCGCAGGGGCTCATCGTCCAGGAACGCCTCGGCATTGTCGGCGTAGTAGCGGTAGATCAGCTCGGAGAGCTTGATCTCCCCCGCCGCCTCGGCCACCTTCTTCCCCATCTCCACGTGAATGATCTCCGCCAGCTCGTCCACGCGGGCTGCGTAGGCGTCGGCGACACGAGTCAGGATCTCTGCGCGCGCGGGGACCGGCGTGGCCGCCCACGGCCCGAAGGCGCGATGGTTGCGCTGCAGCGCGTCCACGACCTGATCGTCGGTGGCGACGGGGAACTCCTCGACCACCTCGCCGGTCGCAGGGTTGACGATCCGATACTCAGACATGGAGCTCTCCTCAATACATGGGGTCATTGAATCGTGTGGCAGCCGGCGGCAGCCGACCTGAGGACCGCGCGTTCGGGTCCGCTTGCGGTTCGCTCAGCGAGAGATCACCGGGGCGGTCTCGTCCAGACCGATGCCCTGCACCCAGAACCGGGTCAGCAGATCGACCATCTCCTCGCTGGGCCGCCGCTCGCGCCAACCCAGCTCGGTGTGGGCGAAGTTGGTCATCATCGCGATGATGACCAGCCCGGCCTCGGCGGGGTCGACCGTGGAGTCGGCGATCCCCCGAGCCTGCTGCCGGCGGATCCCCTTTGCGATCCGCCGGGCGAAGCTGTCCCGGATGATCAGCCTGATGTCACGGAAGGACGGGTCGGTGTTGGCGACCTGCTCGATCACCATGGAGAGGCCACGGCCACGCCAGTACGAGTCGAGGAACCTGCGTACCGACTCCTCGATCCGGTCGCGCACCAGGGGGACATCCACCTCGGAGACGGCGGTGCCTCTCAGCCTGGAATCGAGCGACTCTTCTATCACGGCCGCGAAGATCGCCTTCTTGCTCTTGAAGTGGGCATAGAAGGTCCCTCGAGAGACGTCGGCCTCCTGCAGGATGTCCTCGACCGAGCAGCTCAGGTAGCCCAGCCGGATGAACGCCTCCGTCGCCGCCTTCAGCAGATGCTGACGCGTGCGCACGCCTCGCACGTTCTTGGGCGTCGGGGCGGCGCCCACACCGCTCCACACGCTCAGCGCTCGCGTGATGTCCTCGATATCGGCGTCAACCGCCTCGGGGAACCTCACCGGAGACTGTCTCCTCAACTCACTCGTAGGCGTGGCAGACGTGGTCACGGCCGGCACGTCACTATACGAGGCCCAGCGTCGGACCAGGGCAGGAATCGCCCGCTCGTCATGATTTCCTCAGCTCCTCGGCTTCCTCGGCACTCATCCCGAGGAACTTACCGAGCACCTCGGTCTGATGCTGGCCGACGCTCGGCGACGGTGTGATGGGTGCGGTGCCGACATCCGGAGAGACCCGCAGCGGGTTGCCGACGGTCGGCACGCGGCCGTTCTTGGGGTGGTCGACGTGGCGGATCATCCCGCGTTCGATCAGGTGCGGATCGTTGTCGACCTCACGTAGATGCTTGACCGGCGCGCACGGCACGCGCTCCGCCTCCAGCCGTTTCGTGAGCTCGTCACGGGTGAACATGGCGGTCACCTCGCCGATGGCCGCATCGAGCGCGTCCATGTTGTCGGCACGCAGATGCCGGTCGCGGAACCTGGCGTCCTCCAGAAGTTCCTCCAGCCCCAGCGCCCGGCACACGCCGGCCCAGTGCTCCTCGGAGGAGCTGATGATCGCCAGCCAGCCGTCGGCGGCCGGGTAGACGTTGTAGGGAGCGATCGACAGAGCTGAGTGCCGGTTGCCGGTGCGCTCCGGGAACACCTGATCCGGGTAGTTGTAGAGGGCGCTCAGCGCCGAGGTGAGCATCGGGTACATGGTGTCGTGCATCGACACCTCCACGTGCCGACCACGACCGGTCCGCTCGCGGTCGAACAGGGCCGCCATCGCGGCGCCGAACAGGTGGATGCCTCCCGACAGGTCGGTGACGGCCGGCCCTGTCTTCACCGGCGGCCCGTCGGCGAACCCGCTCGTGGCGATGGTCCCGGACATCGCCTGCACCGTGAGGTCCATGGCGGGCAGCCCGGCGTACGGACCGAAGGAGCCGTAGCCGCTTCCCGAGGCGACGATCAGGCGCGGGTTGCGCTCGAGGAGGACGTCCGGGCCCAGGCCCATCCGGCCCAGCGCACCCGGTGAGTAGTTCTCGATCAGGACGTCGGCCTCATCGACGAGCCCCAGGAAGGCCTCGCGTCCAGCCGCGCTCTTGAGGTTGAGCGCGACGCTCTTCTTGTTGGAGTTCAGCATGATGAACTCCTGCGGGTCGGAGTCGTCCCGTGATCGGGCGCGCAGCCGCTCACCGGTGAGCGGCTCGACCTTGACCACCTCGGCGCCGAGATGGGCGAACATCAGCCCGCAGTACGGCCCGTTGTAGATGTGGGCGAGCTCGATGACCAACAGGTCCTGGAACGATGACAGCGTCGGTGAGGTCGGCTGGTTCACAGCTTCCTCCCGGCTCGCTGCAGGTCGGCCGTGCACGACTCGGCCGTCCGGGTCAGCTTGTCCGCGACCGCCAGGACATCGGCGCCGCGGACCGCCGCCTTCGAGCCCCAGACCGTCAGGGAGAAGGCGCAGGCGCCGTCGGCGTCGAAGACGGGTGCGGTCATGGAGTGGAACTCGTACTCCTCCTCGCGCTCGATCTTCGCGGTGTTGAAGGAGAGGCCGGCCTCGGCGATGACACGATTCAGACGTCGCCGCTGCTCGGGGGCCTCGGTCTCGTTTGCCGCCAGCGAGGCCACCTCGATCGCCTTCCCGGCCTCGTGGCCGAACCCGAACGCATAGCCCGAGTCACGTACTCGCTGGAGCACCTCGGCGAACGTCTCCCGGTCGGCTCCACCGGCCTCCTCGTGGACGTTCCTGAGCCACTCCGACTCCGCCTCCGGGCCCCCGAAAGCAGCGAACACTCCTCCGATCGGGGGCATGAACGGCACTCGGCGGCCGATCCGGGGCACCCGCACCGAGCGGTTGGAACCGCCCGCCGACGCCACCGTGAGGAGGTCCTCATCGACCCGGCACATCGCGGTGACCTCGAGGGAGAGATGACTGGAGAGACGCTCGATGTGCGGACGGAGGCAGTCGAGCTCGGCCAGTCGCTTCCCGGAGATGCCTGCCTCGACCGCCATCGAACCCGGCCGGAACGAACCGTAGCCGCCTCGGAAGAAGAGCAGCGGCAAGGTCGACGGCACGCTCTCCAGCGAGAGCACCCGGCCGACCACGATGTCGTGGTCACCACCGTCGTAGATGTTCTCGGTCTCACAGTCGAGGAAGGCGATCCTGTCGGACAGCTTCGGTGTGCCGTGCTCCGTGGGAGACCAGTCGAAACCCTCCAGCTTGTCCTTCTTTCGCCTTGCCACGGCGCGGCAGACATCCTCCTGGGTGTTGCAGAGGATGTTCACCCCGAAGCGTTTCCCGCTCTGCCGGATCGCGTCCCAGGACGAGGAGGTCTTGCTCGGCAGGAAGCCCACCAGCGGCGGGTCCAGCGAGACCGAGACGAAGGTCCCCACGGTCATCGCGAGCGCCTCGCCCTCCTCGCCGGCGGCGGTGATCACCACCACGCCGGTCGGGAACGAACCCAGCACCTGCCGGAACGTGTTCGTGTCGAAGTCGTGCATTGTGCTTGTCCTCTCAGCGGCAGGAGCCGTGCAGAATTCTGGCCGGGTTGCGCTGCATCATCTGGTCGATGTCGTCGTCGCCGACCCCGCTGGCGCGGAGGTCGGTGACGACTCGCGGCATGACCGCTCGCGCGTCCCACAACGGGAGATGCTCCCGTCGGTGCTCATCGGGAAAGTTCATGCTGAACACAGAGGAGTCCGTGGCGATCACCATGCGGTCGGCGTAGCCGAGCCGGCACATGTCCACGACCGTCCGGACGCGCGCCTCGTAAGGGAGCCTCGACTCCAGCCCGAAGCGATCCATGCCGAGCACCGCACCGCGGTCCGCCATCCGGCGCAGGCGGTCGATCTCATCGGTGTCGCCACAGTGCCCGACGACCACACCGCTCAGGTCGATCCCGCGTGACTCGAGGTAGTCCAGCTGTGCCGGGCCGGTCTCGTTGCCGGGATCGGAGTGCGTGAAGATCGGCGCACCCGTCTCCAGGTGGGCGTCGGCGACGGCCTGCATGATGTTCATGACGCCGTCGGTCATCCCGTACTTGTCGGCAGAGCACTTCAGCACCGCGGCACGCACACCGGTCCCGCCGATTCCGTCCCGGATGTCCCTGACGAACATCTCGGCCAACGGGTCGGGGCCGTCGAAGAGACGCCCCGGTCCGTTGAGCTGAGCGAAGACGGGTGCCTCGTGGTAGGTGTACCAGCCGGTGGCCACCAGGATGTTGAGGTCCACCTGCTCGGCGATCCTCCGCAGCACCGGTACGTTGCGCCCCGTCCCCATGACGGAGAGATCCACGAAGGTGTCGATGCCGGTCTTCCCGACCTCCCCGAGGACGGCGACGGCGCGTCGGACCATCTCGTCCTGGGGGAACATCTCCGGGTAGTTGACCATCAGCTCGGCGTTGAGCACGAAGACGTGCTCGTGCATCAGCACTCGTCCGAGCTCGTTCGGGCTCACCGAGCCGGTCAGCGTCGGAATCATCGATCTCCTCGTCAGCACGTCGGCGTCACTCAGGTCGTTCGGGGAGGAACGTCTCCTCGAAGAGACGGTCCGCGAACTTCTGCAGATACGCACGGTCGTTGAAGTCCGCCGACCCCTGGTACCACGTGCTGAAGTCCTCGAAGCCACCATCGTCGGTGTAACCGAGCTCCTTCGCCGTCTTGGTCCACGTGCTGATGCTCTCGGCGACATCGGCGTTGAGCGCCTTGCCGTCCAGGACCTCGGAGCCGGCGACCTCGTCGAGGAGGTCCTCCTTCGACTCTGTCAGCGCCGCCTCGCTCTCGGCGTCGAGGTACTGCAGGGTGCCGCCGTTCTTCGCCGTGACCTCGGCGGTGTCGGTGATCGACTGCAGGGAGCCGTACAGCTCTGCCGAGAGGTACTCGCGCAGGCGGTCCCACATCAGCTGCTGGGCGACCAGCGGCAGCTCGCTCCACTTCGCCCCGGCGACGAGGCTTCCGGCGCCGGGGGCGAATCCCTGCTCACGCGGGAAGTAGACGTGCGGCGCGACCTCGAGCCAGCCGACCGAGGTCGCGGTCGCCGGCGCCTGGAGGGAGCAGTCCAGGACGCCGCGCTGGAAGGCCTCGTACCCCTCGGCGAGCTGGACCGAGGAGATGGTGCCGCCCAGGGCTGCGACCTGGGTCTCGTGGGCCCGGGCGTTGCCGCGGATCTGTGCCTTGGCGAAGTCCTTCAGCGAGTCACGCTCCGAGCGGCAGGTCAGCTCCGTGACGCCGAACGAGCTCGCCGGCGCCAGCAGGGTCATGCCGCGGCTCTCGAACTCCTCCCTGACCTCCGGGGTGTCGAATGCCATGTCCTGGTAGGCCGCGTTGATGACCAGCCCACCGATCAGCGGCGTGCTCGGCACCTGCGAGAGCGAGTTGCTCAGCTCGACGTAGGCTTGCATCTTGTCGGGCTCGTAGGTCGTGTAATAGTGCGCGAGGTCCAGGCGTCCGTCGACGAGCGCGTCCGGGGTCTCGGTGGGCTCGGCGATCGAGCCGGCGTAGTGGATCTTGACCTTGATCTTGCCGTCCGACCACTCTTCGAGCGACTTGGCGAACTCCACGTCACGCATGCTCGAGTAGGCGTCCGGGTTCGCCGAGGCGACCTGGAAGTCGAGCTCGATCGGCTCCACGTCCGCGAAGGCCTTCTGGTAGTCGGCCTTGGACGCGCCGGCCGGCACGCTCGCGCCGCCGGCGTTGTCCGCGCCTTCCCGGTCGGCCTTGGAACATCCCGAGATCGTCACCGTCGTGAGCACGGCGAGTGCCGCCGCGGCGACCTTCTTCCTGCGTGTGGTGCGAAGTCTCATGCTGATTCTCCTCTGCAGCTGTTGCCCGTCTCGTGCTCAGGCCTGGGTGAAATGTTTGATCGCTCCCTTGAACCCGAGTTCGTGCATCTGTGCCTTGACCTCGTCGATCGACTCCGCGGTGTGGGAGATGGCGTCCCACTCCGCGCCTGCCCGGAGGGCTTCGGTGAAGCCCTGCCGGTCGAAGACACGGTTGAGGGCAGTCTTCTTGAGATACAGGAGGTCGAGCGGGGTCTTCCCCACCCGACGGGCCATCCGGGCGGCGGAGGCCTCGACCTCACCGGTGGGTACGCTCTGGTTGGCCCAGCCGAGGTCGGCCGCCTCGACACCTGTCATGGAGTTGCCGGCGATGTAGGAGAGCTCCTTCGCCTTCCGCATGCCGATGTGCCAGAGCGACACCGGGCTCAGCAGCCCGCCGCCGAGGGGGATCGACGGCCATCCGACGTTGGCGTCCTCGGCGACGATGACCAGGTCGCAGCAGGCGACCAGCATGGTCGCGCCGCCCAGGCAGTGTCCCTCGACCGCCGCGATGAGCGGCTTCGGGAACTTCCAGATCTGCTCCCAGAGGTCGATCTTGGACTGCAGCTTGCGCCAGTCCTGGTACGCGGTCGGGGCGGTGTAGCCGGCCACCACGTCGTAGCCGGCGCTGAAGTTGCCGCCGCTACCGCGGATGATCACCGCGGAGATGGCGTCGTCGTCGGCCAGCGAGTCCAGCGCGCCGAAGAGGTCGCCCAGCAGCTCGTTGTTGAGAGCGTTCAGCTTCTCTGGACGGTCGAGCGTGACGACGGCGAAGCGGTCTTCCTCGACGCGGTCCACATGTACGAGGCTCACAGTCATTCTCCCTGGAATCGGATGGTCGTCTTGGCCTTGAAGGCTTCGACGGCGTTCTTGTGGTCGAGGGTCGTCGAGGTCACTGCCGCGGCGAACGACTCGAACTCCCAGCTCTGCGCGAAGGTGAGATCTGCCGCGGCATGGACAGCCTTGCGGGTCGCGAACAGTGCGGCGGTGGGGCCTTCGGCCAGTCGCTGGGCGAACTGATGCGTACGCTCCTCGAACTGCTCGGCGGCGTACTCCCGAGCGGCGATGCCGAGGTCGACGGCCGTGCTGGCGTCGATGACCTCGCCGGTCATGGCGTAGAACATCGCCCGGCGGGTGCCGAGCTGCTGGGCCAGGAGGTAGGAGACGGAGCTGTCCGGGGCGAGCCCGCGCTTGATGAACCCGCACTGGAAGCGGGCACCGGACTCGGCGAGGATCATGTCGGCACCCATGGCCAGCCCGAAGCCGGCACCCACCGCGTGCCCTCTGACCGCCGCGATTGTGGGCACCCGGACACCCCGGAACAGCTCGACCAGCTCGCGGCCGAGAGCGAGCCGGACTGCGCCTCTGGCAGGGGTCCGCTTGCCCATCCGCTTGACGTCGCCGCCGGCGCAGAAGTTGCCGCCTGCGCCGCTCAGCACCACGCACCGGACCTCGTCGTCCTCGTTCACGTCCAGCAGCGCCGTACGCAGGTCCTCGCGCACGTCGGGGCTCAACGCGTTCATCGCCTCAGGCCGGTTCAGCGTCAGGTACGCGACGCCGTCGCGGAGCTGTCGGTCCACGAACTTCAAGGGGGTCGGAGTGCTCACAGCGCCAGGTCTCCGCTCAGCAGTCGCTTGGCGATCGTGCGCCGCTGGATCTCGGAGGTCCCGTCCGGGATCCGCAGCATCCGGGCATACCGATAGCCGGCCTCCAGGCCGAGCTCGTTGGTGAGGCCCAGGCCGCCGTGGATCTGGATGGCCTCGTCGAGCACCTTGCCCACCATCTCCGTGCAGCGGGCCTTGACGATCGAGGTCTCCTTGACCGAAGCCTTCCCGGCATCGACCATCTCCGCGGTACGCAGGACCGCGGAATGGCACAGGTAGATCTCCATCGCCATCTCGGCGAGCTTGGCCTGGACCATCTGGTGGTCGCCGATCTTGCGACCGAAGGTACGTCGGGTGTTCGCGTACTCGACCGACATGTCCAGGGCCCACCTGGCCAGGCCGATGCAGGTGGCCGACATCGTCAGCCGGCCTCTGCTGATGCCGCCCAGGGCGAGCTTCAGCGCGGCCCCCCGCTCCCCCACGATCTGGCGGGAGGAGACGCGGAGGTCGGTGAGAGAGATGATCGTGGCGTTCGAGCCGCGAGCGCCCATCATCGGGATGCCGGCGTCGACGGAGAAACCCTCGGTCCCGGTGTCCACGAAGAAGCAGGTGATCCCACCGCGCCGCTCCTTGACCGCCTCGGGGTCGGTCACCGCGAAGACGAAGGCGTGGGCGGCGTGGGCGGCGTTCGAGATCCACTGCTTCTGCCCGTTGATCACCCAGCCGTCCTCGACCTGAGTAGCCCGCGTACGCAGGTTGAAGACGTCCGAGCCCGCGTCGGGCTCCGAGAGCGCGAAGCACAGGGTCGAGGTGCCGCGGCGGATGTCGTCGAGCCGCTCCGCCAGCACATCCTCGTCGAGCTTCAGCAGGAGCGGGCTGAGGCCGTTGGTGAACGGTGAGGGGATCACGGATTCGTGCACCAGGGTGCGCTCCGGCCCGTACCGGTGATGCATGGCCTCCTGCACCGCCACGATCCCGGTCGCGGACAGGTTCCCCCCACCGAGCTCCTCGGCACCGTAGAGCGAGTAGAAGCCGGCCTCGGCGGAGAGCTCGCGCACCTGGCGGCTCACCTCGAGGTACTCCGGCGACATCAGGCCCCGGTCGTCGAAGACCCTGGTCGGCTCGGAGAGCAGTTCCTGATGCTTCTCCTCCAGCGGTGCGACTGCTTTGTCGACGAAGCCGAACAGGGCGTCGATGATGTCCCTGTGCTCGGTCTCGAGGGTGTCGGATTGGCGAGTCATACGTTGTCCCATCTACGCGAACGTCGGACTCAGAAGGACGCGCCGCGCAGCTGCGGACGGACTTCTTCGGCGAACTTGGTCATCGAACGCAGCACCTGCTCCTGCGGCTGGCTACCGGCGTCGAACCAGCCCACCAGGCCACCGATCCCGGTCACCTTCTGGTAGTCCTCGAGCTGCTGGGCGACGTCGTCGGACGAGCCGAGCAGGATCGCGCCCTTGTCCACGTAGTCCTGGAAGCTGAGCTCGTTGAGGCCGAGGCCGACCTTGGCGCGGTTGCTGAGGATGCTCAGATACCACATCAGGCCCTGCTCGTACTCCTTCACCGCGGTCTCGCGATCGTCGGAGACGTGGATGGCCTTCAGCTGCGAGGATCGAGCGACGTTGGCGTCGATCTCGTCATAGCTGAAGCCGGCGTCACGGGCCTCTTCGCGGTAGATGTCGACCAGGCGAGCCATCTCCTCCCAGGTCGGCATCTGCCCGAGCACGAAGGCGAAGCCCTGCCGGGCGGCTGAGCGGAGGGAGGCCTCGGTCTGCGAGACCATCACGAAGACGGGCGGGTGCGGCTGCTGGAGCGGCCGCGGCATCAGTTGGATCTCCTCGGCCTGCTCGCCACGGCCAGGCACCGAGAAGTGCTTACCGTGGTACTTGATCTTGCCGGTGCGCCAGCCCTGCATGATGATCTCGAAGGTTTCCTGGTAACGCTCGTCCCGCTCGTCGGGGTCGATGTCGTAGGCCTGGAACTCGAGCAGGTCGTACGCCTTGCCGATACCGAAGTTGAGACGCCCGTCGCTGATGACGTCGAGCAGCGAGAAATCCTCGGCCAGCTTCAGCGGGTGGTTCATCGGCAGCCGAGTGACGCCGGTGCCCAGGCGGATGTTCTGGGTCGTGCCTGCGCACGCCGCGAGCAGCACCTGCGAGGAGGAGATGATCCCGTAGCGCCGGGCGTTGTGCTCGGCCACCCAGGCCTCCTCGAACCCCAGCTTGTCAGCGAGGTTGATCTGCTCGATCCCCTTGTGGACCGCCTCCCTCTCCGTGCTCCATTCCGGAACGTTGGTCAGGCAAAAGATTCCGAAGTGCAGGTCGCCCTGGCTCACCGATTCCTCCTCAGATCGCCATCGCCACCGACGGCATCCCTAGTAGCGATGTTTCTAGACATTGTTGTCTAGGTCACGGTGATATTGGAGCATGACGAGTCCCACATGTCTAGACCCTGTTGTTCAAATACTTTCGGCACCCACCCGTCCGCTCGACGTCGCGAGCACGCCACCTCGGCCGCTCGGGCGATCGCTCGCGAGCGGATGAAAGACTGGGCGCATGTACTTCACCGACCGCGGCATCGAGGAGCTGGACAACCGCCGGGGCGACGACGAGGTCACTCTCGCCTGGCTCGCCGAGCAGCTACAGTCCTTCGTCGACGTACACCCCGAGCACGAGACCGCCATCGAGCGTCTCGCAACCTGGCTCGCCCGCCTCGACGACCCCGAAGACTGATCGCCGAGAAGTCACCCCTGCAGGCCGAAGCGTCACCTCTGCAGGCCGAAGCGTCACCTCTGCAGGCCGAAGCGTCACCTCTGCAGGCCGAAGCGTCGGCGGAATCCAGCGGTCTAAGCAACATCCCTGATGAAGGAGTGTTGCGGTGGCTTATCCGGCAGAGGTGTGGTCGCGGTTCTTCGATCTGGCGTGTTCGGGTACGTCGCTGCTGCAGGCCGCG
>NZ_JBOHDN010000363.1:0-16245 GCF_050699375.1 Nocardioides sp. | reverse complement strand
CCGCCGGCGTACTCGCTCTCGGCCTGCCCACCCTGCTTCGCCGACTTCCCGAACCCGCGGACGATCGGCCCGCGCGTTCCTATCGCACGCTCGCCGGGTGGGGTCCGCTCCTGCCGGCGGGCGTGGCTGTCTCGGTGATCCTCGCGGGGTCGCTCGCCTGGCGCGTCGAGCCGTCGCGGTCGATGGTCGCCCTGGCGCCGCTCGTGCCGGTGCTCTGCCTGCTGGCCTACGTCGACTGGCGGGTGCAGCGCCTTCCCCGGCTGCCGATCCTGGCGGCGACCGGCGCCGTGCTGGTGCTCGTCGGAGCCGAGTGGCTGTGGACACGTGACACCGAGACCCTCCTGCGCGCGGTGGTCGGTCTCCTCGTGGCCCGCTCGGGATTCTGGCTGCTGTGGCGGATCTTGCCGCACGCGATGGGCTTCGGTGACGTACGTCTGGCCGCCCTCGTCGGCCTCGTTCTCGGCTGGGTCGGGTGGTCCGAGTTGGTCGTCGGGCTCTGGGTCGGGCTGGCGATCTTCGGCGCCTGGGGCATCGGGCGCGCGATCGTGCGCCGGTCGCGGTCGGCGATGCGTGAGCCGCTGGCGTACGGGCCGTTCATGATCCTGGGGTTGCTGGTCGCGCTGCTTGCCTGATCAGGCGTCCCAGGACGCCGTCTCAGCGGGGATGCGGTGACGTCGCTTCCGGGGCCGGGATGAAAGACTGGACCCATGTTGCGTTGGCTCACTGCGGGCGAGTCCCATGGTCCGTCCCTGACGGCCGTGATGGAGGGTCTGCCCGCCCACGTCCGGATCACCTCTGACGACATCGCTGGTGCCCTGGCCCGGCGGCGGCTCGGCTATGGCCGCGGTGCCCGGATGAAGTTCGAGCAGGACCAGGTCCGGATCACCGGCGGCGTACGCCACGGGGAGTCCCAGGGCGGACCGGTCGCGATCGAGGTCGGCAACACCGAGTGGCCCAAGTGGGAGACCGTGATGGCCTCCGACCCGGTCGCCCCCGAGGTGCTCGAGAAGCAGGCGCGCAACGCGCCGCTGACCCGTCCGCGGCCCGGTCACGCGGACCTGGTCGGGATGCAGAAGTACGACTTCGAGGACGCCCGCCCGATCCTGGAGCGTGCCTCGGCCCGTGAGACCGCGGCCCGGGTCGCGCTCGGCGCGGTCGCCTCGGCGTTCCTCGAGCAGGCCATCGGCGTGCGACTGGTCTCCCACGTCCTGGAGATCGGCGGAGTCCGTACGCCGGGCGCCGAGGTTCCCGCGCCCGAGGATGTGGCGCGCCTCGACGAGGACCCGGTGCGAGTCCTCGACCCCGACGGCTCCAAGCAGATGGTCGCCAGGATCGACGAGGCGCACAAGGACGGGGACACCCTCGGCGGCGTCGTCGAGGTGGTCGTCCACGGGCTGCCACCGGGCCTGGGCTCCCACGTGCACTGGGACCGGCGGCTCGACGCTCGCCTGGCCGGTGCACTGATGGGCATCCAGGCGATCAAGGGTGTCGAGGTCGGCGACGGCTTCGAGCTCGCCGCGACGCCCGGGTCCAAGGCCCACGACGAGATCGTGCCCTCCGCCGACGGGATCCGCCGTGCCTCCGGGCGCTCCGGCGGCACCGAGGGCGGCATGTCGACCGGCGAGATCCTGCGGGTTCGCGCCGCGATGAAGCCGATCGCGACCGTGCCGCGTGCGCTGCGTACCGTCGACGTCGCCACCGGCGAGGAGACGGTCGCCCACCACCAGCGCTCCGACGTCTGCGCTGTGCCCGCCGCCGGCGTCGTCGCCGAGGCGATGGTCGCGCTCGTGCTGGCCGAGGCGGCGCTGGAGAAGTTCGGCGGCGACTCGGTCGGCGAGACCGCGCGCAACGCCAAGTCCTACCTCGAGAACCTGAGGCTGCGTTGATTCCCCGGGCCGTGATGCCGAGTCGGCGCGTCCTAACCAAGAACATCGCCGAGTCGGCGCGTTATGACGAGCCGACTCGGCAGGGTCTGAGCCGGCTCGACGCGGGGAGGCGGCGATGAGCGGGCCGCGCGTTGTACTGATCGGGCCGATGGGGGCCGGGAAGTCGACGGTCGGCGCGTTGCTCGCCGACCGCCTCGGAGTCACGTTGCGCGACACCGACGCGGACATCGCCTCGGCTGCTGGCAAGTCGGTGCAGGACATCTTCGTCGACGAGGGCGAGGCGTACTTCCGTGCGGTCGAGGCGGCCGCCGTCGCCGCGGCGCTGGCCGAGTATGACGGGGTGGTCTCCCTCGGCGGAGGCTCCGTTCTGGCTGATCAGACGCAGGTCCTGCTCAAGGAGCAAACCGTCGTCTACCTGCGGGTCGGGGTCGCGGACGCGGTCAAGCGCGTCGGTCTGGGGTCGGGGCGTCCGATGCTGCTCGGCAACGTACGCGGCCGCATCAAGACGCTCCTGGAGGAGCGCGCACCCATCTATGAGTCGGTGGCGACCCTGGTCGTCGACACCGACGCCCGCTCGGCCGACGACGTCGCCACAGAGCTCGCCACCGCCCTGACCACGCTGAACACCACGGAGTAGATGTGACCGATCCATTCAGCACCGTCAGCACAGCCAGCACCGTCATCAGGGTCGAGAGCGCCGCGGCGTACGACGTCGTCATCGGCTCCGGCCTCGCCGGCCGGCTCCAGGGACTCCTGGGCGAGAGCGTCCAGCGGGTGGCGTTCCTCTACGCCGCCGAGCTCGCCGAGTACGCCGAGCCCGTGCTCGAGGAGCTGCTGAAGCACTACGACGTGCTCGGCCTCGGGCTGCCCAGCGGCGAGGACCAGAAGACGGTCGCGGTCGCCAACGACTGCTGGGAGGCGTTGGGGGAGAAGGGCTTCACCCGCTCCGACGCGGTCGTCACCTTCGGTGGCGGCGCGACCACCGACCTCGGCGGTTTCGTCGCGGCCGGCTGGCTGCGCGGCGTACGCGTCGTGCACGTGCCCACCACGGTGCTCGCCATGGTCGACGCCGCGGTGGGCGGCAAGACCGGCGTCAACACCGGTGCCGGGAAGAACCTCGTCGGCGCGTTCCACGAGCCCGCCGGCGTACTGTGCGACCTCGCGCTGCTAGCGACCCTGCCGGAGGCCGACCTGATCGCCGGGCTCGGCGAGGTCGTCAAGTGCGGCTTCATCGCCGACCCGGAGATCCTGCGCCTGGTCGAGGCTGAGCACACTACGGGCGACAAGATCACCGCTTCCTCGCCCGTTCTCGCCGAGCTGGTCGAGCGCGCGATCCGGGTCAAGGCAGAGGTCGTCGCCGCGGACCTGAAGGAGACCGGCGGCGCCGACGGCCACCCGGGCCGCGAGACGCTCAACTACGGCCACACCCTCGCGCACGCGCTCGAGAAGCACTCCGGCTTCTCGATCCGCCACGGTGATGCGGTCGCGGTCGGGTGCGTGTACGCCGCCGAGCTCGCCCGGATCGCCGGAGTCCTCTCCGACGACATCGCCGCTCGACACGCCCCGGCCTTCGCGAAGGTCGGCCTCCCGACCACCGTCAAGGAGCTCGGCATCGAGGCCGGCTTCGATGACCTCATCGGCGCCATGCGGGTGGACAAGAAGGCCCGCGGCTCCGTGCTCCGCTTCCTCGTCCTCCACGACCTCGCCGACCCCCGCATCCTCACCGGCCCGACCGAGGAGCAGCTGCGCGAGGCGTACGCGGTCGTCGGCGGCTAGAGCAGCCCGCGGCGGAGGGGTCCTCTCGCAACTACGCCAGTGGGCCGGACTTTGTGAACGATTCACAAGGTCCGGCCCACTGGCGTGGGCGGGGGACAGGGTGGCGGGTCGCGGCCGGCTTGATTGGGGCCGCCTGCCCCGATGTGTGACCTGCCCTGTGCGGCCTGGTGATCGCGCGGTAGGCGTCGTCGCTGGGCGGTAGTTGCTGGGCGGTACTTGCTGAACGGCCGGCTGAGGGGGCCGGCGACACATGGGCGACCCGGGCGATCGCCCTCGCGAGGGCGTCACGCCCGAACGTACGCCGAGTCGGCTCGTCAGGACGAGCCGACTCACCGCTCGGGGCCGACCAGCGGAGAACGGCTCAGAGACCCATGTCCTTGGCGATGATCAGCTTCATGACCTCGGAGGTGCCGCCGTAGATGCGGTTGACGCGGTTGTCGGCGTAGAGGCGGGCGATGGGGTACTCGTTCATGTACCCGTAGCCGCCGTGGAGCTGGAGGCAGCGGTCGATGACGCGGTGGGCGACCTCGGTGCAGAACAGCTTGGCCGAGGCGGCCTCGGCGGCGGTGAGCGTGCCGGCGTCCTCGGCCTCGATGGCGCGGTCGACCACGGCCTCGGCGGCGTCGACCTCGGCCTTGCACGCGGCCAGCTCGAACTTGGTGTTCTGGAACGAGGCGACGGTGGTGCCGAAGACCTTGCGATCGGCGACGTACGTCTTGGCGAACTCGACGGCGGCAGCGGCCTGGGCGTAGGCGCCGACGGCGATGCCGAGGCGCTCGACGGGGAGGTTCTGGCCGAGGTAGGAGAAGCCCTTGCCGACCTCGCCCAGGACGTCCTCGACGGGGACGTGCACGTCGGTGAAGGAGAGCTCGGCGGTGTCGGAGACCTTGAGCCCGAGCTTGTCGAGCTTGCGCCCCACCTCATAGCCCGGAAGGGACGTGTCGACGGCGAGGAGGGTGATCCCGGCGCGGCGGTCCTCCGGGGTGGCCGGTGAGGTGCGAGCGCAGACGATCACACGGTCGGCGTTGACGCCTCCGGTGATGAACGTCTTCGCGCCGTTGAGGACGTAGTGGCGTCCGTCCTCGGTGAGCTTGGCGTGGGTCGTCATCCCGGCAAGGTCCGAGCCGGTTCCGGGCTCGGTCATCGCGATCGCCCACATCTCCGCACCGGCGACGAAGCCGGGCATCCAGCGCTCCATCTGCTCCCTCGTGCCCAGCTTGAGGAGGTAGGGCAGGCAGAGCCCGACGTGGGTGCTCGAGCCGCCGAAGGAGACCCCGGCGCGGGAGAGCTCCTCGGTCATGACGGCTGAGTACTTGAACGAGTCGATCCCGGCGCCGCCGTACTCCTCGGGCACCTGGATGCCCCAGACACCGAGCTCGCCGAGCTTGAGGTAGAAGTCGTGGGGGACGATCCCGGCCTCGTACCACTCCTCGTAGACGGGGGCGACCTCCTTCTCGATGAACGAGCGGATGGTGTCGCGGAAGGACTGGTGGTCCTCGGTGTAGATGGTGCGGCGCATGTCGGTGCTTCTCTCCTCGGGTGCTTTCCGGTGGGGTCAGGGGCGGGCGCCGACGACGCGGAGTGCGAGGTCGGCATGGAAGTCGGCGATGGCCTCGGGGGTCCAGGAGCCGCCGTCGCGATACCACCGGGCCAGATCGATGCCGAGCGAGAGCAGGGCGGTGGCGGCCTTGGCCGGGTCGGGCGTGTCGAAGTCGCCGCTGCGTACGCCTTCCTCGACGACGTCACGCATGACGGTGTCGATGGCGCGACGCAGCCTGGCGACCTCCCGGAAGTGCTCCTCGGTCAGAGCCGCGAGCTCGTAGTTGATGACCCGAGCCATCGTGTGCGAGCGCGCGTGGAAGAGGACATAGGTGCGTACGGCCGCGGCGACCCGCTCGGCGGGCGTGGCGTCGGCGCGGGTCGCGTCGGTGACCGCCTCGAGGATCACCTCGTGACCACGTACCGCGATCGCGTGCAGGAGCTCCTCCTTGGAGCGGTGGTGCACGTAGACCGCTGCCGGGCTCAGGCCGGCCGCCGTGGCGATGTCGCGGGTGCTGGTGCCGTGGAACCCCTTGGCGGAGAAGGCCTGGACCGCGGCATCGAGCAGACGGGCACGGCTTCGGTCGCCGCGTGCCTGGGTGCTGCTGGTGCGGGTCTGGTTCATCGACCGTCCTCGTGTCGGAGTCTCCTGGTGTCGGACCCAGTGTCGCACAATATAAGTGAGCGCTTAGATTGGGACGGTGGTCACCATGCCGCCGAGACGAGCACGTCGACGACGATCCGGCCGTGAAAGGATGGCGGAGTGAGCAACACGCTGCAGCCGGTCCTGGTCCTCAACGGCCCCAACCTCGGACGTCTCGGGAAGCGACAGCCCGAGATCTACGGGCACACCACGCTCGACGAGCTCGCGGCGATGTGCGTGGGCTGGGGCCATGCGCTCGGGTTCGCGGTCGACGTACGTCAGACCAACCACGAGGGCGACATGGTCGACTGGCTCAACGACGCGGCCGACAAGGACATCCCGGTGGTGCTCAACGCGGCAGCCTGGACCCACTACTCCTACGCGATCTACGACGCCTGTGCGCAGCTGACCGCTCCACTGGTCGAGGTGCACATCTCCGACCCGTCCCAGCGTCCTGAGGTCTTCCGGCACACCAGCGTGGTCACCGAGCACGCGGTCGCGGTCGTGGCGGGCAAGGGCATCGACGGCTACCAGGAGGCGCTCTCCATCCTCGCCCGCGAGGTCGGCGCCGCCTGATCCTGGCTCGAGCTTCTGCTTCGCCGGGCCGAAGGATTGGGACGGCGTACGTCTCGTTGACTAGGATTCTCCCTGGCCCTGGTGGCCCCAAGAACACTGGCACGAACATTGACAACCAAGCCTGCACTGCTGCAGGACATAGACGAAGGCTGACGGACGGTTATGGCGACGACGAACGACCTCAAGAACGGCATGGTGCTGAAGATCGAGGGCCAGCTCTGGCAGGTCACCGAGTTCCAGCACGTGAAGCCCGGCAAGGGCCCGGCGTTCGTCCGCACCAAGCTCCGCAACGTCGAGTCGGGCAAGAACGTAGACAAGACCTTCAACGCCGGCACCAAGGTCGAAACCGCCACGGTCGACCGCCGCTCGTTCCAGTACCTCTACAACGACGGCTCCAACTTCGTCTTCATGGACGTCGCCGACTTCGACCAGGTCGAGGTCGGCCCGGAGATCATCGGTGACGGCGCCGGCTTCCTCCTGGAGAACCAGGAGGTCATCCTGGCCACCAACGAGGGCCGCGTCCTCTTCGTCGAGCTCCCGCCGTCGGTCGAGCTGGTCATCTCCTACACCGAGCCCGGTGTCATGGGCGACTCGGCCACCGGCCGCACCAAGCCGGCCACCCTCGAGACCGGCGCCGAGATCCAGGTGCCGCTCTTCATCGAGCAGGGCGAGAAGATCAAGGTCGACACCCGCGAGGGCGGCGCCTACCTCTCCCGCGTCAAGGGCTGACCCGCTTTGGCCGCGCACGTCGCCACTGCCAGGTCCAAGGCTCGCAAGCGGGCCCTGGACCTGCTCTTCGCCTCCGAGGCACGGGGCCTCTCCGCCGGTGAGCTGCTCGACCAGCAGATCGCCGAGGGTCAGGTTCCGAACAACCCGTTCACGGTCAAGCTGGTCCGTGGCGTGGTCGCCGAGACGGAGCGGATCGACGCGCTGATCGCCGAGTTCGCCAAGGACTGGTCACTGGCTCGGATGCCCGCGGTCGACCGCAACGTGCTCCGCATCGGGGTCTGGGAGCTCATCGACGCCGACGTCGCCGCCGAGGTCGCGATCAGCGAGGCGACGGCCCTGGTGACCGAGCTCTCCACCGACGACTCGCCCTCCTTCGTCAACGGCGTCCTCTCCGCGGTCGCGAAGGACCTCGCGTCCAAGGCCTGATCAACTGCTGACGTACGCCTGTCGGGAATCGTTCCGGCAGGCGTACTGTCATCACGTGCGCGACACCGCGCCTGTGTTTCCCGGTTATCGACGATTGCTTCGGTCGGGACCGTATGTTTGGAACAAGGCTGAGCTGGTGACCGCAAACCCGTACCCGTATTCGGAGAGCGCATGACGCAGGAGAACAACCCCTACGACGAGCCGGACGCACACACGCGGCCGGCAGGCGCACCCCAACACTGGGTGACGCCGCCTCCGCCGACCTCGGCCGGGCAGCCGCTCCATCCCTCGCAGACAGGGGACGACGGCCCCCGGACGAACCCGAACGCGCAGCCCTACCCGGGCTACGACGCGAGCCAGGAGGCGACCCGCATCACCAACGCACAGGCCCCCACGTCGGTGCCCCCCGCACCAAGCGGTCACGGGCTGGAGGTCCCCAGCGCCACCGACTTCCTCGACCGGCGCGCGGAGTCGGCCGGCTTCGGCCCGGCGACCTGGGGCTGGCGGGGCGCGCTGCGCAGGATGTCCGGAGGGCTGATCAGCCCGAGCATGGGCCCTGCCGAGGTCGCCTACGAGCAGGACCGGGCGATGATCCAGCGCGACTTCGACGGACCTCGCACCATCGTCTTCATCAACCCCAAGGGCGGTGCCGCCAAGACCACCGGCGTGCTCGCGGCGGGCTACACCTTCGGCACCGTCCGCGGTGGGGGAGTCGTGGCCTGGGACAACAACGAGACCCGTGGCACCCTCGGCATCCGAGGCGTACGCAGCAGCCACCGCAACACCACCCGCGAGCTGCTCGACAACCTGGCCTCGTTCAACAACGTCTACCAGTCCCGCATCGGCGACCTCGGCGCCTTCGTACGCTCCCAGGGTGACGCCCACTTCGACGTGCTCGCCTCGGATGAGCGCCCCGACGTCACCGGCCAGATCCATGCCGACGACTTCGGGCAGGTGCACCACCTGCTGGAGCGCTTCTACAAGGTCATCCTGGTCGACACCGGCAACAACATGCGCGCCGAGAACTGGCTCGCGGCCGCCGACACCGCCGACCTGCTGGTGGTGACCTCGACGGTGCGCGAGGACACCGGCTACAGCGGCCTGTGGATGCTCGACGCGCTGCAGGAGTCGGGCTACGCCGACCTCAAGCTGAAGACGATCACGGTGCTCTCCGACCCGTCCCCGAAGGTCGACACCAACCTGGCCCGGGATCTCACCGAGGTCTACCAGCAGCGCACCCGTGGGGTCTACCGGGTCCCGTTCGACCCGGTGCTCGTCGCGGGGTCCACGGTGCAGTACTCCCAGCTCTCCGAGGACACCCGGATGTCGTGGCTGAAGGCTTGTGCCGGGATGGCTCACGCGTTGTGAGTGCCGGCCGCTAACGTCGTACGCATGCGTGCAGTCGTCTACTCCGAGAACGGTCCATCCTCCGTCATGCGCCTGGCCGAGCGTCCGGTGCCGAAGCCCGGCCCCGGGGAGGTCCTGGTCAGGCTGGTGCGGGCGGGAGTCAACCCGACCGACTGGAAGGTACGCGCCGGGCTGAGCGCGACGCTCGCGACCCCCGAGGCGACCCCGGGCCAGGACGGGGCGGGCGTGGTCGAGGGGTTGGGCGATGGCGTCACCACGCACGTGGTCGGTCAGCAGGTCTGGCTCTTCATGGTCCAGCACGGGCAGGCGTGGGGGACCGCGGCGGAGTACGTCACCGTGCCGGCCCACAAGGCGGTCGAGCTGCCCGTCGGTGCCTCCTACGATCTTGGTGCCGCGCTCGGTGTGCCGGCGATGACCGCCCACCGCGCGCTCACCTCGGGTGCTGTCCAGCGGCTGGCTCCGGGCGCGTTCGACGGCCTCAACATCCTGGTCCACGGCGGCGCGGGCGCGGTCGGGAACGCCGCGATCCAGCTGGCCGTATGGGCCGGGGCGACCGTCGTCACCACGGTCAGCTCCCCCGAGAAGGCGGAGCTGGCCAAGGCCGCCGGTGCGCAGCACATCGTCAACTACCGCGAGGCGGGTCATCTCGACAGGCTCGATACACCGCTCGACAAGCTCGACCACCTGGGGACGCAGATCCGGAAGATCGCACCCGGAGGCGTCGACCAGATCGTCGAGGTCGCCCCGGCCGTCAACAACGACCTCGACCGCGCGGTCATCGCCAACCGCGGCACGATCGCGATCTACGCCAACAACGGCGGCGACGAGCTCTCCATGCCGCTGCGGGCGACGTTCTCGCTCAACCTGCGCTACCAGTTCATCCTGCTCTACGCAGTCGACCCGGCACAGCTCCGGGCGGCGGCCGAGGATCTCACCAGCGCCGTGGCGGCGGGCGCGCTGAGGGTCGGCGCGGAGGTCGGCGTACCACTCCATCACTACCCGCTGGAGGAGACCGCCGCCGCCCACGACGCCGTGGAGGCGGGCGCCGTCGGAAAAGTGCTGATCGACCTGGAGTGAGGATAGGGTCGAGGTCGACTTCCTTTAACGAGCCGTCCCGTGAGGCGGAGAAGGAGACCTCGACCTTGTCAGAGCCCGAGACTGAGCGGAATCAATCAGCAGAGCCTGAGGTGGCGCCGTCCGTGGACGGCCGCATCGTCCTCGACGCCCGTGACATCTCCCGCGCGCTGACCCGGATCTCCCACGAGATCCTGGAGCGCAACCGAGACGCCGAGGATCTGGTCCTGCTGGGCCTGCACACCCGCGGGGTGCCGTTGGCCCGACGGATCGCGGCGCGGATCGAGGCCGCCGAGGGCCATCCGGTCGCGCACGGCGCGCTCGACGTGACGATGTACCGCGACGACCTGCGCACTCACCCCACCCGAGCGCCTCACCACACCGAGATCCCGCCGGTTGGCATCGACGGCAAGACCGTGGTGCTCGTCGACGACGTGCTCTTCTCTGGCCGCACCGTCCGCGCCGCGCTGGACGCTCTGGCCGACTACGGTCGCCCGGCCGTCGTACGCCTCGCCGTTCTCGTCGACCGCGGGCATCGGCAGCTGCCGATCCGGGCAGACCACGTCGGCAAGAACCTCCCGACGGCGCGCTCGGAGAGGGTCGGGCTGCGACTCGAGGAGACCGACGGGATGGACGAGGTACGCATCGTCGAGCTCGAGGGGGTCTCGGCATGAGCGAGCGTCAGCGAGCGACAATGAGGGTCAGGCCGCCACGTCCGTGTTCTCCGCTCTCCTCAACGGAGGTGGCGGCATGACGAGGCATCTGCTGTCCATCGACGACGTGAGCGCGGAGGAGATTCAGAAGCTCTTCGCGACCGCCGCCGAGATGCACGACGTGCAGAAGCGCGAGGTCAAGAAGCTGCCGGCGCTGCGTGGACGTACGGTGATCAACCTCTTCTTCGAGGACTCGACGCGCACCCGGTCTTCGTTCGAGATCGCGGGGAAGTGGCTCTCGGCCGATGTGATCAACCTGTCCGCGAAGGGCTCCTCGGCCTCGAAGGGCGAGTCGCTGCGCGACACGGTGCTGACCGTGACCGCGATGGGCGTCGACGGCCTGGTGATGCGTCACTCGGCCTCCGGCGCGGCCCATCAGGTCGCGGGCTGGCTCGACATCCCTGTGATCAACGCCGGTGACGGCATGCATGAGCACCCGACCCAGGCGCTCCTGGACGGCTACACGCTGCAGCGGCAGCTCGGTGGGCCGGGCTCCCTGGAGGGCAAGCGGGTCGCGTTGGTCGGGGACCTGACCCACTCGCGGGTGTTCCGGTCGAACGTGAAGTCCCTGACGAAGCTCGGCGCCTCGGTGATCGCGATCGCGCCGCCGACGCTGATGCCCGCGGGGATCACGGAGTGGGCCAAAGCCGATGGATTCGCCACCTCCTACGACCTCGACGCGGTGCTGCCCGAGGTCGACGCGGTGATGATGCTGCGCGTGCAGAGGGAGCGGATGAGTGGCGGCTACTTCCCGACCTCGCGGGAGTACACCGTCGGCTACGGGCTCACCCGGGCTCGGCTCGGGCTGCTGCGCGATGACGTGCCCATCCTGCACCCGGGGCCGATGAACCGCGGCCTGGAGATCTCGCCGGAGGCCGCCGACGCCGCCTCCTCCCGGATCCTCGACCAGGTCTCGGCCGGGGTCGCGATCCGGATGTCCGTCCTCTACCACCTGCTTGCCGGCGAGGAGTCCGCATGAACGAGCGCAAGAGAGCGAGCAATCAGAGCACCATGCCGCCGCGTCCGTATTCTTTCCGCTCTGTCACGGAGGTGGCGGCATGAGCCTGTTGATCAAGGGAGCCTCCGTCCTCGGGGCAGAGCCGACCGATGTGTACGTCGACGGGGGAGTGATCCGGGAGATCGGCACGCCCACCGCCCCCGCCGCTGATGAGGTGGTCGACGCCTCCGGTCTCGTCCTGCTCCCCGGCCTGGTCGACCTGCACACCCACCTGCGCCAGCCGGGCCGCGAGGATGCCGAGACGATCTCCTCGGGCTCCGAGGCGGCCGCGGCGGGCGGCTACACCGCGGTGCTGGCGATGGCCAACACCTCGCCGGTCACCGACACGGCCGAGGCCGCGGTCTCCGTTTGGGATCTCGGCCGCGAGGCAGGACTGGCCGACGTGTTCCCGGTCGGCGCGGTCACCAAGGGCCTGGCCGGTGAGGAGCTGGCGGAGCTGTCCCTGATGAACCGCTCCCGGGCGAGCGTGAAGGTCTTCTCCGACGACGGTCGCTGTGTCTCCGACCCTCGGGTGATGCGTCGGGCGCTGGAGTACGTCAAGGCCTTCGGTGGCGTCATCTCCCAGCACTCCCAGGACCCCTCGCTGGCTCCGTACGGGTCGGCCTGCTGCCACGAGGGTGAGCTCTCCGGACGGCTCGGCCTGCCGGGCTGGCCGGGTGTCGCCGAGGAGGTCATCGTCGCTCGCGACGTGATGCTCGCCCGCCACACCGGCTCGCGCGTCCACGTCGCGCACGCCTCCACCGCCGGCACCGTCGAGGTGCTGCGCTGGGCCAAGGCGCAGGCTGAGAAGGACGGCAGCTGGGCAGTCACCGCGGAGGTCACCCCGCACCACCTGCTGCTGACCACCGACCTGCTCACCGGCTATGACCCGACGTTCAAGGTCAACCCGCCGCTGCGTCCGGCCGAGGACGTCGAGGCGCTGCGTGAAGCGCTGGCCGACGGCACCATCGACGCGGTAGCCACCGACCACGCCCCGCACGCGCGCCAGGACAAGGAGCACGCCTTCGTCGACGCCGCCTTCGGGATGCTCGGGCTGGAGGAGGCGCTCTCCGTCGTCTCGACCGTCATGGTCTCCTCGGGGCTGCTGGACTGGGCCGGCGTGGCCCGGGTCATGTCCGCCACCCCGGCCCGCATCGCCGGTCTCGAGGGCCACGGCCGCCCGATCGCGGTCGGCGAGCCCGCGAACCTGACCCTGGTCGATCCGGCCGCGACGTACGTCGTAGACCGCGACCGGTCGCTCTCGCTCTCCCGCAACAACCCCTGGCACGATCGCAAGCTCACTGGTCGCGTCGTGTCCACGTTCCTGCGTGGGCAGCGGACGTACGCCGGGTAGCTCTCGATCCGCGGAGCGCGGGCGTGCCGGCAGGCGCGCCACTAGGCTGCGCCGTCATGACCGATGTCTTCTCCGACAAGCTCGCGCAGTGGCGCGCCTATACCGCGACACCCTGGGCCCGGATCCGCTACACCGTGGTCGAGGAGATCCTCCGGCGCCAGTGTGCGGAGCTGGGTGAGGGTCTGCGGATCCTCGACGTCGGCGGCGGGGACGGGATGGACGCGCTGCCGCTGGCACGGGCCGGGCACGACCTCACGATCCTCGACCCGTCCGAGTCCTGGCTGGCCGAGGCGAAGCGGCGGGCAGTTGAGGCGGGCACGTCGCTGACCACGCTCGTCGGCGGCCTCGACGAGCTGCCCGAGGGCGAGTGGGATCTGGTCCTGTGCCACTTCGTGCTGCGCTACCGACCCTCCGACGCGGAGGACGTACGAAGCCTGGCGTCCGTGGTGCGCCCAGGCGGTCGCCTCTCGGTGATGGAGGCCAACCCCGCCGGCATGGTGCTGCGCCAGCTGGTCACGGCCGGCCCCGAGGGCGCGCTCACCGAGCTGCGTGCGGAGACCAAGCATGCGGTGACCTTCGCCCACGACGTACGCAAGGTCTCGATGCCCGACCTCGAGGCCGAGCTCGCGGCCGCGGAGCTGCGGCTCACCGGCCGCTTCGGCACCAGGATCGCCAACGACCTGCTCACCGACGACGAGGCGAAGCACGACCCCGCCTACTTCGACCGCCTGCTCGAGGTCGAGCGCGAGCTGTGCGACCAGGAGCCGTTCGTACGGATCGCCGGGATGTACCAGCTGGTCGCCGAGAAGCCGGCCTGACCCACGCCCGCGTTAGGCTCACGGCGTGGATAACCTCGAGCGCGTCTACAAGATGCCCTTCGGCTCCGTCTACCCGCACTATGTGACGAAGGTGGAGAAGAAGGGCCGCACCACGGCCGAGCTGCACCAGGTGATCACCTGGCTGACCGGGTTCGACGACGACGCGATCGCCAAGCACATCGAGGCAGGGACGAGCTTCGAGGGGTTCTTCGCCGACGCCGACCTCAACCCGAGCTCGGAGCTGATCACCGGGGTGGTCTGCGGCGTCCGCGTCCAGGAGATCGAGGACCCGGTCATGCGCCAGGTGCGCTACCTCGACAAGCTCGTCGACGAGCTGGCCAAGGGGAAGGCCATGGAGAAGATCCTGCGCGCGTGAGGCGGCGAGATGCACACCGAGCTACCTCGGTGAACGGTCACCTCCTTCGTAGGACTCCACGAGGCAAGCGAGCACCCACCGAGCTACCTCGGTGAGGATCCGCGCGGCTCAATCGGTTGGACGAGGCATCCGCCGGCCGCGTACGCTCTTCTCATCATGAAGATCCAGCGCTGACCCCGACCCGCGCCCGAGGCATATGCCCGGCGGGTCGTCCTCGAACCCGAAGGCCAGCGCCCGCATGTCATCTTCCATCGTCCCCGGACCGATCGTCGTCCGTGATCTTTCCGTCTCCTTCCGCAGCGGATCGGTGTTCACCGGGATAGACCTCACCGTCTCCCCGGGCGAACGGATCGCGCTCGTGGGGGAGAACGGCGCAGGCAAGTCGACGTTGCTTCGCGCTATCGCACACCGACTCCCGCGCACCGCCCAACGCACAGGAACGCTCGAGGCGCCCGGCGACCTCGTCTGGCTGCCGCAGGAGCCGCCGTTCCGCGATGAGGCGAGCATCGAGGACGTACTCGCGACCACACTGCGTCCGCTCCGGGAGGCCGTGACGACCATCGAGACCCTCGCCGACCGGCTCGACGACCCCGAGGTCGCCGAGACCTATGCGAACGCGCTCGACTTCGCGGTCGCCCACGACGCGTGGGACGCCGACCGGCGCGCGATCCTGGCCGCCGAGCGCCTCGGGCTGAGCGGCCTGGACCGGGACCGCGCGATCAGCACCCTGTCGGGCGGTCAACGGACCCGGCTGGCGCTCGCGACCGCGATCACCCGTCGTCCCGACGCGCTGCTGCTCGACGAGCCGACCAACCATCTCGACGACGAGGCGGTCGCGGTGCTCGGCGAGTTCCTGCGCGACCTGCCGGGCGTGGTGCTGATGGCCTCCCACGACCGCGTCTTCCTCGACGAGGTCGTCACCGGGCTCTTCGACCTCGACCCGACGCCGAACGGCGCAGGCGGCACCGACGGCGCAGGCGGCAGGCTCTTCGGTGGCGGCTGGACCGCGTACGAGGAGGCGCGGACGGCGGCGCGCGAACGCTGGGAGCAGACGTACGCCGAGCAGCAGGACGAGCTCAAGCGGCTCCGCACCGCCACCAAGATCGGCAACGACGCGATCGCCCACAACCGCGGGCCGACCGACAACGACAAGTTCATCTACAAGTTCAAGGGCAGCAACGTCGAGCGCACCGTCGCACGCCGCAAGAAGGACGCGACCCGGAGGCTGGAGGAGGCCGAGGAGACGCAGGTACGCAAGCCACCCGCGCCGCTTCGGCTCAACACCGCTCTGTCCTGCGCCGGTGGGAGCGGCCGGATGGTCGTCGTACGCGGCCTCGTGGTCGAGAACCGTGTCACCCTGCCCATCCTGGACGTCATCGCGGGGGAGCACCTGCTCATCACCGGCCCCAACGGAAGCGGCAAGTCCACGCTGCTCGGGGTGCTCAGCGGACGCGTGAAGCCGACCTCCGGAGACGTCCAGGTCAGCGCCAGGCATGTCGAGGAGCTCACCCAGGACCCTCAGTTCGGCGATCTTCGCCGCAAGGTGGCCGACGTCTATGGCGAGTCGGTGGGGGAGGCGCTCGCCGAACGAGTCCCGCTACGCGGTCTGGGCCTGGTCCATCCGCGTGACCTCAACCGGCCTGTCGGCGCGCTCAGCGTGGGTCAGCGTCGTCGGCTCGACCTGGCGATCGCCGTCGCCACCGGCCCGGACCTGCTGCTCCTGGACGAGCCGACCAACCACATCTCGCTCACTCTCGCCGGCGAGATGGAGGAGGCGATCGGGGTCACCCCTGGCACCATCGTCGTCGCGTCCCACGACCGCTGGCTGCGCCGGCGCTGGGCCGGACCTGAGGCCCGACTGGTGCCCTGACGGGCCACTTGCGGGCCAATCCCTGTGGATGAGCAGAGTTATCCACAGGCGCCGAGATCGTCGTTGTCCTGGTCCCCGGGCCGTGATGCCGTAGGCCCAT
>NZ_JBOHDN010000362.1:0-16541 GCF_050699375.1 Nocardioides sp. | reverse complement strand
GTCTGGACCGAGGCGAGGAGCCGCGGCTTCACCCTCGCCGACATCGCCCGCTGGATGTCCGAGGCACCCGCTCACCACGCCGGACTCGCGCGCAAGGGGCAGATCGCGGTCGGCCACGACGCCGACTTCTGCGTACTCGCCCCCGACGACACCTACGTCGTCGATGCCGCGAGGCTCCATCACAAGAACGCCGTCACGCCCTACCACGGCCGCACCCTCGAGGGCGTCGTCCGCGAGACCTGGCTGCGTGGCGAGAGGATCGACATCGAGGCCGCCCCACAAGGCCGGCTGCTCAGCAGAGCCACCACAGAAGGAGCCCGACCATGAGCGCAGCACACAACCCTCCTGGCCGCTACTACGCCCCGACCGGCGGCCACCCGTCGCAGCGTGAGCTGACCACCGACCGGGCCGTCTTCACCGAGGCGTACGCCGTGCTCCCCCGTGGCACCATGCGCGACATCGTCACCAGCAAGCTCCCCTTCTGGGAGGGCACCCGGCTGTGGGTGATCGCCCGGCCGCTCTCGGGCTTCGCCGAGACCTTCTCGCAGTACATCGTCGAGGTCTCGCCCGGCGGCGGCAGCGACAGGCCCGAGCTCGACCCGGGTGCCGAAGGCGTCCTGTTCGTGGTCGAGGGCGCGCTGACGCTCTCGGTCGCGGGCGAGACGTACGACCTCGCGCCCGGCGGCTACGCCTTCCTCCCTCCCGGCTCCGCCTGGACGCTGCACAACACCAGCGACCAGGTCGCCCGCTTCCACTGGATCCGCAAGGCCTACCAGCGGGTCGACGGCATCGACGTACCGGACGCATTCGTCACCAACGAGGTCGACGTGCCCGGCGGCGAGATGCCGGGCACCGACGGCGCCTGGAAGACGCAGCGCTTCGTCGACCCCGATGACGTACGCCACGACATGCACGTCAACATCGTCAGCTTCGAGCCGGGCGGAGTCATCCCGTTCCCGGAGACGCACGTGATGGAGCACGGGCTCTACGTCCTCGAGGGCAAGGCCGTCTACCTGCTCAACAAGGACTGGGTCGAGGTGCAGGAGGGAGACTTCATGTGGCTGCGGGCCTTCTGTCCGCAGGCCTGCTACGCCGGTGGGCCGGGGCGGTTCCGCTACCTGCTCTACAAGGACGTCAACCGGCACGCCCAGCTGAGCCGGCAGTTCACCTGATGCCCGTCGCGGTCGTCACCGAGATCGTGGGTGAGCCGCACGGATCCGCGGAGGAGGGCCAGCGCGGGTACAGCGCCCGCGATCTCGAGGGCAACCTGTGGAGCTTCGGTACCGATCGCCCTGGAAGCTGAAGAACCGCATGCCGACCGCGATATCCCGAAGTCTCCCAACCCGGACCCGGTAACGGCCCCGCCCGCCCTACGCCACCTCGTTCCTTCTCCGCCTACCCAAGTCCACCGAGACGGAGGGCGGCTTCGATCTCGCTGAGCTTCGCGGCGGACAGGGTGCCTGCCCGCTCGATCAGGTCGTCCCGGGACACGGTGGTCAGCCACGTACAAGGGGTAGAGCCCGGGCGCGGGAACGCGAACCGAACCACGCCTTCAAAGGGCAGTCCGTCCATGGCGCCTACTGCCACTTCGACGCCCAGACCGGTGAGGTCGACACCCGCCGGAGCGACGATCTGCACCGCCTGGATCCCGGACGTGTCGTCTCCCGACAGCAGCACGACCGGTCGCCGCTCGTCGAACTCCACCCACCAGACTTCGCCACGTTTCACATGTCCTCCTGACCCAGGATGGCAGGCGGATGCCCACGTGACCACGTCGGGTGTGGAGGTGGCAGAGGTGGCCGAGGTGGCACCGGGCGGGTCGCTGGCGATCGCTTCCAATCCGATTGGCCGTGGCGACCGAATACCGGGCTGACGGTACTGCCTGTCGTGACCACCCATGTCGACCTCGAGGAGCCAGATGACCCGTTCTGACCAGGAACGCCGCCGGATCGCGGTGGTCGGCAGCGGCGTGGCCGGCCTGACCGCGGCCTACGTCGCCTCAGGCCACAGCGCGGTCACCCTCTACGAGGCTGACGACCGGCTCGGCGGCCATGCCGACACCCACCTCGTGACGGGTGCCGACGGCGAGTCGATGGCGATCGACACCGGGTTCATCGTGCACAACCGGCGTACGTATCCGACCCTGCTCCGGCTCTTCGCCGAGCTCGACGTGCCGACCCAGCCCTCGGAGATGTCGATGTCGGTACGCTCCGAGGCCGCGGGCGTGGAGTACGCGGGCGCGCGCGGCCTGCGCGGCGCGCTGCCCGACCGGCGGGCGCTGCGGCCGGCGCACCTGAGGATGCTCACCGAGATCCCACGGTTCCAGCGGTCCGCCCGGGCGCTTGTCGCCGCCGCCGAGCCCGACGATCGCACCCTCGAGGAGTTCCTGGACGCGCACGGGTTCACCCCGCACTTCCGCCGCCACTTCATGGCTCCGCTGGTCGCCGCGGTCTGGTCCTGCGACCCGGCCACGGCACTGGACTATCCGGCTCGCTACCTCTTCGAGTTCCTCAGCCACCACGGGATGCTGCAGGCCTTCGGCTCACCGCGTTGGCGCACGGTCACCGGCGGATCCGCGACGTACGTCGAGAGGGTCGCCGACACGATCCGCGACCGCGGCGGCCGGATCCTGACCTCGACCAAGGTGGTCAACGTCGTCGAGACCGGGGACGGGGTCGAGATCACCGACGGCAACGGGCACACCGAGATCTTCGACGCCGTCGTGCTGGCCACCCATCCCGGCCAGTCGCTGGCGATGCTCGGTGAGCCCACGGCTGTCCAGCGGGAGATCCTGAGCGCGTTCCCGTACTCCGCCAACACGGCGCAGCTGCACACCGACACCAGCCTGCTGCCGGGCAGCGAGCACGCCCGGTCCTCGTGGAACTACCTGGAGCGCCCCGGGCACGGTCAGGTCACGGTCACCTACGACCTGACCCGGCTGATGCGACTGCCGGCACCCCGAGGCGTACGCCACCTGGTCACGCTCGGCGGGACCGACCTGATCGATCCGGCGTTGGTCATCGACACCATGGAGTACGAGCACCCGCTCTACACCCCGGACTCGGTGGCGGCCCAGCGGCGTGCCGACGAGCTCGACTCCGACGCGCTGGTCTTCGCCGGCGCGTGGCGCGGCTGGGGGTTCCACGAGGACGGCGCCCGCTCCGGCGCCCGCGCCGCCGAGCGGCTCGGGCTGCCGTGGTCGACTCCCGCGGAGCGGCCCGAGGACGCGGCGACCGGCATCTACCGGACCACGATCAGCCACACTCGGCGGGCCCCGTTGAGGAACCGGTTCGTACACCGGTCGCACTGGTGGGTGGTCGATCTGGACCGGCTGCCCGATCACGGGATCCTCGGTCGCTTCGAGGCTCGGGACCACCTGGGCGAGCCCGGCCGATCCATCCGGGAGAATCTCGCTGCGTTCCTGCGGCTCCACGACATCGAC
Source organism: Nocardioides sp. (assembly GCF_050699375.1). Classification (GTDB taxonomy): domain Bacteria; phylum Actinomycetota; class Actinomycetes; order Propionibacteriales; family Nocardioidaceae; genus Nocardioides. Next base: position 13,099 of record NZ_JBOHDN010000362.1, on the reverse strand, counting down.
CTGGCCGACGCACGGGTGCTGATGGCGGCCCAGCCGCGAGCCCTCGGATTCTGCTTCAACCCCATCAGCGTCTACTGGTGCATCACCTCGTCCGGCGCACCGCTGGCCACCGTCGTCGAGGTGCACAACACCTACGGCGACCGGCACGCCTATCTCGTGCACCCCGACGAGCAGCAGCGGGCACAGGTGGAGAAGGCGATGTACGTCTCGCCGTTCCACGGGGTCGATGGCAGCTACGACCTGACCGTGCCCCGCCCCGACGGGAACCTGGCGGTCACCGTTCGGCTGAACACCGCGGAGGGCGCGGTCTTCGGCGCCTCCGTACGCGGCGTCCGAGTCGCCCAGCGCCCGACGTACGCAGCGTTGCTCCGCGCAGCACCGGCCGCTCTGATCGGCGCCGTCTGGATCCGCGTCCACGGGATCGCCCTGTGGATGCGCCGACTGCCGGTCCAGCGCCGGTCCCCCCATCACCAGGAAGGAGTCCGATGAACACCGTCGAGACACTCACTGCCCCAGCAATCGAGGGCGACCGGTGGCCGATGCTGGAGGCGACGCCCACCGGATCGGCCAGCCGGGTCACCGCTGCCGCTGCCGCGTACCTTTTTCGCACTGCCACCCGACGGCTCGGGATCAGCGTCAGCGAAGACGGGCAGCCGGCGGACATCGTGCTGCACCGGCCCGAGGAGCTCTACGCCAGGCTCGGCAGGCACGGGCTGATCGGCCTCGGCGAGGCGTACATGACCGGTGCCTGGGACGCCCCGGAGCTCGGGGACACCCTGACCGTGCTGTGCCGGGACCTCGAGGGTCTTCTCCCCGGCTGGGCGCAGCGGCTGCGTGGCGTCTACGAGCGGCGTCGCGGTGAGGCCGATGTGAACACCCCCGAGAACGCGCGAGAGCACATCGGGCACCACTACGACCTGTCCAACGAGTTCTTCGCCCTCTTCCTGGACCCGACGATGACCTACTCCGCGGGACTCTTCTCCCCGCTGCCTTCGGCGGAGGACCTGGCGGTCGCGCAGCATCGCAAGATCGACCGGATTCTCGACGAGGCCGGAGTCGGCGAGGGCACCCGGGTGCTGGAGATCGGAACCGGCTGGGGAGAGCTCGCGCTGCGAGCAGCTGCCCGGGGCGCTCGGGTCACCTCGGTGACCCTCTCCGTCGAACAGGCGGCGTTGGCCCGCCGCCGGATCGCCGAGGCCGGTTTCGACGACCGGGTGGAGGTGGACCTGTGCGACTACCGGGCCGTGGACGGCACCTACGACGCCGTGGTCTCGGTGGAGATGATCGAGGCGGTGGGAGAGCGGTTCTGGCCGGTCTACTTCGCGAAGATCGACGAGGTCCTGGCGCCGGGCGGAACCGCGGTGATCCAGGCAATCACCATGCCGCACGACCGGATGGTCGCCACCCGGAACACCGAGACCTGGATCACCAAGTACATCTTCCCCGGCGGGATACTCCCCTCGACCGAGGCGATCACGGAGGTCACCGAGGAGCACACCCGCCTCCGCGTACGCAGCCGGCTCTCGTTCGGCCACCATTACGCCGAGACCCTGCGACGCTGGGACACCGCACTGCGTGACCGCGCCGAGGAGGTCCGGGCGCTCGGGTTCGACGAGATGTTCCTGCGGATGTGGCACTTCTACCTGGAGTACACCCGGGCCGGGTTCGCCGCCGACTACATCGACGTCCAACAGCTCACGTTCACCCGGGACGAGGTCGGATGATCCTCGACCTGCTCCTGGTCAGCGGCGTCGCCGCCGGGGCGGTCGCGGTGCTGATGATCATCACCACGATCGCCGCGCGACGGGCTGGACGGTTCTCCGTGGTCGACACGACCTGGGGGCTCGCGTTCGTCGCGGTGGCGGCCGGCAGCGCCGTGCTCTCCGTCGGGCTCGGCACCTCCGGCCCGCTGCCCTGGGTGGTGCTGGCGCTGGTCGGGATCTGGGGCCTGCGGCTCGCCCTGCACATGCATCGCCGCAACCACGGGGCCGGTGAGGACCCGCGTTACGCGGAGATGCTCGGCGACACCCCGTTCGGGGCCGCCGCGATCAGGGTCTTCGGGATCCAGGGGCTCGCCGCCTGGCTGGTCTCGTGGCCGGTCCAGGCGATCGCGGTCACGGGCTCCGACCCGCTGTGGTGGCTGGTCGCCGTCGGTGGGTTGGTGTGGGCCGTCGGTGTCGGGTTCGAGGCCATCGGAGACGCCCAGCTGGCGGCGTACAAGCGCTTCACGGACCGGCCGCCGGTGCTGGACACCGGCCTGTGGCGCTACACCCGGCACCCGAACTACTTCGGCGACGCGTGCGTGTGGTGGGGCATCTGGCTCATCGGGGCCGCCACCGCTTGGTGGGTGGCGCCGTTGACGGTCGTCGCGCCGGTGGCGATGACCTACTTCCTGCTTCATGCGACCGGCGCCCGGCTGCTGGAGAAGACCATGATGCAGCGGCCCGGTTACCCGGAGTACGCCGCTCGGACGTCGATGTTCCTGCCGTTGCCGCCGCGACGAGGCGCAGACGCGTCGGCACCGCCACGTGGCTCACTCGGATGAGCGTCCCGGTATCGGGAGAAGCGTGGTGGACTCCTCCGTTGAACGTGTTCGAGGTGGAGAGGTGAACCGATGACGAGCGACAGGCGAGTGCTCTGGTTCCGTCGAGACCTCAGGCTTCTCGACCATCCGGCCCTGCTCGCCGCCGCCGAGGACGGGGCGGAGGTGGTCCCGCTCTTCATCCTCGACGAGCGGCTGCTGGCGCCCGCCGGTCCGAGCCGCATCGGCTGGTTCCTGGCGTCCGTGCGCTCCCTGGCCGACGAGCTTGCGGAGTACGGCGCCACCCTGGTCATCCGTCACGGCGATCCAGAGGTGCTGCTGCCCGCGATCGTCGCCGAGACCGGTGCGCAGCAGGTCCACATCAGCTCCGACCACGGACCGTACGGCAGGGCCCGCGACTCCCGGGTCAGGACCGCGCTCGGCGAGGTGCCGCTGGTCGAGACCGGGTCGCCGTACGCGGTGACCCCCGGCCGGGTGCTGACCGGCGCCGGCACCGGCTACCAGGTGTTCACGCCGTTCTACCGCGCCTGGCGCGAGCACGGTTGGCGTGCACCGGCAGACAGCGCCCCCGACCGGGTGGCCTGGGCATCCGCCCCGACCGAGGCCATCCCGGAGTCGGACCTTCCCCCGGGCGTACGCCTCGAGCCCGGTGAGTCCGCCGCCCGGCGGCACTGGGCGGACGCGTTGGAGCGGATCGGGGAGTACGCCGCGGTGCGCGACCGCCCCGACCTCGACGCCACCTCCCGGATCTCTCCCTACCTCAAGGTCGGTGCGCTGCACCCGCGGACGCTGTTGGCCGACCTGGCGGACCGGGACGAGTCGGAGGCGTTCCGCCGCGAGCTGGCGTTCCGGGAGTTCTACGCCGACGTTCTCCACCATCGCCCGGAGACGGCGCGTGACTACGCCCGACCCGAGCTTCGCGGGCTGCCGTACGTCACCGGGGCTGCGCTGCGGGAGCACCTCGACGCCTGGCGCGCCGGCCGCACCGGCTACCCGCTGGTCGACGCCGGCATGAAGCAGCTGCTGGCGGAGGGCTGGATGCACAACCGGGTGCGGATGCTGGTCGCGTCCTTCCTGGTCAAGGACCTCGGCGTGGAGTGGACCCACGGCGCCCGGCACTTCCTGCGACACCTGATCGACGGCGACCTGGCCAGCAACCAGCACGGCTGGCAGTGGGCCGCCGGCAGCGGGACCGACGCGGCGCCGTACTTCCGGATCTTCAACCCGACCACCCAGGCCCGACGCTTCGACCCGGACGGGACCTACATCCGCCGCTGGATCCCGGAGCTCCGGTCGCTCACAGGACGAGCGATCCACGAGCCGTGGACGGCCTTCGGCGGACTGCCCGACGGATATCCGCCGCCGATCGTCGACCACGCCGAGCAGCGGGTCGCGGCCCTGGAGGCGTACAACGCGCTTCGCGGCGGTCGGTGACTCAGGCTGTGGAGCAACCCAAGCCATGTTTCAACTCATGAGCCGCGAGGTGTACCCAGCGTCGAGAAGCCGCTGGTAGGCGTCATGGACCGGTTCCGGGACTTCCTGAGCGATGGCGAAGCCATGTTCGGGGTATTCGATGACTCGCTGGAGATCTCCGACGATCATGGCGAGGACCAGACGGCCATCGCCGATCGAGTCGATGTACGCCTCGAGTTCCAGCGGTTCGGAGGTACAGATCGGGTTTCGGTCAAGCCGCTTGTTCGATTCGCTCGAAGATGTCCGCGTCCGTCTCGCGCTGCCACTCGGGCATGTCGTCCCAGTCGGCGACGTAGGCAGGCTTCGGGTCCGGGAAGTGCTTGAAGATCTGCCCGATCCAGCAGAGCGCGACGAAACGGCCCTTCTGCTCACGAGTGAGCTTGGTCGTCGCTCCGCCTGACGTGTCGACGAAACCGCGGACCTGCTCGTAGACCGCCGCCGCGCTAGCGCGCTCCCAGTCTGGCGTGTCCTCCCATGGGGCTACGTAGCCCGGCTTGGGGTCACCGGGGTAGTGCTTCTGGACTCCGGCAATCCATGCCTCACGAAAGACGCGTCCGTGCTCCACCGACAACTTCTTCTCCTTCACTCGTTGCAGCGCGTTGTGCTGCACTGTGGGCGATGTTGGCGCAGAGGCCGAGATGGTGCAGTGGGGCGAGGACTTCTTTGAGCTCCGGTCCGGTGATGTGGCTGTTCACCCGGCGGTCGTGGAGAAGGGTCTCCTCGAGGCTGGTTCCATTGGCGGCGGCCTGTGCGGCGAGGTCGAGCACGATGTCGTGGGCCGATTGGCGTCCGATGTCTTGGGCTAGTCGTAGCATGACGGCTTCTGCGGAGATGAGGCCGGCGGTGAGGTCGAGGTTGGTCCGCATGCGGGCTCGGTCGACCGTCAGCCCGGTGAGGATCGCGTGGAGTCGGACGAGTAGGTCGCCGGTCGCGACCAGGGCCTCGACGGTGGTCTCGTCCATGAGTTGGGCTGAGGACCCGTCGGCTTCGAACGAGTGGATCCGTGCCTCGAGCGTGATGGGGACCAGCGCCCGGATCCGAGCGGAGATCTCGATGATGTTGTAGGTGAGCTTCGGGTTCTGCTTCTGGGGCATGGTGGAGCTGCCCACCGAGGTGGCGCTGCGCGGTTCGGAGACCTCAGCGGTTTCGGTCTGCATCATCGTCATGACGTCGCGGGCGATCTTGGCGGCGGTGGCCGAGAGCATCGCGATGGCCCACATGTGGTCTGAGAACCCGCCGAGGATCGCGCGGGAGGGGAGGGCAGCCGGGCGAAGCCCGAGCTGCGCGGCGGCGAGCCGTTCGATCTCGGGACCGATGTCTCCGAGGGAGGCATAGGACCCGACTGCGCCTCCGATCATTGCCGTGGCGAGGTCGTCGGCGGCCTGTTGGAGTCGCCGGCGGTCGTCGATGAGCTCCTCGATCCAGGTCGCGACCTTGAATCCGAAGGTGATGGGTACGGCGTGCTGTCCATGGGTCCGGCCGGCCATCGCGGTCTCTGCCTCGCGCTCGGCAAGGTGGCCGGCAGCGCTCAGGCAGCTATCGAGCAGGCTGCTGATTCGTCGGTGCGCTGCCTTGACGAGGAGGTTGTTCCCGGTCTGGGTGATGTTCTGTGTGGTGGCGCCCCAGTGGACGTACTCACCGGCTTCGGTGCCGGCGAGCCGGGCGAGCTCGGCGATGAGTGGGGTCAGTGGGTGGCTCGTACGAGCGATGCCCGTGTTGACCGCTTCCTGGTCGATCAGGTCCACCTGGGCTGCTCGTGTGATGGCGTCGGCTGCTGATCGAGGGATCAGGCCGACCTCTGCCTGGGCCTGGGCCAGAGCAGACTCGACGTCAAGCCATGCTTGCCACTGCGCCTGCGTTGTCAGGAGGTCTCGGATGCCGGCGTCCTCGACCGAGTGGTCCGTGAACCGAGTGGCACGACCTGCGGCGTCGGCGATGGTGCGCCTGATTCGTGGTCGGGCTCGGTCAGGGGATGCTGGTGTCTGCGGCGTCGTGGTCATCCTTTCTCCGCCCCCGCGGTGAGGCCGCCTTGGAGAAGGCGCTGGGTGGTGAAGAAGACGATGATGATCGGCAGGGTCAGGACCACGGATCCTGCCATCAGTGCTGTGGGCGGGATCTCGAGGTTGTCCGTGAGCTGGGCGAGGCCGAGCGAGACCGTCCACCGCCCACGGTCCTCGACCAGGAACAGCAGTGCAAAGAGGAACTCGTTCCAGGCGATCATGAACACGAACAGGGCCGTGGACATCATCGAAGGCAGCGAGAGCGGGATGATGATGCGGCACAGGATCCCGATTCGGCCCAGCCCGTCGAGCGCTGCGGCCTCCTCGATGCTCTCAGGGATCGTGTCGAAGTAATTGCGCAGCATGAACAGCGCGACCGCGATGGTCTGGGAGACGTAGACGAGGACGAGCACGGCGAGCTCGCCGCGGACACCGAGTCGGGTGAAGAGCACGAACAGTGGCACTGCGAGCAGGATGGTCGGGAACAGGTAGACCGTGAGGAACAGCGCGCTGAGACGACGGCGGCCGAAGAACTCCAACCGCGAGACGGCGTACGCGCCCGGGACCGCCAGGATGAGGGTGACCACGACCGTGGAGAGCGCGATGATGGCGCTGTTGAGCATGAGCCCAAGGAACCCCTGCCCTCCGGATGCGGTCGAGCTCAGAACCTCGCGATAGGCGCTCAACGTCCACTCACTCCACGTCGGCCACACCCGCCACGGCTCACGCATGATCGATGACAGGTCGCGCATCGAGGCCGTGAAGATGTAGGCGAAGGGGAAGAGCGTCACCACGATCAGCGTCGCAATCACGACGGGGCGTAGCAGGCGAAGTGCGATGCCCTCGATCTGGTGGCGTGACCACCTGATGGTGCGGGTGGTGCGGCGGGATGTCATCTTGGTCGCAGTGTTGGTTGCCATCTTGGTTCCGGTCATGGGGTGGCCTCCGTCTTATGCAGCAGGCGGCCATAGGCGAGTACGCAGATCGTCAGGATGGCTGCGAGCACGAGGGCCTGGGCCGAGGCGGCGCCGATGTCGCCGCGGCCGATCAGGAGGTTGAACACGCGCACGCTGACGACCTCGGTGCCGGCCAGCCCGTGGGTGAGCAGGTAGACGTCGTCGAAGTTGTTGAACGTCCAGATGAACCGCAGCACGGTGAGTACGGCGATGGTGGACATGAGCTGGGGGAGCACGATGTGGCGGAAGGTCTGCAGAGGGGAGGCGCCGTCGACCCGCGCGGCTTCCTCGACATCTCCGGGGAGTGCCTCGAGTCGGGCAGTGATGAAGAGGAACGCGAAGGGAAAGGTCCGCCATGCCTCGAACAGGATCACCGTGCCGAGGGCGAGCGGGATGTCCACGTGTGCCCCGAAGAGGTTGATCTCCTGGCTTCGCTGGGACAGGAACGGGATCGGCTCGTCCCAGCCGAGCCAGCGCGTCCCCCACTCGTTGAGGACGCCGTACTCGGGGTTGAGCATGCTGCGCCAAGCGAAGGTGACCGCGACGATCGGCGCGACGAACGGGAGCAGGATGGAGGCCCGCACCAACGTCCGCCCCCGGAACGGACGGCGCAGCGCGAGCGCGGCCACGAGGCCCACCGTGAGCGCACCGCCGGTTCCGAGGACGGAGTAGGCGACGGTGGTGGCGAGGCTGCTCCACATGTCGCTGGAGGTCAGCACGTCAGCAAAGTTCTCGAGCGTGTAGGACCCGAAGAACCCGGTGTAACGGATCCTGATCAGCTCGATGTCCTGGAAGGCCAGCATGACGGTCCACAGGATGGGTGCGACCACCAACGCGAGCACGATCACGACACTGGGCCCGACCAGCCTCAGCCCTGCGCGGTTCTCTTCTCGCTGACGTAGGCTCCGGGTCGCTGTCGGCTGCTGCACGGTCATTTGAGGGATTCCTGGATCTGAGTGACGTCCTCGGCGCTCTTGTCGGCCGCTTCTCGGGGCGTCAGGCTTCCCGCGAACATCTCGGTCATCGCGGCCACGATCGGCTGCTCGCCTAGCATCGCACCCACCAGCGGAGCCTGCCCCTGGTCGATTCCCCACTCCTGGATGGTCTCCGGCGAGGCTGCGATCTGATCGATGACCTCGGCCGGGTAGTAGTCGGCCAGCGGAGCACGCGGTTCCACGCCCGACTCCATGCCTTCCCAGGCGGAGACGTACGCTTCGGAGTCTTCGCTGGTGCCCCGGCGAGCCGGGACCTTGCCCTCCGGGGCCATCGCGATCCAGTCCTCGTAGCCGTCGCTCATCATGAACTCGACGAAGCCGGCGGCGTCGGAGTGTGCCTCGACCGGGATCGTCCAATTGGTCTGTTTGCCGAACTGGGCCGGCTCTCCGGACGGTCCTGCGATGCCGGTGACGACGCCGCTGTTCTCGGCGAGGAACGCTGGATTGTCAGCACACTCGTCACAGGACGGCTTGAGCTCGGGGTTGAGTCCGGCAAGCTCGTCGAGGATGAACGAGGAGTAGACGGCCATCGCCGAGCCGCCCGCGAGATAGGTGGCGCGAGTCGCATCGGGGTCCTGCTCGCCGGCAGAGGAGTACTTGGTGATGAGCTCGTTGTAGGTGTCGAACGCCTCCACGCACTGAGCCGAGTCGATGACCACCTTGTCCGAGTCATCGACGAGGTCGCAGCCGTTGCCCAGGGCGAGGTGCTCGAGGACCTCGTGGTTGGTGGTGAAGCCCGAGAAGCCCACCTGGCCCGGCTTGTCGAGCTTCTTCGCCGCGGCAAGAATCGATTCGTAGTCGTCGGGAGCGGCCAGTCCGGCCTTCTCGAAGAGGTCCTTGCGGTAGACGAGAACGTTCACCCACGAGTCGCTCGGAACGGCGGCGAGCTGCCCGTCGATGGTGGCGCGCTCGATGGCGCCCGCTGAGAAGGTGTCCTCGCCTAGGGAGTCGACGACCTCTGCCGGCGCATCCTCGTCCAAGAGCCCGTTGGCCGCCAGCGCGCCGACCCCGGTCAGGTCCAGTCCGCCGATCACGTCAGGCAGCTCGCCGGCTGAGGCAGAAGAGGTCAGAAGCTGGTCGTACTGAGATTCGTCGATGGCCACGACCTCGACCTGGGGGCCACCGTCAGCGGTGTAGTCGGCGGCGAGGTCCTCGAGGACCGCCACGCGTTCCGGCTGGCTCTCCAGCGTCCACACGGTCAGTTTGCCGTCGTCACCGCTGTCGCCGCCACAGGCGCTCAACGCGCTCGCTGCCAGCACGATCGTCGCGCTTAGTTGGACTGTCCTCTTCATCTCCGGCTCCTCGTTGAGTCTGCTAGATCGATCTACCACTTGCCAGAATGCTAGATCGATCTACCATTGGGGTCAACGGTTTCGCCGGCAAAAATGTGATGGAGGCCACGAGGTGCCCAATCGAGTAACGCTGTCCGACGTCGCGTCGCATGCGGGAGTCTCCCGAGCGACGGCGTCGCTCGTACTCCGCGGAACCGGACGTGTCTCGGAAGCAACACGGGAACGTGTTCACGCCGCCATGGAGGAGCTCGGCTACGTCTACAACCGCGGGGCGGCAGCCCTTCGCCAGCAACGGGGCGACACCGTCGGCGTGGTCGTGACGAACCCCGAGAACCCGTTCTTCGGTGAGCTGTTGACCTCACTCGCCGCGGGCCTCGGCGAGCAGGGCTACACCTGCTTGCTCGCCTACACCGGCGACGATGTGAAAGCGCAGATGCGAGCCGTCAGCGAACTGCGCGAGCGGCAGGTTGCGGGGCTGGCGATCGTTCCCGCGACAGGCACTCCGGCGGACTTCGTCGACACTCTGAACTCCTGGCACATGCCGCACGTCTTCATGACCCGTTACGTCGCCGATGCCGCCACCCACTACGCCGGCGCCGACGACGTCCGTGGCGGCCGCCTCGCCGCCGAACACCTGCTGTCCCACGGAGCACAGAAGATCCTCTATGCCGGCGGCCGTGAACCCGTGCATTCGCGGCACGATCGCCTCGACGGCGCACGCAAGGCGATCGACGGTGCAGGACTCGACCCCGACGTCGTACTCTCCGACGTCACCTCGGAAACGAGTGGTCCAGGTGGCTTCGCCGCCGTCAACGAGTTCCTCGAGAGCGGCGGCACTCTGCCGGACGCGATCATGTGCCACAGCGACAACGTGGCGTTCGGCGCCTACCGAGCTTTGAGGGTCCACGATCTGCACCTAGAAGTCCGGGTGACCGGTTACGACGACATCGCGATCGCCGCACTATGGGAGCCACCCCTGACGACCGTCTCCACACACAGCCACGACCTGGGGCAACGTGCGGCCATCATCCTCAAGGACCAGTTCGAGGGCTACCTCGGCGAGCCGAGGATCGATCTCAGCGAGCCACACCTCATGGTCCGCGAGTCCTGCGGGTGTCGTGTGTGAGCCTCGGCCCACTGCACGCAAGCCAATCTGCAGTAGCGGGGGCTGCGCGGATGGATGGCATTTAATCGGCTAGGACGGTTGTCACCAACTGGAATCCCGCGAGTACTTCCCACCGTGTCGTAACCGACGGATTTACAGTCCGCTCCCATCGAGGAGACGGGCGAGACCCTGACCGGCGGGGGAACCGGTCAGGGCCTCGGTCTTGGGGCCGAAACGACAGGTCAGCCGCCGTGCTGCTCGAGGATCCGGGCGATCTCGGTGAACCCGAGGTCGCGGGCGTGCTCGAGCGGGGTGACGGCGTCGCGGTCGGCGATGCTCGGGTCGGCGCCGTTCTCGAGCAGGCTGCGGACGACCTGCTGCCAGCGCTCGGTGCCCTCGCCGAGGATCACGGCCTCGAGGAGCGCGGTCCAGCCCAGGTCGTTGACGTGGTCGATGTCGATCGCGGTCTTGGCGACCCGCTCCACATAGTCCGCGTGGCCGCGCTCGCTGGCCGGGATGATCGAGAGCCCGCCGTAGCGGTTGCGCACGGTGAGGTCCGGGTCGGCGCCCAGCAGCAAGTCGGCCATCGGGACGCTCCCGGTCACGCCGGTGACCAGCCAGGGGGTGTCGTGCTGGCCGTCGAGGGCGTCCGGATCGGCACCCAGGTTCACGAGCAGACGGGCTGCCGCGAGGTGGTCTCCGGTGACTGCGAGCAGGAGCGGCGTACGCCGGTTGCTGTCTCTGGCCTCGAGGTCGGCTCCGTCACGGAGTGCTGCCGCGGCCGAGTCCGCCTCGCCAGAGGCGGCGGCACGCAGGAGCTGCTCGTCGGCGTCAGCCACGTCCGCGGAAGCCGTACGCAGCGCCGAGATGATCGCGTCGAACCCCCGCTCCTCGGCATGTGTCAGGGCGGTCTTCCCGTCCCGGCCCGCCTTCACAGAGATGTCCGCGCCGGCGGCGACGAGCACCCGGATGGTGTCGGCGGCGTCGGGACCGTCATCGCCCAGGACGACCGCCTCGTGCAGGGCGGTCCAGCCCAGGTTGTTGACGTGGTCGAGGTCGATGCCGGCCTGCACCAGCCGTCCGACGACGTCGGCGTGGCCACGCTCGGCGGCGCGGATCAGCGCGGTGCCGTCATAGGAGTCCTTGGCATTGACCTCCGCGCCGTTGCGGAGGGTCAGGTCGAGCAGGTCGACATAGCCCTCGCTCGCGGCGATCAGGTAGGCGCTCTGCTGGGTGTCGTCGGCGTAGTTGACGTCTGCGCCGGCCTCGATCAGCTCGCGGGAACGCGCCACATCGTTGTCCCAGGCGGCCTTGATCAGCTGCTCGTTCATTCGCTGTTGCTCCTCGGAATCAGGGGCTTCCCGCGCCGGCTCGACGCCGGCGGAAGAGGCGGACGGGGTGGACGGAGCCGGCTTCGCGGCCTCCTTCGGCGCCGCGCCGCAGCCTGCCAGAAGCACGGCGAGCAGCGCGGACGCCGAGACCGCGGCTGACACTGACCGCCGCAGCGGAGAGCTGGTCATCGCGGCATCCTGGCGGTGACGATCTCGTACGGCCCCTGAGCGGTCTCCTCGTCGAAGTGGCTGTCGACGAGCAGCATCCGCCCGCCCAGCAGCTTGCCGGTGGTGAAGACGCGGTCGGGGTCGGTCGCACGCGAGGAGACGTACTCCGCCGAGGTGGCGGACGGGTTCAGCTCGAGGTGCGCGATCTGCTTGTCGAAGTTGCGGATCACCGCGAGATCGCGGCCCTGCATGACCAGGCCGTCCGCGTTGCGGAGGTCGGCGCCGTCGGTGTCGATCTCGCTGACCTCGCCGGTCGCGACGGAGAAGCGCCACAGCTGTCCGGTGGTGCCCTGGGCGACCACGAACGCGGAGCGGTCCCGGCTGAGCACGATCCCGCCGAGGTTGAAGCCCTCCTGCGGGGTGATCAGCGAGCTGCCGTCGGCCCACTCGGTGGCCTCCCAGCCGTCCGCGCTCTCGGTGACCCGGATGATCGTGGGGTCGTTGGAGTTGGTGAAGTACGCAGCCCCGTCCGGCCCGATCGCGACGTCGTTGAGGAACGCGTTGTCGTCCGGGACGCGGAGAGCGGCCAGCAGGTCGCCCTCGGGGCTGTAGACCCACAGGTCGGGGCGGTCGTTGCCGGTGCCGTTCGGGCCACCCGCGACGTACACCCGGCCCTCGTGGTCGACGGTGATCCCGCGAGCGGTGTAGCGCCCGTCGGTGCCGTCGCCGGCCAGCCACTCCTCGGCCTGGGCGCTGTCGGCGGAACCCCGCTGGATCTCGCCGCCGGTGACCTCGCTGACGTAGAACCTCCCGGACTTCTGGTCGACGCCGATGCCCTCGAACTTCGAGCCGCCCTGGGCGGACGGGTCGCCTTCGAGCAGGTAGCGGTCGGGTCGGCGGTCGTGGTCCTGGCCGGCCTGCGCCGGGGCGCCCAGGCCGAGGACGGTGACGGACAGGGTCGCCGCGGCGGCAAGGCCGGCGACGGCGGCGATTCGGGACGTACGCATGGTGTTTCCTTCGGTTGTCGAGCTGATGCGTCAACGATCGCCGTCGGGGAGGGGTCGTGACATCGGGTGACCGGCGAGGTCTGGATAGCCGTACGGCGACACCCCGGATAGCCGATCGGATGATGCCGGGTCCCGGAGACCGGCCGTAGCCTGTAGCGACCATGTCGACCGATGCCGCGCCACCCTCAGAGTCGCCCTCAGAGCCAGCTTCAGGGCTCGCTTCCGGGCCG
>NZ_JBOHDN010000361.1:0-1531 GCF_050699375.1 Nocardioides sp. | reverse complement strand
TATCTGTGAGGGGGATCCGCGAAAGCCGGCCGCGGCAGTAGGGCGCGTCCCATGAGCCGCTGGTCGGCCGAGCGCCGCCCATCACGCGCCCTGGCGGCGTTCTCGACGGTCGACGGCCAACACCGGGCCGCCTCCCTCCTCTGCGTTGCCAGGCCACGCGCTGGACGACGCTCGACTCGACGCCGGTTCACGGGACACGCTCTGCTTCCTTATCCTGTCCATCGTGACCCTCGCACCGACTCTTGCGATCATCGGCGGCGGCCAGCTGGCCCGCATGATGGCTCAGCCCGCAATCGCGCTCGGCCTCCCGCTCCGGCTTCTGGCCGAGGGTGAAGGCGTGTCGGCGGCGCAGGTCATCCCCGACCAGATGGTGGGGGACTACCGCGACCTGGATCTGCTGAAGAAGGTGACCGAGGGCTGCGAGGTCGTCACCTTCGACCACGAGCACGTGCCGACCGAGCACCTGCACGCGCTGGAGGCGGCCGGCGTCGCGGTCCGGCCGGGGCCCGATGCGCTCGTTCACGCCCAGGACAAGGGCGTCATGCGCGCGCGGCTCGACGAGCTCGGCGTCCCGTGCCCGCGCAATGCCATCGTGTCGTCGGTCGCTGAGGTCGAGGCGTTCGGTTTCCCGTGCGTCCTCAAGACCACCCGCGGCGGGTATGACGGCAAGGGCGTCTGGGTCGTACGCGGCGTGGCCGACGTCGCCGAGCCGCTCCGCGTCGCCACGGAGGCGGGTGTCCAGGTCCTGGCCGAGGAGCTCGTCGACTTCCGCAGAGAGCTCTCCGCGATCGTCGCCCGTTCGCCGAGCGGCCAGGCCGCTGCGTACCCGGTCGTGCACACCTACCAGGAGAACGGCGTCTGCAAGGAGGTCATCGCTCCCGCGCCCGACCTCTCCGCCGAGCTCGCCGTCGAGGGGGAGCAGATCGCACTGCGGATCGCCAAGGAGCTCGGGGTCACCGGGGTTCTGGCGGTGGAGATGTTCGAGACCGTCGACGGTCGGCTCCTGGTCAACGAGCTCGCCATGCGACCCCACAACACCGGTCACTGGACTCAGGACGGCGCGGTCACCTCGCAGTTCGAGAACCACCTGCGCGCGGTCATGGACCTGCCGCTCGGCTCGCCCGCGCCCCGCGCGAAGTGGTCGGTGATGGTCAACATCCTCGGCCCCTCTGGTGAAGATGTCGGGCGCCTCTACGACGGCTACCCCCACGCCATGGCCCGCGACCCCCACCTGCGCGTCCACCTCTATGGCAAGGACATGCGTCCCGGCCGCAAGGTCGGCCACGTCAACGTCTACGGCGACGACCTCGACGACTGCCTCGAGCGCGCCCGCCACGCCGCCGACTGGTTCCAGGGTGACCTCGGCAACGACTCCGACTGACCGCCGAAGCGTCACCCCGCCCGCCGAGAAGTCAGTTCTGCTGGCCGAGAGGTCACCCGTGTCGGCCGAGGCGTCAGTTCTGCTGGCCGAGAGGTCACCCGTGTCGGCCGAGGCGTCAGTTCTGCTGGCCGAGAGGTCACCCGTGTCGGC
>NZ_JBOHDN010000360.1:0-8170 GCF_050699375.1 Nocardioides sp. | reverse complement strand
GTTATAACGAGCCGACTCGGGGCCCTGGTTGGTCAGGATGAGCCGACTCGACCAGCGGGGCCTGTCACTTGTCCTGAGGCAGGGGTTTTGCGTAGTTCACGTCGAGCAGACCGTCGTAGGCCGGCGCGGTGAGGTAGGTCAGCGGCTTGAGGAACCAGCCGATCTGGACGTTCGGGTCGCGGGCGTCGTCCCGGTAGTTCTGTACGTGGTCGTCGCGGTCGATCGCGGCCTGCAGCCGGGCGGGGTCGCCGACGGCCTCGATGACGTACGGCTGGGGGTAGGGCACGCCGTCGAGCTGCACAGTGCTGCCTGAGCACTTGATGCCGGTGGTGGTGATGATCCGCTTGCCGGCGATCGTGATCGCCTCGGCGCCACCGGACCACAGCGCGTTGACGACCGCCTGGATGTCCTGCTGGTGCACGACGAGGGAGTTGGGGTCGTCGCCGGTGTAGCTCTCCTGCACACCCGACGGAGCGTCGCCCAGGACGATCTGCATGCCCGCACCGCTGCGGTCGGTGGTGCCGGCCGGGTCGGCGAGCTTCTTGGACTGGTTCTGAAGCTGCTTGACGCCCTTGTCGCTGACGCCGCTGGTGAGCTGGTCCACCTCGCTCTGCAGGTCCGTCAGCTGGGCCTCGAGACGGTTGTAGCGGAACCGCTCACCGTCGACCAGCGTCGTCAGGTCCTCGTAGCGGCCAGGACGCAGGTCGGTGCCGTCCGCATTCACGAAGCTCACCGCGAGCAGTCCGCCACAGAGCAGCACCACGACCGGCGTACCGAGCCGCCATGCGGTCGCGCGGGACCAGCGCTTTGGTTTAGGGGTGGGGTTCGCCTGGGTTCCGGAGCTCACGACCATTAGGGTATGCGCAGCAATCACATTTGTCTGAGGAGCATCACCCGTGGCCAAGCTCAAGCTCTCGAAGAAGAGTGATCTCGACCTGCCCAAGGATCCGATCGTCACTCCCCGCTTCGGGATCGCCCTGCTGCTGATCGCCCTCGGCATCGGCTGGATCGCCTACTACTACGTCGGAGTTCGCCCGAACGAGGTCGGTGGCGACTTCACCGGGCCGAAGCCGGTCCAGAAGCTCGAGGGGTGGAACTACCTCATCGGCTTCATCCTGCTCTTCATCGGCCTGGCCTTCGCCGCCCACCCGAAGACGCCCCTGGGCCGGGGTCGCGGTGTGGTCGTCGGCATGCTCGGCTGCTTCCTCATCGGGCTGATCTGGATCTGCGTCTTCTACGTCTTCGCGAACGACCACCTGGACAAGATCTGGGTCTTCAACGACCTGGGCCAGAAGAACCTGCTGGTCGGCATCGGCTTCATGGCGGTCGGCTTCACCTTCGCCACGAAGTGGGAGTAGCAAGACCCCAGAACGTCGAAAGCGGCGCAACCCCAAGGGTTGCGCCGCTTTGCGTTACAGCGATGTAGTTCTCCACAGGTTAGTCCACACCTGTGGATTTTCCACATCCGGAAAACGCGCTGAAAACACGCGGCCCGATGTGGTCAGAACAACAGGATTCGTACGCCGACCAGAGCCAGTAACACCAGGACGAACCCACCCAGGGCAGCCCATTGCAACGGCGCCTTCCGGTCGGCCCGGAGCGTGGTAAAGATGCCCGCGACGACGAGGCCGCCGATGAAGCCGCCGACGTGCCCCTGCCACGAGATGCCGTTGCCGAAGAACGTGATCGCGGCGTTGATCAGCAGGACCGGTAGCAGTGGCGCGAGCGACTGCCCTGCCCGGACGAAGAGCACGACCAGGACACCGAGCAGGCCGAAGATCGCGCCGGATGCGCCGACGGTCGACGAGGCCGGGGACGCCGCCCAGACCACCAGCGCCGAGCCCGCCAGGCCGGCGATCAGGTAGAAGGCCAGGAACCGGATCCGCCCCACGATCGGCTCTAGGAACGAGCCGAGCAGGTAGAGGGAGAACATGTTCACGGCCAGGTGGAGGATCGAGACGTGCGTGAACGCCGAGGTGAGCAGCTGCCACACCGCGCCGTCATCGACGCCGAGCACCCAGTGCGCGGCCGCGCCGCTGCTCTGCAGCGACGAGCAGATCTGGTCTGTCGAGACGTTGGGGAAGTAGCCGTTCCCGTCGTCGGCGACACACGAGCCACCGAACCGCAGCGCGATGAGGTCAACGATCCTGGACCCGGAACCGCCGGTCAGGACGATGGTGATCCAGACGAGCACGTTGACCCCGATGAGCGAGAAGGTCACCGGGAGCGCCCGGA
Source organism: Nocardioides sp. (assembly GCF_050699375.1). Taxonomy (GTDB): domain Bacteria; phylum Actinomycetota; class Actinomycetes; order Propionibacteriales; family Nocardioidaceae; genus Nocardioides. The sequence goes on along the minus strand of NZ_JBOHDN010000360.1, from coordinate 5,935 downwards.
AGCCGACGCGCGCGCCGGTGAGGCGCTTGGGCCGGCGTACGGACTTCTGTCCTTCACGCACGCACTCGGGGCAGTGGAAGCCGACCGAGGCGGCCTTCATGCAGTCAGGGCAGATGGACCGGCTACAGCGCTGACAGCGGATATGCGTCTCACGGTCGGGGTGGCGGTAGCAGACCGGCACCCCGACCGGGGTCGAGTCGGACAACTAGACGATCTCGACCGTCTCGATGACGACCGGCTCGACCGGGCGGTCCATGGCGCCGGTCTTGGTTCCGTTGATCGAGTCGACGGCCTTCTTCGACTCCTCGTCGGCGACCTCACCGAAGATGGTGTGCTTGAAGTTCAGCCACGGAGCAGCACCGGTGGTGACGAAGAACTGCGAGCCGTTGGTGCCGGGGCCGGCATTGGCCATCGCGAGCAGGTAGGGCTTGTCGAAGGTGAGCTCGGGGTGCGGCTCGTCCTTGAAGGTGTAGCCGGGACCGCCCGTACCGGTGCCCAGGGGGCAACCGCCCTGGATCATGAACCCGTCGATGACCCGGTGGAAGCCGAGACCGTCGTAGTACGGCACGCCACTGCGGCCGGCGTCGTCCGTGTACTCCTTGCTCCCGGTCGCGAGGCCGACGAAGTTGGCCACCGTCTCCGGAGCGTGGTTGGGGAACAAGGTGATCGTGATGTCACCGTGATTGGTGTGGAGGATGGCCTTCTGGTCAGCCATGACCTGCCCTTCCGACATTGGGATTGGTACGGGATGTAACGCCCCGATCCTCCCACAAGGTCGGTCGTGGACCTGTGATCAGGAGGTCCTCACCTCAGGAGCTTGCAGGCTCGGCGAGCTTGGGGGCGATCCGGGCGGCGACACGGCGCTCGACCCAGAAGATCAGGCCGGGGATGAGGCCGGCGATCATCATCAGCAGGAACTCCGGGATCGTCCAGCGGGCCTTCTGGGTCAGCAGGAACGCGACGATCACGTAGACGATGAAGATCCAGCCGTGCGCGACCCACAGCGGCGTCATCGCCTCGCCGAGGGACTGCAGCGCGGTGCCCTCGGGGAGCAGATACTTGAACACCGAGGAGATGGTGCCCACGAGCAGCAGCACACCGACGACGTACGCAAGCACCTTGTAGGTGCTGAACAGCTTGTTCACGCGTCTGAGGGTACGCCCGCATCCTGAGGCGTTTTCTCAGGGTCCTCTTCGCTGTCGCCCTCGTCGCCCGCCGCCTCGTCCTCGTCCTCGTCGGGCCGGGGGTGCAGGGTGTCGCGCACGTAGCGCCACCACACGTAGATGCCGAAGATCCCGAACAGCCACCACTCGATGGCGTAGAGCAGGTTGCGCAGCCCGGTCGTGGCCTCCGGCTCGGGCAGCTGCGGCGCGGGCACGTCGGCGACGTCCGTGGCGCCGTCGTTGACCGGCATCGAGGCGGCCGGCCAGTTGTCCTCGACCGGCGAGCGCACCATATAGGCGCTGTAGAGGTCGTAGCTGGTACGCGAGATCAGGTCGGAGACGTCGAGCTGCGGGAAGACGTTGTCGGACTTGCGGTCGTCGGCGACGTCGGTCCAGTCGCTGGGCTGCAGCCAGCCGGTGATGGTGACGTGGCCGCGGGGCGCGGGCGGTGCGGTGCCGACCTCGGGGGTCCAGCCGCGTACGACGTAGACGGCCGACTCGGTGTCCTCGACAAGGACCGGTGTGACGGCCCAGAAGCCCACCTGAGAGCCTCGCTCCATCCCGTCGATGAAGATGGTCTCCTCGGGCATCCAGATCCCGGAGACGGTCACCGGGCGGCCGATCTGCTCCCACGGGAACGCGTCGTTGGGCCCGATCAGGTCGGTGAACGCCTTCGGCTTCGCGTGCACCAGCTCGGCGACCTCGTCCTGCTTGTCCTCCTGGCTGGACTGGTACTGCCAGATCCCGAGCAGCACCGCACCCGTCACGAAGATCACCATCAACAGGTGAGCGCCCCACATCCGGGGGGACAAGACGCTTCGTGGGGGACGAGTCTGCGCGGCCATAGCGCTCCCAGAGTACGTGGGGTCAGGGCAGGGCCCACAACCCGGCCGACCCGTCGGGGTGCGGGGCCTGCCCTCAGTCGCAGACGGCGAACGGGACGGGCTTGCTGGTCACCAGCGCGGCCGCCGTCACCGGGTTCCGCACCCGGAACCCGATCCGCCCCGAGGACGGGTCGGCGACGCCGTGGGTGAAGACCTTCTTGTACGCAGCGGCCTGCTCGCCCAGGGCGAGCCGGACGAACAGGTCGTCGCGGTCCTCGCCGAGACGCACGGTGGCCAGCCCACCACCGAACTCGACGGAGTAGCTCGTCACGGGCGCCAGCCTGGTCTTCTCCTCCGGCCCACCCTCGGCGCAGCCCTTGACGACGTACGTCGAGGTGGCCGGTCCGCCGGCGACCGCGACCATGTCCTCCTGGGCTGCCCAGTTCTCCGCATCCGCGGCGACGGTGTGCTTGGTGATCAGGTGGGTCTCCGGATCGAACCTCGCGCCCTTCAGCGGACCGATGCCGGCCTTGATCGCCTTCCCGGGCTCGACCCGGTCGGCGACCCTGATCACGAAGCCCGCTGTGTCGCCGCCGGTGAACTTCGCCTCCCAGACCACGTCGGCCGCACCCCACTTGTATTGCTCGCGCAGGCGCCGGTCGACCCCGCGCAGCAGCCCGCCACCGACCTGGGCCGCCGCTTTGTCGGCCCGGTTCCACAGGTCGCTCTGATCTGCGGGGCTCGACCTGCTGGTGATGTCGTCGAGGCCGAAGAGCGACTTCACCTCGTCGTAGTCGGTCACCGCCAACGTCTTCGCGCCCTCCGGCACGAGCGTCATGGCTGCCTCGACGGGGTCCATGGTCTCGGCGTACACGGGGTAGGTCTCCTCCGCCGGCGCCGCCTCCGGCTTCTTCGGCTCACTGTCATCCCCGCAGCCGACCAGGGCCAGCGACACCACCACCAGCACGGGTATGCCCCATCGCCTCGCGTTCACGCTGACGAGTATCCCCGATCAGGCTCTCCCTGTACGCGACATCAACCTGCCGAGAAGTCACTCCCGCAGGCCGAGAAGTCACTCCCGCAGATCGAGAAGTCACTTCTGCAGGCCGAAAGGTCACCGGATGGGTCCTGAAATAGATGGAGGCCGCAGGCGTAGCGCCTGCGGCCTCCTAGATCCCGAGCGTCAGCGTCCAGCGCCAGTGAGCTCAAGGGATGCGGGGAAAGGCTCGAGCACCGGGTCGATGATCCGCGAGGAGGCCTCCGACCGGGCGACCCTGCTGCGGCGCAGGTCCTTCACGGTCGTGAGCCGGCGCAGCCAGCGGTCGGTGCCGTCGTAGCGGGCCGTGAACGGCTTGCGGCCGTGCAGGGCGCGGTGGTTGTCGACGATGAGGAGCTCGCCGGGAGCGAGCGCGACCTCCTCGACGTTGGCGGAGAGCTCCATGATGAGCAGCTGGAGGGCCAGATCGGCCCCGGTGTCACCCGGAAGGGCCGACATGTAGGGCGGGTCCAGGCGGATGTCGGGAGCCTGCGGGGAGCCGGAGAGCACCGCGGTCGGAGCGGCGAGCAGCTCGTCCTCGTTGACGCCGGCCTCACGGAGGTTGCGCAGGTGCTCGTCGTCGGGGTGGATCACGTAGCGCGGCTCGAACAGTGCGGCGTACTCAGGACCGGTGACGTCGATCGAGCTGATGCCGACGGCGGTGGTCGGGACCATGTCCTGGTTGCGCAGCGAGATCAGGCCGAGGTGGTCGCAGCGCAGGTCGCTGAAGGCGTCCTCGATGTGCAGGTCGAGAACGACGTCGCTGCTGTGCCCGGTCTGCAGGCTCTCCTGCTTCTGGATCGGCAGGATGTTGTTGACCAGCTGGCCACCCTGCAGCGACGACCAGGAGACCGCGTCACCGAGCTGGGCCATGATCAGGGCCAGCCAGAAGTCAGCCATGTGCGGCGTCTGGGCATCGGGGTGATTCCAGTGCGGCGGGGTCGGGCCGGCGGAGACCGGGAGCCCGCTGACCACCAACGCGTCGGTCGTGTCGTCGTAGCGGAACTCGCGGATCGCCTGGGCGACGCTGCTGGGAAGCTCACCGCCGAGGAACGGTGCGGTCTCGAGGAACTCCGAGGTGACCGGGTTCTCGAAGCGGGTGAGCAAAGACTCCGACAGCTTGGCTGCGGTGTCGGACTCTGCTGGGGTCATCTCGACCCGGGTGACTACGGACTTTGCGCCCACGACATTGACCTTTCGGACATTTGCGGTGGAGGTGCCGTCAGAGCGAAATCTGGCGTTCCCACCAAAGGACTGCCTTACTTACGGACCACTTTGTTCCGCCGTACGGAATTCAAACGAGTGATAGGTCCAAATATCGAGACGATAGGTATTAGGCCCCTTGCGCAAACAGCTTGAACCTGTTTAGGGAATGTATATTCATTGCGGTTCGACAGTTACCAGCAATTTGCTGATCGAACGACCCCGCAAACCCTCCGCGATCGCTCGGCGGCGGTCGCGGACCGATAGCGGGAACCGCCCTGGCCCACTACGCTCCGACCCATGGGAGCAGCGGTCATCTCGGGGCTTTTCGCGGTGGTGCTCGCGTGTCTCGCGTGGATCTTCAAGAACGGCAGCCGGCGAGCTCGGCTCCTCACCCGGATCGAGCGATACAGCCAGGTCCTCAAAGACCTTCCCGAAGGGCATCCAGCGCGCGTCCACCTGGACGCGGCGCTCGCCGCCGACTCCGAGCAGCTGCTCGCGCTGACGGGCTGGAAGGCGCCTGAGACGCCCAGGCCTCCCGCGGCTCCGCAGCCGTCGGATCCCTGGTATCCACCCGCGCAACAGCCATCAGATCCCTGGTATCCCCCTTCTCCGCGACCGGCCGTGAAGCCTGGTCCCGCCTACCCGCCCGCCCAGCGCCAGGGCCCGGTGGCGGCTCCCGCCGGCGCGGGCGCCGGTGCGTACAAGCCCGCAGCCGACGACGACCTCGATGATCGGGACGACATCGACTGGATGGGCGAAGACGAGGAACCAGGGGCACCGAGCCCGTCTCCCGCCGCCCCCACCCAGCCACCCGTTGCCGGCGGCCAACCGTCCGTTGCCGGCGCCGGCCAACCTTCCGCCACCAACGCTTTCGGACCCCCACCGCCCCCGAAGCGCGCCCTGCTGTCCGGGCACGGGTCGACGATTCTCTGGGTGCTCGCAGGTCTGTCCGCGGTCACAGCGGTCGGGTTGGCCCTCAACGACCTCATCGCCTCGCCCCTGTAACCTCGCCTTAGACATGCCTTGACAGGCATATTCCAGATAATGCATATTCGAGATGTGCCCACACGTGACGTCTTCACCGCGATCGCCGACCCGACCCGGCGGCAGATCCTCGACCTGCTCAACCATCGCGAGATGGGGGTGGGTGAGCTCGTCGAAACCCTCGGGCTCGCTCAGCCGAACGTCTCCAAGCACCTGCGCACCCTCGGTGAGGCAGAACTGGTGCACGTACGCATCGACGGACCGCGCCGCCACTACCGGCTCCGTCCGGAGCGGCTTCGGGAGCTGGAGGAGTGGCTGGCGCCGTACCGCCGGATGTGGGCCGATCGCCTGGATGCCCTCGAGCGCCATCTGGTCCAGCTCGACGGCCACGACCCTGACCACGAGGAGGACTGAAGGATGACAGAGACGACCGGACCCATGGGCGAGGTGCTCCGCGACGACGAGCGGACCGGCCTTCGTTACGTACGCCTGCTTCGCCACTCACCCGAGAAGGTGTGGCGGGCGCTGACCGAGCCGGACGGACTGCGGCACTGGTTCCCGACCGACATCATCGGCGAGCGCACTGTCGGCGCGCGGCTGAGCCTGCCGTTCTGGCCAGAGGGCCTGGAGCTGGCGAGCACCGCCGAGGCGATCGAGGAGATCGGGGTCGACCCGGGCGACTACGTCTCGGCAGGAGAGCTGCGGGTGTGGGACCCGCCCCG
>NZ_JBOHDN010000359.1:0-11771 GCF_050699375.1 Nocardioides sp. | reverse complement strand
GCTCGTTATAACGAGCCGACTCGGCGTGATTTTGCGTCAGGATGAGCCGACTCGACCTTGAAGAAGGGCGAGCACGCCACACAGGCATCTGGTTTTTCGTCATACGATTTTCTTATGGGTACTGCCGAGCAGATTCAGAAGTGGGCGGATGAGGCCGAAGCGGGCTACGACGTCAATCAGCTGAAGCGTCGCGGACGAGGTCGACAGGGGCGGGGCGCCGAGCCGATGCAGGTCGTTGCCGTCCGTCTCACTGCCGAAGAGCTCGAAACCCTGGACGCTCTGGCCGAGCGGGAGCACCTGTCTCGATCCGAGGTGATCAGGCGCGCTGTGGCCGGGTACGCGGCGTGGATGACGATGTGATCGCGGTGCCCTAGCATCCCCGCATGACCGTTCGGATGTTGGAACCTACGGAGTGGGCGACCGCTCTGGACCTGCGAGTGGCCGCGATGACGGAGTCACCGGAGGCCTTCGGTTCGTCGGTGCCGCGTGAGCGCGGGCTTTCACTAGAAACGTGGGAGGCCAGACTTACCGACAATGCCTGGTTCGCGGCGTTCGATGCGGACGTTGCAGTGGGGCTGGCCTGCGGCATTCACACCGACTCAGCCACCGAACGAGAATTGACCGGTCTCTGGGTAGCGCCAAGCCATCGGGGCACCGGACTCGGAGACGCTCTAGTGATCACCGTTCGAGACTGGGCGGCGCTCGAAGGTGCCCAACGACTGACTCTCGAGGTCGTAGGAACCAACAGAAGCGCGGTCGGTCTCTACGAGCGGCACGGTTTCGCTGTGGTCGAACAGACCGAGATCCCTCGCACAGGTCTGCGTGAGACCGACATCGTGATGAGCCTCGACCTGTGTGAGTCAAACCCGAAGGCTCGTCGAGTCGGCTCGTCGTAACGAGCCGACTCGGCCTGATTTCGTGTCAGGACGAGCCGACTCGATCTTGGGAACGGGTCAGCCGACGAGGTGGGGGTCGGGGGTGTTGACGGGCTCGCCCTCGATCCAGACGCTGCGTACGTCGGCGGGGGTGCCGAGGGCGAACATCTTCGCCAGGGCGTTGGTGGGGTCGGCGGCGTGGGTGAGGCCGACGTCGAGGGGTGTGCTCGGGGCGGGCTTGATCCACTGGGCGTCGAAGCGGCGGCCGACGCAGAAGTCGCCCACCGCGGATCCCAGGCCGAGGGCTTCCGCGCCGGCGCGGGTGGCGAGGTGGAGGAGGTGGGTGGGGGTCAGTGGGTGACCGGCCTCGCCGAGGAGCTGCTGGGTGACGTACGCCTGCAGGCCCTCCTTGAGCAGGGAGAACCCGGTGCCGGCGCCGACGTCGGAGCCCATCGCGACGCGTACGCCGTGGGCACGGTGGCGGGCGAGCGGGAACAGGCCGCTGCCGAGAGCAGCGTTGCTGGAGGCGCAGTGGGCGACGCCGGCGCCGCGGGCGGCCAGGAGGGCGAGCTCGGGGTCGGTGGGGTGGACGTTGTGGGCCAGTACGGTGCCGGCGCCGACCAGGCCGTGCCGGTCGTAGGAGGTCACGTAGTCGCAGCCGCTGAGCTCCTCGACGACCTCGATCTCGCGGGAGTTCTCGTTGACGTGAGAGGTGAACATGGCGCCCGGTACCGCGCCGAGCACGTCGGCGCAGGCCGCGAGCAGGTCGTCGGTGCACGACAGCGTGAACCTCGGGGTCACGGCGTAGCGGGCCCGGCCGATACCGTGCCATCGGTCCGCGAGGGCAAGAGACTCCTCGCGGGCCCGGTCCGGGTCGGTGAGCAGGTCGTCGCGGATGAGCCGGTCGCTGACCACGAGTCCGCTGGTGATCCGCAGTCCGACCCGGGCGGCCTCGGCGAAGACCGTGTCGACCGCGGGCGCGAAGTGGCTGCCGAAGACCAGCGCCGTGGTGGTGCCGGCGCCGACCAGGCCGCGTACGAAGTCGGTGGCGACCCCCTTGGCATAGGCGGGGTCGGCCAAGCGCGCCTCCTCGGGGAGGGCGCACTGGTCGAGCCAGTCGAGCAGCGGCAGGCCGAGGCCGCCGATGACGCGTACCTGCGGGAAGTGCACGTGGGTGTCGACGAAGCCGGGCAGCACGAAGCCGCCGGAGAGGTCGACGACCTCTTCCTGGGGGTGCTGACGGTGCAGGTCGGCGTAGCCGCCGCGGGCGCGGATCACGCCGTCGCGTACGAGCAGTGCGGCGTCCTGCTCGGCGCGGAGCCGACCGCCGGTGAAGGGGTCGTCCGGGGTATCGAGGAAGGTTCCTCGGAAGAGCGTCATCGTGGGGTTCACCTTGGTTGTTGTTCGGTTGATGCGGGCTCGCCCGCGAAGATCTGGAGCAGCCGGGCCGCGACGCTGACCGCGATCGTGGCCGGCTCCTTGCCGCCGAGATCGGGAAGGCCGATGGGTGTGGTGATGCGGGCGATCGCCTCGGGGGTGTGGCCCTCGTCGGCGAGCTTGGCCCGGAACCGGCTCCACTTGGCGCTCGAGCCGATCAGCCCGATCGACGCCAGATGGGACGCGCGCAGCGCCGCGTCGCACAGCGCGGCGTCCTCGGCGTGGTCGTGGGTCATGACCAGGACGTGGGTGCCCTCGGGCAGCTCGCCGATGACGAGCTCGGGAAGCACCGGCACCTGGTGGACGTGGATGCCGGCGACGGCGTCGTCCAGCCCGCGCAGCTGCTCAGGCTCGAGCTGGGCGGCGCGGGAGTCGACCAGGTGTAGCTCGAGATCGTGGCGGGCCAGGATGCGCGCCAGCTCGAGCCCGACGTGGCCCATCCCGAAGATGGCCACGGACGGTACGACCGGCAGCGGCTCGAGCAGGAGCTCGACCTCGCCACCACAGCACTGCACGCCGTGCTGGTAGGGCGCCTTGTCGGAGAGCGACACCTTCAGGTTCTCCGGCACCGCACGGTCCTCGCTGAGCATCGCCCGAGCGCGCTCGATCGCGACCGCCTCGAGGTTGCCACCGCCGACGGTGGCCCAGGTGCGGTCGGCCGAGACGACCATCTTCGCCCCGGCCTCGCGCGGCGAATGACCGCGCACGGACGTCAGGGTCACCAGTACGCCGGGGACCCGCTGCTCGCGCAGTCGCTGGACGGCGTTGAGCCACTCCATCGTGATCACTTCCCTCCGGCCATGGCCGGCTCGGGCTCGCCGGCGGAGGCAGCAGCATGCGGCGTACGGGCCCTGTCGAGTGCCCAGTAGACGGCCTCCGGGGTCGCGGGGCAACCGAGATCGAGGCTGGTGCCGGCCGGGCCGAAGGCGGCGGCCGCCTCGCGCAGTGCCTCGCGTACGGAGAAGGCGAGCATCAACGGGGGCTCGCCGACGGCCTTGGAGCCGTAGACGACGCCCTCCTCGTGCGCCTTCTCGAGCAGCTTCACCCGGAAGTCCTCGGGCATCTCGGAGAAGCTCGGCAGCTTGTAGGTGCTCGCCGCCTGCGTCGCCAGCCGGCCGCGGTTGGGCCCGTCGGAGGTGTCCCAGCGCAGGTCCTCCAGGGTCAGCCAGCCGGCGCCCTGCACGAAGCCGCCCTCGATCTGGCCGAGGTCGATCAGCGGGCTGAGGCTGTCGCCGACGTCGTGGACGATGTCGACGCGCCGCAGCGTGTAGTCGCCGGTGAAACCGTCGACCTCGACCTCGGACGCCGCGACCCCGTTGGCGAAGTACTTGAACGGCTCGCCCTGCATGACGTTGGGATCCCAGTGCAGACCCTCGGTGCGGTAGAAGCCGGCCGCCCACAGCTGCACCCGCTGGTGGTAGGCGGCGTTGACCAGCTCGTTCCAGCCGATCTCCCCTGAAGCGGGGGAGAGGCCGTGGACGACACCGTCGTCGAAACGTACGTCGCTGGGGCTGATCCCGAGACGGCCGCCGGCGACCTGGGCGAGCCGCTCGCGGATCTGCTCGCAGGCGTTCTTGATGGCCGCCCCGTTGAGGTCGGCGCCGGAGCTGGCCGCGGTCGCCGAGGTGTTCGGGACCTTGTCGGTGCGCGTCGGGGCCAACCGGACCCGGGACAGGGGCAGACCGAGCGCGGTGGCGGCCACCTGAAGCATCTTGGTGTGCAGACCCTGGCCCATCTCGGTGCCGCCGTGGTTGATCAGCACCGAGCCGTCCTTGTAGACGTGGACGAGGGCGCCGGCCTGGTTGAAGGCGGTGAGGTTGAACGAGATGCCGAACTTCACCGGCGTCATCGCCAGGCCGCGTTTGGTGTGAGGGTGGGTGCGGTTGAACTCTGCGATCTCGGCGCGCCTGCGAGCGACCTCGCCCGAGTCGGCGACCTGGTCCCAGCAGGCCGCCAGCCGGTCGGCCTGGCGTACGGGCTGGCCGTACGGCGTGGTCTGGTCCTGCTGGTAGAAGTTGCGGCGCCGCAGCTCGATCGGGTCGATGCCGAGCAGGGGCGCGCAGCGGCCGAGCAGGTCCTCCATGACGAGCATGCCCTGCGGGCCGCCGAAGCCGCGGAACGCGGTCTGGGAGGTCTTGTTCGTACGCGCGACCCGGCCGTCGACGCGGATGTTCGGCACCCAGTAGGCGTTGTCGATGTGGCACAGCGCGCGGGCCAGCACCGGCTCGGACAGGTCGAGGCTCCAGCCGCCGTCAGCAGTCAGCGTGGCTTCGAGGGCGAGGATGTGGCCCTCGTCGTCGAACCCGGCGCGCCAGGTGCTGTGGAAGCCGTGGCGCTTGCCGGACATGGTGATGTCCTGGGTGCGGTTCAGGCGCAGCCGTACCGGACGGCCGGTCAGGGTGGCGCCGAGCGCGGCGATGGCCGCGTAGCCGTGCGGCTGCATCTCCTTGCCGCCGAACGCGCCGCCCATCCGCAGGCACTGGACGGTGATCTCGTGGCTCGGGACACCGAGCACGTGGCCGACTATCTCCTGCGTCTCGGAGGGGTGCTGGGTGCTGCTGTGCACCAGCACCTGGCCACCCTCGTCGACAAGAGCGAGGGACGCGTGGGTCTCGAGGTAGAAGTGCTCCTGGCCGGCGAACTCGAACTCGCCCTCGAAGACGTGGGCGGCGTTCTCGAGAGCGGCAGCCGCGTCGCCGCGAGCGAGGTTGCGCGGGGTGCCCTGGAAGCTCTCCGCCGCGATCGCCTCGGTCACCGTGACGAGCGAGGCCAGCGGCTCGTAGTCGACCTCGACCGCGGCCGCGCCCAGCCGGGCGGCCTCGAGCGTCTCGCCGAGGACCCAGCACACCGCGTGGCCGTGGAACATCACCTCGGTCGGGAAGAGCGGCTCGTCGTGCTTGGTGCCTGCGTCGTTGACGCCGGGTACGTCGTCTGCGGTCAGTACGCGGACCACGCCCGGGACCGCGTACGCCGGTTCGGCCCGCAGCGCGGTTACCATGGCGTGCGTGTGCGGGGCCTGGACCGGCCAGGCGTGCAGCGTGCCGGCGATCCGCCCGACCAGGTCGTCGGTGTAGAGCGCCTCGCCGGTGACGTGCAGTGCGGCGCTCTCGTGCGGCATCGGGATCCCGACGATCGGGTTCTCCGGGCGTTCGGACAGGGCGCTCATACCGACACCTCCTCGCGGTGGGTCTCTGGGTGGGTGTGGAACAGGCGCAGCAGGGACTGGCCCAGCATCGCGGAGCGGTAGGACGAGCTGGCGCGGTGGTCGTCCATCGGGGTGCCCTCGCCGGCGAGGACGGCCGCGGCGCGGCGTACGGACTCCTCGGTCCAGGGTTGCCCGACCAGTGCGTCCTCGGTCGCGACGGCGCGCAGCGGGGTGGCCGCGACGCCGCCCAGCCCGATCCGGGCACGGACCACGGTTCCGTCGGCGATCTCGAGCGCGTAGCCCACGGCCACGCTGGAGATGTCGTCGAAGCGGCGCTTGGCGATCTTGTGGAAGGCGACGAGCGGGGCCAGCGGCAGCGGGAGCCGTACGCTGCGGATCAGCTCGTCGGCGGCCAGGACCGTCTCGCGGTAGCCGGTGAAGTAGTCGGCCAGCGAGACGACCCGCTCGCCGCGCGGCGAGGCCAGGACGAGCTCGGCGTCGAGCGCGAGCAGCGCCGGCGGGGCGTCGCCGATCGGGGACGCGGTGCCGATGTTGCCGCCGATCGTCGCGCTGTTGCGGATCAGGCGCGAGGCGAACTGGGGGAAGAGCTCGGCCAGGATCGGCACCCGGCCGTTGAGCTTGCGCTCGATCTCGGTCAGCGTGAGGGCCGCGCCGATCTCCACGTGGCCGGTCCGGAAGGAGAGCTCGCGCAGCTCGGGCAGCCGGTCGACCGCCACGACCAGAGGCGCGCGGCGGCCGCGGAGGTTGACCTCGACGCCCCAGTCGGTCGAGCCGGCCACGACCTGGGCCTCCGGCCGCTCGACCAGCAGACCCAGTGCCTCGGTGAGCGTCTCGGGGCGGACGAACTCGGCGCCGTCGACGGAGATCCGGGTCGGTCGCGGCTCGGGTGGCGGCTGCTGCTGACGGGACGCGAGGGCGTCGCCGTCCTCCGGCGAGCCCAGGGCGTACGCCGCGTCCCGGATCGGGCGGTACCCGGTGCAGCGGCACAGGTTGCCGCTCAGCGCGTGCAGATCGACGCCGTTCGGGCCGTGCTCGTGATCGCACACCTCGGCTTCGTCCCCGTCACCGGTGGTCGAGCTTGTCGAGACCCGTCCCGGGCGGTAGAACTCCGCGGCCAGGCTGCAGACGAAGCCCGGTGTGCAGTAGCCGCACTGCGACCCGCCGCGTACGGCGAGCTCCTGCTGGACCGGGTGCAGTTCGTCGCTGGACCCCAGGCCCTCGCTGGTGACGAGCTCTTGACCGTCGAGCGCGGCGACCGGCACGAGGCAGGCGTTGACAGAGGTCCACTCGGTCGGCGAGGTGGTGCCGGGCCGGGCGACCAGCACCGAGCAGGCGCCGCACTCGCCCTCGGCGCAGCCCTCCTTGGCGCCGGTGAGGCCGCGGCCGCGCAGCCAGTCGAGGGCGGTGGTGTGGGCGGCGACCCCGGCTAGGGGCAGCTCGTCCCCGTTGACCGTCACCCAGGGGACACAGGGGGCGCTGGATGTGGTCATGACTGGCTCCGGATCGGGTTGCGGGTGCGGGCGCTGTGGATCGGGTTGGCCTCGCGCAAGAAGTCGTCGAAGCGGTGACCGGCGATCTTGGCGATCTCGATGAGCGCCGCGGCGTGCTCCTGCCGTTCGCAGTTGCCGAGCCGCTCGCGACCCTCGGCGAGGATCCGGTCGAGCGAGGTGGAGTCGCGTACGGAGATGACCAGTGGGAAGCCGAACCGCTCGTGGTAGGCGTCGGTGACCGAGGTCAGAGCCTCCTGGTCCGGCTCGGCGAGGTGGGTCAGGCCGCGCGAGGACTGGTCACGCAGCGACTCCTCACCGACGATCCCGTCGGAGACCAGGCGCGAGCCCAGCTCGGGGTAGGCCTCGATCAGCTCACGCTGCTCCTCGACGGAGCCGCTGAAGAGCGTGTCCTGGAATGCTCGGCGCAGTGCGTGCGTGTCGGTGAACGGCCGTTGCTCCCAGGCCCGTTCGACCATCCACCGCGGTCCCTGGAAGAGGCCGTCGAACGTCTCCACGAACTCGGTACGTCCCATCTGGTTGACCTGGTCGAGCCGGACTCCGTCGCCGGGCTGTCCGGCGACGGCCGGGCCGTAGTTCGGGCCGACGTGGTGGAAGACGATGTTGAGCAGGATCGCGGTGAGGCTGCCGAGGGTGATGCCGCTGCCGAAGATGATCTCGGCCCAGCCGGGGACGGCCTGGGAGACCTCGGGCTGTGCGGTGACGTACATCGCCAGCCCGACGCTGGTGGCCACGATCACCACGTTGCGGTGGTCGTGGAAGTCGACCTTGCTGAGGGTCTGGAAGCCGACGACGGCGACCGTGGCGAACATGGCCAGCGCGGCGCCTCCGAGGACCGGGTGCGGGATGCCGGCGACGATCGCACCGGTCTTGGGGAGGAGTCCGATCAGCACCATGATCAGGCCGGCGGAGGCTACGACCCAGCGGCTCTTGACCCGGGTCAGCCGGACGAGGCCGACGTTCTCGGCGAAGCAGGTGTAGGGGAAGGAGTTGAAGACGCCGCCGAAGGTCGTGGCCAGGCCGTCGGCGCGCAGGGCGCGGGCGATGTCCTCGCGACCGATCCGCTTCTCGACGATCTCGCCGGTGGCGAAGACGTCACCGGTGGTCTCGACGGCCGTGATCAGCATGACCACCACCATCGACACGATCGCGGCAGCGGAGAACTGTGGCCAGCCGAAGTGGAACGGGGTGGTGACGCCGACCCAGTCGGCGCTGGCCACCGAGTCGAAGTGGGCGTCGCCCAGGGCCCACGCCACCAGGGTGCCGACGAGCAGGCCGACGAGCACGGCGACGGTGGCCATGAAGCCCTTGAACACGCGCTGGATGATCACGATCAGCGCGAGGGTGCCCAGGGCGTAGGCGAGGTTGCGGCCGCTGGTGGGGTCCGAGGCCGGGCCGGCGCCACCGGTGGCGTCCGCCGCTGCGACCGGCAGCAGGGCGATGCCGATGATGGTGATCACCGAACCGGTCACGACCGGCGGGAAGAACCGGATCAGGCGGCTGAAGAAGGGCGCGATGAAGAAGGTCGCGAGCCCGGCGACGATCACCGCGCCGTAGATCACGAGCAGTCCGTCTGTGCCGCCACCGGCAGCGAGCCCGATCGCGATCATCGGCGAGACGGCGGTGAAGGTGACGCCCTGCAGCAGCGGCAGGCGTACGCCGACCTTCCAGAAGCCGACCGACTGGATGATCGAGGCGATGCCGCAGGTGAACAGGTCGGCGTTGATCAGGTGGATCAGCTCCTGCTGACTCAACCCGATCGAGTTGGCGAGCAGGATCGGGACGATCACGGCGCCGGCGTAGAAAGCGAGCACGTGCTGGAAGCCGTAGACGGCGAGCTTGCCGGCCGGGAGCACCTCGTCGACGGGGTGGGTGGTGCCGGCAGCACCCTTACGCTGCGGCCGGATCGACCTCAGGACTGCTCTGGCATTCATCGCCTCACACCTTTCTCGGGGGCGCTCTCGCGGTTGGTGAGCGTGACGTACCTCACAGCCTTCCTTCTTCGGTCTCGTTTGGGCATCCGTCGATCATCCGAAGATGCGGTCCACGCGGATCCGGCCCTTTGTGTGATGCTCCAAACCGGGCGAGGGATCGCATGTAACACGTCGTTCGTAGGACTATCCGGTCGTTCCAATAGGGCGAGTAGTCCTACGAACGACGTGTTACATGCGGCCGGCGGACCAGTTCGGCTCGGGCCGTGTTCACAGCGATCTGAGGGCCAGGAAGACGTCGACGCGGTCCTCCATCGTGCCCAGGTCACGCCCGGTCAGCTCCTCGATCCGGGAGATCCGGTAGCGCACGCTGTTGACGTGCAGGTGGAGCGATTCCGCCGTACGTGTCCATGACCCGGTGTACGTCAGGAATCGGTCGAGGGTCGCCATCAGATCGCTTCCGGTGCGCCGGTCGTGCTCGAGGACGGGGCCGAGGACGCGCTGCGCGTAGGTGCGGCGGATGTCGTCGGGGACCGTGGCGAGCAGCAGTACGTGTGAGGTGACCTCCTCCGAGCTGGAAAGCGCCACCGCACCGCCGCCGGAGCGGGCGACCCGGTGCGCGAACCGGGCCTCCTCGAGCGCGCCGGCCAGTGCGTCGATGCTGCTCTCCCCGCTCAGACCGACCGACAGCGAGCCGCGGAGCAGGGCCGGTGCCAACCGACCGAGCGAGGTACGCAGCTGATCGGTGAGGTCTGCGCGTGAGGGTAGGAACGCGACCGCGCATCCGTCCCGGGCGTTGGCGACCACGGATGGTCCCAGGCCCAGGGCCACGTCCTCGAGCACCGCGGCCACCGCGTCGGGTGGGCCGCCCGGCCCGAGCTGGGCCACGGCGAGCACGAGCGGACGGTCGGGGTCGAGCCCGGACTGGCGTAGCGCGGTCCCGATCTCGGCGGGTGACGAACCGGACTCGAGATGGGCGAGGGTCTCGGCAGCGAGAGGTCGCCGGACGCGAAGCCCCTCGTCGCGCCGCGAGCGGTCCAGCGCGGTGATGGCGCCGAACTCGTGGACCATGTCGAGGTCCTCTCGCGGCCAGGTGGTGTGGTCGCCCTCGATCACCACGGTCCACCCGGTGAGGCGGTCGGCCAGGCCCGATCCGACGGCGAACAGGGAGAAGCTCCGGCCCCCGACCTCGGCCACGGCGGGCAGCAGGTCCGCGGTCAGGAAGCGGCGGGTGAGCGCATCGACCACGTCGGTGTCGAGATCACCAGGACCGGGTACGACGTGTCGGCCGCTGGCTGTGAGCACCCGGCAGGCGTGGCCGATCTCGGAGGCCACCCGGGCGGCCAGCTCGTCGAGGCTGCGGCCCGAGGCGATGGCGGAGAGGAGCTGGCGCTGGCGGGCCAGGCTGGCCGACATCCGGGCGCTCGCGCCGGCCGCGCCGGTGGCCGCGACGTGCTCGGTCACGTCGGCGAACGCCACGTCGCCCGGGACCTCGACCAGGGCGACCTGGTGGCGGCGGCAGGCGGCGACGAGGTCGTCGGGAACCGCACCGAGCAGGGCCGCGCCGGCCAGCAGGCAGATCGCGCCGCCTTCCGAGATCGAGGACACGAAGGTCTCGCTGTCCTCGGGGCCACGGCGCCAGACCAGGCCGGTGAGCACGAGCTCCCCGCCGGTCAGGTAGCGGCCAGGCTCCAAGAGGTCGATCGTGATGGTGCGCCCCACGGGTCGCTCCAGCGCGTCCTTGGGCGCATGCAGGAGCCGCAGCCCCAGGTGGGGCGTCTCCAACAGCTCTGCCAGTTGCACGGTGCCTCCACGGTTGGCCGTTCGTACGCCCCACCCGCGCGATCTCTTTAGAGGAACGTACAACGCCGACGCCCGCACAGGGCAGGTCCGTTGTCGGTTCTTCACTTCCTCGCGGGTCGGGGTCCGTCCAGGGTTGACGTGACTCCACTCACATCCTTATATTTCCGAATAACAGAAATCAAATTCCACGATACGGAAGGAATGCGCTGATGTCCCACCAGCTCCGCTATGAGGTGAACTGCTCGATCCTGTTCACCGAGCTTCCGCTGCTCGAGCGCCCCGCTGCGGTGAAGGCCGCCGGATTCGACGCGGTGGAGTTCTGGTGGCCGTTCGCCGAGGCGGTGCCGTCCGAGGCGGACGTGGACGCCTTCGTCGCCGCTGTGCAGGACGCCGGGGTGCACCTGGTCGGCCTCAACTTCTTCGCCGGCGACATGCCCGCCGGCGACCGCGGCCTGGTCTCGTGGCCGGCCCGGTCGACCGAGTTCCGCGACAACATCGACGTCACGATCGGCATCGGCGAGCGGCTCGGCTGCACCGCGTTCAACGCCCTCTACGGCAACCGCGTCGACGACGTCGCCGCCGAGGCGCAGGACGAGCTCGGCGCCGAGAACCTCGCGCTGGCCGCCCGTGCGGCAGCCCGCATCGGCGGCACCGTGCTGGTCGAGCCGGTCAGTGGCGCCGACCGCTATCCGCTGCTCACCGCCGCCGACGCGATCGCGGCGATCGATCGAGCGGGCGAGGCCAACATCGGTCTGCTCGCCGACCTCTACCACCTCGCCGTGAACGGCGACGACGTCGACGCGGTGATCGCTGCGTACGCCGCTCGCATCGCCCACGTCCAGATCGCCGACGCCCCGGGACGCAACGAGCCCGGCACCGGCGACCTCCCGCTCGAGCGGCAGCTCGCCGCGCTCGAGGCGGCCGGGTACGCCGGCTGGGTCGGGCTGGAGTACAAGCCCGCCACCACCTCGGCAGAGAGCTTCGAATGGCTGCCGCGCGAGCGCCGGCCCAATTGCCGAGTCGGCTCGTTCTGACCGAGATCACCGTCGGG
>NZ_JBOHDN010000358.1:0-1752 GCF_050699375.1 Nocardioides sp. | reverse complement strand
GCGGAGTGGGCGTAGCTGGTTAGCTGCTGCTCGGCGCGCTCCAGGGTCAGCGACGAGTTGTGGGCGAGCAGGTGGAGGCCGAAGGCGTCCTCGAGGGCCACGAAGTTGCGGGCGATCGCCTCGGCGGAGTCGGTGAGGGTGAAGACGTCGGTCGCGCGCCCGACCTCGAGCACGGCGGTGTAGAGCGAGACCTCGCGGTCGAAGAGCAGCGTCATCAGGGTCGCGTGCATCGGGCTGCGGCTCGCGTTGACCGAGATCTCGTCGAGGACCTGGCTCAGGAGAAGGTCCTCACCTCGGGGAAGACCCGAGTGCATCAGGCGGCCGAGCTTCTCGGCGGGGGACAGGTCGCCCTCGATCGCCCGCTGCCGCGACCAGTAGTAGCGGTCGGTCGCGGCCTGGTGGGCAGCCTCGATGAGGCCGTCGAGCTCGGGGTAGTAGTAGGCGATCAGGCGCGGCGAGATGCCGGCCTCCGCGGCGATGTTCTTCATCGTGGCGCCGGCCAGTCCCTGGGTGGCGATCACGGTCAGCGTTGCCGCGGTCAGATGTTCGCGCCGAGCGGTCTGGTCCTTGCGTCGAGCCATGCCCAACCGTAACGCGTATGTGAAATCTGCGGGCGAATGATTGACACCTGGTGTGGCGGGGGTCATATTTGCGGTGAAGCGCAAAGAAAGGACTTGCTTGTGCGTACCCATCAAGACTGGCGAGAGATTGCCGCCGACGTCCGACTCCGGACCCGACCGTTCGTAGGCGGCCGCTCCATCGACACCGCGGAGGGCTCCTTCGAGAACCGCAATCCCGCGTCCGGCGCACTGCTCGCCGAGGTCGCCGATGCCGGCGCCGCTGGTGTCGACGCCGCCGTGCGGGACGCGCGGGCTGCGTATGACGACGGCGGATGGTCGCGCGCGGGGGTGTCCTTCCGCCGGGAGCGGATGCTCCGCTTCGCCGACCTCCTCGCCGACCACGCCGCCGAGCTGGCGGTGCTGGACGCGCTCGACATGGGCAAGCGGGTCGTGGACGCGTACGACCTCGACCTGCCGTTCTCGGTGGACTTGTTCCGCTACTACGCCGAGGCGATCGACAAGATCAACGACGAGGTCGCCCCGACCCCGCCGGGCACCACGGCGCTGATCCGTCGCGTGCCGCTCGGCGTCGTCGGCGCCGTCGTCCCGTGGAACTACCCGGTCGACATGCTCGCCTGGAAGGTCGCTCCGGCGATGGCGGCGGGCAACAGCGTCGTCCTCAAGCCTGCAGAGCAGTCGCCGTCCTCCGCGCTGCGGATCGCCGAGCTCGCCGCCGAGGCCGGGATCCCCGACGGCGTCCTCAATGTCGTCCCCGGCCTGGGCGAGACCACCGGCCGCGCCCTCGGGCTCCACCCCGACGTCGACGTGCTCGCCTTCACCGGCTCGACCGAGGTCGGTGCGTACTTCCTGCAGTACGCCGGCCAGTCGAACCTCAAGCAGGTCTGGCTCGAGTGCGGCGGCAAGAGCCCGCACGTCGTCTTCGCGGACGCCGAGGACCTCGCCGCCACCGCGAAGCAGACCGCCTTCGGCATCTGGTTCAACCAGGGCGCGGTCTGCTCGGCCCACTCGCGCGTCCTCGTCCAGCGCGAGGTCCACGAGGAGTTCGTCGACCTCGTCGCCAAGGAGGCCCAGGCGTACGCCCCGGGCGACCCGCTCAATCCGGCCGCCGGCATGGGCGCGATCGTCTCGCCCGAGCAGACCGACCGGATCATGGGCTTCGTCGACGAGGCCA
>NZ_JBOHDN010000357.1:0-6835 GCF_050699375.1 Nocardioides sp. | reverse complement strand
GTCCATAGGTCACTCTCAGCTTCACAACCTCATCCCTTTCCTGGACTCCCCGTGTCGAAACCGGCAAAGTCAGTGCGACGCGTAGGTGTGAGCGCGCTGCAGCAGGCCGCGCGACAGCACCTCAGAGGAGTGACGCGATGCGCTACATGATGTTCGTGAAGACGGCCCCCGACGCCGGGCCACCCCCGGCCGCGCTGATCGAGGCGGTGGAGACCGAGATCAAGCAGCAGTACGCCGACGGCATCCTCCTCGATGCCGACGGGCTCGGTCCCGCGGTGGAGATCCGGCTGAGCGCCGGGGAGGTGACCCACATCGACGGACCCTTCGCCGAGGCCAAGGAGGTCGCCGGAGGGTTCTCGCTCTTCGAGGTCCGCTCCCATGAGGAGGCACTCGAGCTGGGGCGCAGGATGATCCAGCTCCACGTGGACCTGTGGCCCGGCCAGGACGCGGTCGTGGAGATGCGGCCGCTGTTCGGGCCACCGACCCCGGCTGAATGAGCTCGCCCACCGAAGACGCGATCGTCGCGGTCTGGCGCAACGAGTCCGTACGTCTCCTCGCCGGACTGGCACGGATGACGCACGACCTCGACCTGGCCGAGGACCTCGCCCAGGACGCCCTCGTCGCGGCCCTGGAGCAGTGGCCGCGCGAGGGCATCCCTCGCAACCCCGGCGCGTGGTTGATGTCGATCGCGAAGCGGCGCGCGATCGACGGTTTCCGACGCGACGAGGTGCTGCGCCGCAAGGTCGCCCTGCTGGGGCACGAACTGGAGGAGGGTGAGATGCCTGACCTGGCTGCCGCGGTCGACCATATCGAGGACGATGTGCTCCGGCTGATGTTCCTCACCTGCCATCCGGCCCTGGCTCCCGACTCCCGCACGGTGCTGACGCTGCGGCTGGTGGGCGGGCTGACGACCGCCGAGATCGCGCGGGCCTACTTCGCCAAGGAGTCTGCCGTCGGACAGCGGATCTCGCGAGCGAAGCGCACCCTGGCGGAGGTCGGGGCCTCGTTCGAGCTGCCCACCGGCGAGGAACGCACGGCACGGCTGCGCGACGTGATGCAGACGATCTACCTGGTCTTCAACGAGGGCTACGCGGCCACGTCGGGACCGTCGTGGACCCGGCCCGAGCTGTGTCTGGAGGGGATGCGGCTGGCCCGGATGCTGGCCGCGCACGCCCCGGGTGATCCCGACGCGCAGGCGCTGCAGGGGCTGCTGGAGATCCAGGGGTCGCGGCTCGCGGCGCGGGCGGACGCCGAGCGTCACCCGGTGCTGCTCGAGGACCAGGACCGGACCCGCTGGGACCAGCTGCTGCTGCGGCGCGGCCTGGCCGCGGTCGACCGGGCGACAGCGCTCGCCTCCTCCGGCACCCCTGGCGGGAGCTATCTGGTGCAGGCGATGATCGCCGCGTGCCACGGCCGCGCCCGACGGGCCGAGGAGACCGACTGGGCCGAGATCGCACGCCTCTACGACATGCTCGCGACCGGCGTCCCCGGCCCTGTCATCGAGGTCAACCGGGCAGTGGCGCACGGGCGCGCCTTCGGTCCCGATGCCGGGCTGGCCATCCTGGCGGCACTCCCCGAGGAAGCGCTTCCGGGGTCGCATCTGCCTGCCGGCGTACGTGGTGACCTGCTGCACCGCGCCGGGCGGCACCTCGAGGCCGCGGCGGCCTTCGACGAGGCGGCCTCGTTGACCACCAACGCCGGGGAACAGGAGCTTCTCCAGAAACGTGCGGCCGCGTGTCGAAGCGAGGAGGTCTCGTCCGACGCGTAAGTATCAACCGGGTCATCTCGACAGGCTCGACCACCGCTGGATCAGGAGACATGCCATGACCACCAAGACCACCACCTCCGCCGACGGCTCGACCATCGCCTACGAGGTCACTGGCTCGGGACCGGCGCTCGTGCTTGTCGACGGAGCGCTCTGCTACCGCGAGATGGGTCCGTCGAAGGACCTCGCGGCGGCGCTGTCGGACACGTTCACCGTCTACCGCTACGACCGCCGGGGGCGCGGTGAGAGCACCATCGCCAAACCGGCCACGCCAGGAACGGCGGAAGCCGTCGAGCAGGAGGTCGCCGATCTCGGGGCCGTGATCGAGGCCGCGGGCGGGCATGCCTACCTGCTCGGTCAGAGCTCGGGCGCCGCGCTGGCGCTGGAGGCGGCCCGTGCGGAGCTTTCGATCGACGCGATCCTCGCTTACGAGGCCCCGTTCATCCTCGACGACACCCATGAGCCCAACGACGCCGATCTCGGCGACAGGGTCGGGAAGTTGGCCGAGAGCGGCCGCCGGGCCGCGGCGGTCGAGCTGTTCCTGCGGACCGTCGGGATGCCTTGGATCGCGGTCAAGGTCATGCGGCTGACACCGGCGTTCAAGAAGCTGTCGGCTGTCGCGCACACTCTGCCGTACGACTTCTCGATCGTGCTGCCCTTCGAGCAGGGTCTGCCGCTTCCGCGGAACTACTACGAGCGCGTGAAGGTGCCGGTGCTGAGCGTGGCAGGGAGCAAGAGCCCGACCTACATGACCAACGCCCAGCAGGCCATCTCCAAGGCCGTTCCCGAGGGCCGCTACGTCGTCCTCGACGGGCAGAACCACATGGTCAAGGCCGACGCCCTGGCTCCGGTCGCCACTGAGTTCTTCGGCGCCTGAAGCGCCGAGTCGGCTCATCTTGACGCGACCGAGCGCCGAGTCGGCTCGTCCTGACGCGATCCCGCGCCGAGTCCGCGCTTCGCGCGGTTACTCCCTCGCTCGGCGCGAGCGGACGAGCAAGCTCGCCGCTCGACCTCGCTCCGGTCGTCTCGGCTCGTCATAACGCGCCGACTCGGCTGGATGACCGGTCACGATGCGCCGAGTCGGCGCAGAATCGGGTCATCTAGGCTGCGGAGCATGGCGCAATTGTGGGACATCTCACCACCCGTTCACGCGGAGTCGCCGGTCTTCCCCGGTGACCATGCCACCGAGGTCGACTGGACGTTCCGGATCGGGCCGGGGTGCCCGGTCAACGTCGCTGAGCTGTCCCTGTCGGCCCACGTCGGCGCGCACGCGGATGCTCCGCTGCACTTCACCGACGACGGGGCGCCCGCGGGCGAGATGCCGCTGGAGCCGTTCCTCGGTCCGTGCCGGGTGATCGACGTGTCCGGGGTGCGTCCGCTGGTCACCGCCGACGACATCGACGACATCGACGTCGCCGATCTGCCGCCGCGGGTGCTCTTCCGGACGTACGCCACCCAGCCGACGACCTGGGACGACTCGTTCTGCGCGCTCGACCCCGCGCTGATCGAGCTCCTGGCCGCCAACGGGGTGCGGCTGGTCGGCACCGACGCGGCCAGTCTTGACCCGTCCTCCTCCAAGGACCTTCCGGCCCACTTCGCGACCCATCGTCATGACGTACGCATCCTGGAGAACCTGCTGCTCGACGAGGTGCCGGCGGGCGACTACGAGCTGATCGCGCTGCCGCTGAAGCTCACCACCTCCGACGCCGCGCCGGTTCGGGCCGTGCTCAGGCCGCTCAAGGAGATCGGCGGATGAACCGCGACGACGCTGTCGATCTCGACCGCACCGACCCGCTGGCACCGCTGCGCGACCTCTTCGAGCTGCCCGAGGGGACGATCTACCTCGACGGCAACTCGCTGGGCGCGCTCCCCCGCACCACCGCCGGCCGGGTCGCCGAGGTGGTCACGCAGGAGTGGGGACGAGGGCTGATCGAGTCCTGGAACACGGCCTCCTGGATCTCCTTGCCCCAGCGCGTCGGCGACAAGGTCGCCCGGCTCGTCGGCGCAGGTCAGGGCGAGGTTGTCGTCGCCGACTCGACCTCGCTCAACGTCTACAAGGTGCTCGCCTCGGCGCTCTCGATCGCGTCCGTCGACTCACCTGAGCGCCGGGTGGTGGTCAGCGAGCGCAGCAACTTCCCGACCGATCTCTACATCGCCTCCTCGCTGTGCCGCGAGCGTGGCTACGAGCTGGTGCTGGTCGACTCGCCCGACGAGATCTCGGGGCTGCTGGACCGAACGGCAGTGCTGATGCTGACCGAGGTCAACTACCGCACGGGCTACCTGCACTCGATGGCCTCGGTGACCGCTCTCGCGCACGAGCACGGCGTGCTCGCGGTCTGGGACCTGTGCCACTCGGCGGGTGCGGTGCCGGTCGACCTTGTCGGCGCTGAGGCCGACTTCGCGATCGGCTGTGGCTACAAGTTCCTCAACGGCGGCCCCGGCTCGCCGGCGTTCCTGTGGGTCAACCCGCGCCACGTCGACCGTTTCGAGCAGCCGCTGTCGGGCTGGATGGGCCACGCGGCACCGTTCGAGATGTCGCCGGGCTACCGGCCGGCGGAGGGGGTCTCGCGCTATCTGTCCGGCACCCCGGCCGTCATCGGCATCTCCGCCCTCGAGTGCGGGGTCGACACGGTGCTCGCCGCCGAGGCGTACGGCGGCCTGCCGGCGCTCCGGGAGAAGTCGCTCGCGCTGACGCGGCTCTTCGCCGACCTCGTCGGCTCCCGGCTTCCAGGCTTCGTGATCGAGTCGCCGATGGACGACGCCCGGCGGGGCAGCCAGCTCTCGCTGAGCACGGGGTCTGCTGCTTCGGGCTCCGCCTCGGCCGGCGCCGCGTACGCCATCGTGCAGGCGCTCATCGAGCGAGGTGTGGTCGGCGACTTCCGCGCCGGGCCGGCGGACGGGACGCAGCCCGACATCCTGCGCTTCGGCGTCACCCCGCTCTACACGCGCTACGCCGACATCTGGGACGCCGTCGACCACCTGGTCGCGGTGATGGACAACGACGAATGGCGCGACGAGCGCTTCTGGACCCGAGGAGCAGTCACATGAGCCGTGAAGTCGGCGGGGCGCAGGATCTTCCGATGGACTACTCCGACTACCTCCACCTGCCGGAGGTGCTCGGCGCGCAGCATCCGCTCTCGGGCGACCACCACGAGATGCTCTTCATCGTGCAGCACCAGGCGATGGAGCTGTGGATGAAGCTCGCGCTGCACGAGCTGACCGAGGCGCAGCGGCTTCTCGCCGAGGATGCGGTGCGACCGGCGTTCAAGGGGCTGGCCCGGGTCTCGCGGATCATGGAGCAGCTCGTCCACGCCTGGGACGTCCTCTCGACGCTGACCCCGACCGAGTACGACAAGTTCCGCCCCTACCTGGCCACCGGCTCGGGCTTCCAGTCGTGGCAGTACCGGTGCATCGAGTTCGCGCTCGGCAACAAGGCGGCCTACACGCTCCGCGTGCACGAGGGACGGCCTCACGAGAGCGATGTGCTGGCTGCGTACGGACGTCCCTCGCTCTACGACGATTCGCTGCGGCTGCTGGCCCGGCGGGGCTTCGACATCCCGGCCGATCATCTCGACCGGGACTGGAAGCAGGAGTACGCCGCCTCCGACGCCGTCGAGGCCGCCTGGGGCGAGGTCTACCGGGACCCGGAGAAGCACTGGGACCTCTACGAGCTCGGCGAGGAGCTGACCGACCTGGAGACCGCATTCCGGGTCTGGAGGTTCCGCCACGTCACCACCGTCGAGCGGATCATCGGCTTCAAGCCCGGCACCGGCGGGACCAGCGGGGTCTCCTACCTGCGCAAGCAGCTCGACATCATCCTGTTCCCCGAGCTGTGGGCGATGCGTACGGGGCTGTAGCGCTGTTCCTCCATCAAGGTATGCAGGTCAAGGCTCACATCCCTGACGGACCTCCGCACGGGATGTGAGCCTTCGTCTGCATACCTTGACGAAGGAACCGGCCGACCTCAGCGCGCCAGCTTCCCACCGAGTCGCTCGGCGAGGCGTACGGACGCCTCGATCTCGACCTTGCGGATCGAGACGGACTCGATGTTGATGCCGAACGGAACGTCGAGCTGGCGGCAGAAGGACATCAGCTCGGTCGCGGTCGCCTCGGCCTGCTCGAGCGAGGCGTCGAGGGTGTCGGTGGCGTGGCGCAGCTCGTTCTCGATCCAGCGCGGGACGTCGACGCCGAGCCAGCGGAGGAACTCCAGGGTCTTCATCGACCCGCACACGGAGAAGGTGAACACGATCGGGACGGGCCGTACGCCGCGCGCGTCGCACTCGTAGCGGTAGTCGGAGACGAGGTTCTTGGCGGCGTTGACGTCGTAGACGACCTGGGTGACGAAGTAGGAGCAGCCCGCCTCCTGCTTCGCGATCAGGCGAAGGTGCTCGTCGCCCTTGGCCGTGTGCCGTTCGGGGATCGCGACGGCTCCGAGGAGCAGGTCGCGGTTGGCCTCGTTCCGGATCTCCTGGGCGCGCCGCAGACTCGTGGCGACCCGCTTCTCGCCCGAGGAGGCACCGACGAAGACCGACAGAGCCTTGGCCGGATCCTGGGTCTTGACCCAGTCGCGCAGCGTCGGCTCGTCATACTTCCCGGTGGCGCGGTAGACGACGGCCGGCACGTCGAGACCCTCGAGGTTGCGCTCCAGGAACTCGGCGGGGTCGAGGGTGCGTACGAACGGGAACGGCCGCTCCTCGGGGTTGCGGTCGGACTCGTCGTCGATGTCGTAGAGGACCAGCCCGTCGAGATCGAGCGGCTTGATCCGTTCGAGCGTGATCTCCGCGATCTGCTGCACCCTCTCAGGCGCCGTCGTCACCCTCGGCGGTGTGACGGCGAAAAGCAGAATCTCACCGGCCCGGTCACTGATGCGCTGCTGCAGATCCACACCGTCAACGCTAGCCGAGCCATGCCGACCCGTCGCATCTGTCCCACCCCAGACCCCCGAGTCGGCGCGTCTGCCCCACCCCAAAGGACCGAGTCGGCGCGTCTGCCCCACCCCAGAGGACCGAGTCGGCGCGTCTGTCCCACCCCAGAGGACCGAGTCGGCGCAACTACCCCACAGGGTGGGAC
>NZ_JBOHDN010000356.1:0-8357 GCF_050699375.1 Nocardioides sp. | reverse complement strand
TGCGACCCTGCTCGCTTCGCTCGCAGGGTCGCAGGCTCAAACCTTCTCGATCTGGTTGAAGGAGAGCTCGACGGGGGTCTCGCGGCCGAAGATCTCGACGAGCGCCTTGACACGCTGGGACTCGGCGTTGAGCTCGGTGATCGTGGCGTGCAGGGTGGCGAACGGACCGTCGACGACGGTGACCGAGTCGCCCTCTGCGAAGTCGACGACCTCGACGGGCTTCTTGGCGGTGCCGGTGGCACCGGAGCTCGAGGTGGCGGCCTCACCGGCGGCGGCAGCCTCGGCCTCGGCCTGGGCGACGACGGCGGGGGCGAGCATGTTCTCGACCTCGGTCATCGACAGCGGCACCGGCTGGTGGCTGTGGCCGACGAAGCCGGTGACCGACGGGGTGTGGCGTACGGCGGCCCAGGACTCGTCGGTGAGATCCATCCGAACCAGCACGTAACCCGGGAGAACGGTGCGCTTGACCATCTTGCGCTGGCCGTTCTTGATCTCCGGGACCTCTTCGGTGGGGACCACGATCTCGTGGATGTAGTCCTCCATGTTGAGGGAGACGATGCGGTTCTCCAGGTTGGACTTCACCCGGTTCTCCATGCCGGAGTAGGTGTGGATGACGAACCAGTCGCCCGGCTTCGCCCACAGCTCGCGGCGGAACGCCTCCAGCGGGTCGTCCTCGGCAGCCTCGGGGGCCTCGCCCTCGACGATCTCGTCGAAGGACTCTTCGCTATCGACGGCCTCTTCGCTATCGACGGCCTCTTCGCCGTCGACGGCCTCCTCGCCCTCGGCGGCCTCTTCGCCCTCGGCGGCCTCTTCGCTGTCTTCGGCCTCAGCGGCGTCCTCGGGTGCAACCTCTTCGGGCGCAGCCTCGGCAGGAACGTCGGCGGCGGCATCGGCCGTCTCGAGGACCTCGGTCTCCTCGGTGTAGTCCTGCTCAGACACGTGCTGCTCCAAACCGTTGAATGTGTATTTCGGGTGTGCTCCGCGGGCCGGGGCCCACGCGATCACGCGTCGCGGCCGCCGAACACCCAGAACATCAACTTGCCGAACCCGAGGTCAAGGCCCGCGGTGATCGCCATCATGACCAGGACGAAGACCAGGACCACGATGAAGTACGTCGTGAGCTGCTGCTGCGTCGGCCACACGACCTTGCGGAGCTCGGCCACGACCTGACGGTAGAAGGTCGGGAGACTGGTGCGCTTCTCCGTCTTCTTCTCGTTCGGAGTCGGGACTGCCTTGCTGTCCGTCACGCCGTCACCTTCTCTCGAAACGTTTCCATCGCTGGTCCGGCTTTGCAGGGCACGAGGGACTTGAACCCCCAACCTTCGGTTTTGGAGACCGATGCTCTGCCAGTTGAGCTAGTGCCCTACGGAGGTCTGCATCAGCGGCGCGTTGAGGGCGCAACTAACCATGTGGGAAGACCACCGCCGGTGAGTCTACGCACTCGGGTTAACACGTTCCAAACTGGGCACCCGTGACCCATAGGATTGCTGGCATGACCTCTCACCCCCGTCCCCTCGCCGAGCTCTCGCGCGAGGAACTCGAAGCGTTCGCAACGGAGCAGCGCACGGCGTACGACAACCTGGTGGCCAAGGGCCTGAAGCTGGACCTGACCCGGGGCAAGCCCTCGGCGGACCAGCTCGACCTCTCCGACGGCCTGCTCCAGCTGCCCAAGTCGACGACGGCCCCGGACGGCACCGACACCCGCAACTACGGCGGTCTGGCCGGCGGCATCGAGATCCGTGAGATCTATGCCGAGCTCCTCGGTCTCGAGCCCGCCCAGCTCATCGCGGGCGGCGCCTCGAGCCTCACGATGATGCGCGACACGCTGATGTATCTGTGGCTTCACGGCGGGGTGGACAGCGAGCGCCCGTGGGGTCGGGAGGAGACGGTGAAGTTCGTCTGCCCGGTGCCTGGCTACGACCGGCACTTCACGCTGCTGGAGTGGTTCGGGATCGAGATGCTCACGGTGCCGATGGGCGCCGACGGACCCGACGTAGAGGCAACCGCCGCCCTGGTCAAGGACGACCCGGCGATCAAGGGCATGTGGTTGGTGCCGACGTACGCCAACCCGACCGGCGACACCACCTCGCAGGAGATCGCCGAGCGGCTCACCTCGATGCCGACCGCGGCGCCCGACTTCAAGATCTTCTGGGACAACGCCTACGCGCTGCACCACCTGACCCCGGCCGAGACCAAGACCGCCGACGTCGTCTCGCTGGCCAACGCCGCCGGCAACCCGCACCGTCCGCTCGTCTTCGCCTCGACCTCCAAGGTCACCTACGCGGGCGCGGGCGTCGGCTTCTTCGGCGGCTCGAAGGAGAACGTCGCCTGGTGGCTCGACCACCTCAGCCACGGCGCGATCGGGCCGGACAAGGTCAACCACCTGCGACACGCGGAGTTCTTCGGCTCGGCGGCCGGCGTACGCGACCACATGGCCAAGCACCGCGAGCTGCTCGCGCCGCGGTTCGCGGCCGTCGAGAACGCGCTCTCCGACGAGCTCGGAGCGCTCGGCGTCGCGACCTGGACCAAGCCCGCCGGCGGCTACTTCGTCAGCCTCGATGTGCTCCCCGGCACCGCCACCCGGGTGATCGAGCTGGCCAAGAGCGCGGGCGTCGCGCTGACCCCTGCCGGGTCGGCGTTCCCCGGCAAGGTCGACCCCGAGGACACCAACATCCGGCTGGCGCCGAGCTTCCCGCCGTTGGAGCAGGTCAGCGGGGCGATGCAGGTCGTCACGGTGTGCGTGAAGCTGGCCGCCGCGGAGAAGCTGCTCGCGTGAGAGAGCGTAAGCGAGCGAACCAAGAGGTCATCACGCGACCGCGTCCGTATTCTGGCGCTTGCGCGACGGAGGCGGTCGCGTGAGTGCTGCCCACATGAGTGATGCCCGACGCGACCTTCGCACGCTGCCGAAGGCGCATCTGCACCTGCACTTCACGGGTGCGATGCGCCACCAGACCCTGCTCGAGCTGGCCGCCCGTGACGGGATCCGGCTGCCCGAGCAGCTGGTCTCGGACTGGCCGCCGACGCTGAGCGCGGCCGACGAGAAGGGTTGGTTCCGGTTCCAGCGGCTCTATGACGTGGCGCGGTCGGTGCTGCGTACCGAATCGGACATCCGGCGGCTCGTCATGGAGGTCGCCGAGGACGACGTACGCGACGGCGGCAGGTGGCTCGAGATCCAGGTCGACCCCTCGGGCTATGCGACGAAGTTCGGCGGGATCACCGCGTTCACCGACCTGGTGCTCTCGGCCGTCGCCGACGCGGAGCGGGAGACCGGCCTCGGCATCGCGGTGATCATCGCCTCCAACCGCACCCGGCACCCGATGGACGCACGGATCCTCGCGCGCCTGGCCGGGCAGTACGTCGACCACGGCGTGGTCGGGTTCGGGCTCTCCAACGACGAGCGGCGCGGACGGACCGAGGAGTTCGACCACGCCTTCCGGATCGCCGAGCGGGCGGGACTGCGACTGATGCCGCACGGCGGCGAGCTGCGCGGCCCGGAGCACATCCGCACCGTGCTGAGCAGGCTGCACGCGACTCGGCTGGGTCACGGCGTACGTGCTGCTGAGGACCCGGTGCTGCTGGACGAGATCGTGCGCGCGGGCGTCGCGCTCGAGGTCTGCCCGACGTCCAACGTGTCGCTCGGGGTCTACTCCGACCTGACCTCTGTGCCGCTTCCGCAGCTGCTCGACGCCGGGGCGACCGTGGCCCTGGGGGCCGATGACCCGTTGCTGTTCGGCTCTCGTCTGGCTGCGCAGTACGCAACGATGCGGGCCGCTCATGAGCTCTCCGACGAGACTCTCGCCGACCTGGCGCGGATGTCGATCACCGCGTCGACCGCTCCTGAGTCGACCAAGAAGACCCTGCTCGTCGAGGTCGACGACTGGATCAACACGCCCTCGCATCCCACGGAGCAGCAGAGTTAAGACAGAATGTCGGGCATGACGAATTCGTCCGACGATCAGCCTGACCTCAACAAGCCGGCCGAGGGATCGACCCCGCCTCCCGCTTCCCCCGGTCCGGCTCCGCAACCCGACCCGACCCAGCCGATGCACGGCCAGACGTCCGGTGAGGAGCCGGCCAACCCGTACGGTGGCGCGACCTTCGACCAGAAGCCGCCTGCGCCGTCCTACGGCACGCCGCCTCCGCCGCCTGCCTACGGCGCCCAGCCCGGCTATGGGACCCAGCCGGGGTATGGAGCACAGCCGGGTTATGGAGCACAGCCGGGGTATGGCGCACAGCCGTACGGCGGGCAGGCTCCGTACGGCGCCGGTGTCGGCCAGCCCGACTCGGGGGCGACCACGGCGATGGTCCTGGGCATCATCGGACTCGTCGGCGGTTTCCTGTGTGGCATCGGCTTCGTCGTGTCGCCGGTCGCGATGTTCGTGGGCCTGTCGGCGAAGAAGCGGATCGACGCGGCCGCGGGCGCTCTGAGCGGTCGTGGCAACGCCCAGGCGGGCTTCATCCTCGGCATCATCGGCACGGTGTTCCTGGCCCTGATGATCATCGCCATCGTCGGCATCGTCGTCGTCGGCGTGAGCGGCGGGTTCGACGACCCGTCCTCGTCCTACGAGCCGTACGACAGCGAGTTCTGAGGATGACGACTCCTCCCCCGGAGAACCCGCCCGACTTCAGCAAGCCCGCTGATGACGGCACGCCTCCGCAATGGTCGCCGCAAGGATCGCAGTCCTACCCGCAGACGTCGCAGCCCTATGCCCAGCCCTATGCCCAGGCGCCGTACGGCTTCCCACAGGCTCCCCCGCACCCGGAGGCCAACACGGCGATGGTGCTCGGGATCGTCGGACTGTGCCTGTCGGTCATGTGCGGCGGGATCGGCGTCTTCATCGCTCCGTTCGGCTGGATCAAGGGCAAGCGGGTGATGTCCGAGATCGACGCGAACCCGTCCGCCTACGGCGGGCGCGGCAACGCTCAGGCGGGATTCATCACCGGCCTGATCGGGACGATCTTCGGGGCGCTCTACATGCTCTTCTGGGTCGTCTACATCATCTTCATCATCGTGATGATCGTCGTCGCCGCCAACGAGACCGACAGCACGACGTTCGACAGCGTCAACGCGCTGCTGGGCAGCCGTATCTGACGGATGGACTGCGGGTACTTCACCTCGGGCGCATGCCGCTCCTGCCGCTGGCTGGACATGGCGTACGCCGACCAGCTGGCGCAGAAGCAGCGCCGGGTCGCAGCTGCGCTCGAGGCGTACGCCTCCCTGAGCTGGGAGGAACCGGTCTCCAGCCCGGAGGCCGGCTTTCGCAACAAGGCGAAGATGGTCGTCGCCGGGTCGGTCGAGGCGCCGACCCTGGGGATCCTGTCGCACGACGGCCTCGGCGTGGACCTGCTGGCCTGCGGCCTGCACACACCGGGGCTGCAGGCCGCGCTACCGGTCCTGTCGCGGTTCGTCACCACCGCGCGGCTGACGCCCTACTCGGTGCCGGAGCGGCACGGCGAGCTCAAGCACGTGATCCTCACCGAGGCGCCGGGCGGGGAGCTGATGGTGCGCTGGGTGCTGCGATCCACCGAGGCGCTCTCCCGGCTGCGCAAGCACCTTCCGGCGCTCCTGGAATCGCTGCCGGTCGCGGTGGCGTCGGTGAACATCCAGCCGGAGCACAAGGCCGTCATCGAGGGTCCCGAGGAGATCTTCCTGACCGCCCGCGAGGCGCTCACGATGGAGGTCAACGGGATCGGGCTCCGGCTGCGCCCGCACTCGTTCTTCCAGACCAACACCTCCGTCGCGGCCGCGCTCTACCGCCATGCCCGCGACCTGGTGACGTCGGCCGCACCGGCCTCCGTCTGGGACCTCTACTGCGGCGTCGGCGGCTTCGGTCTGCACGTCGCCGCGCCCGGGCGGGAGGTGCTGGGCGTCGAGTCCAGCGAGCAGGCCATCGAGGCGGCTGCCTCGACCGCCGCGGACCTGGGACTCCCTGGCACCAGCTGGGTGGCCGGGGATGCCGCTGCGTACGCCCTCTCCGCCGGCTCCGCACCCGACCTGGTCATCGTCAACCCGCCGCGGCGCGGGATCGGCTCCTCGCTCGCCGGGTGGCTGGAGGAGTCAGGGGTCGAGCACGTCGTCTACTCCTCGTGCAACGTCGACACCCTCGCCCGCGACCTGCTCGACATGCCCTCGCTCCGCCCCGTCTCGGCCCGCCTGCTCGACATGTTCCCCAACACCGACCACCACGAGGTCCTCGTCTCTCTGACACGCCGATGATCCGCCGAGTCGGCACAAACTGACCAAGAATCCGGCCGAGTCGGCTCGTTCTGACGCGCCGACTCGGCGATGGATCCGGTCAGGACGCGCCGCCTCGGCGGGGTCTGCGCAGGGTGAGGGCGCCCAGGACTATGGCGACGAGGCCGAGGACGATCGCCATCCCGCCGCCAACCACGCCGTTGCCGGTGCCGGGTCCGCCGTCGGCCACGAGCAGGTTGACGACGCCGACGACCAGGGCGATCGCGCCGCAACCGAGCGCCACCACGGCGCCGTTGCGGCCACGGTTGCCGATGCCGCGTACGGCACGGGCCAGCGCCGCTGCGCCGGCCACGGCTCCGGCCAGGCCGACGAACGCGGCGAGCGTCGCCCACAGCCGGCCGGTGGTCAGTGTGTAGGCGCCGACGTCGGCGGCGCCGATGAGCACGTCGTTCAGGGACATGAGGACTCCTTCTTTCGAGTTCGATCTGATGACTCGATCGTCCCGCCGGCGCACGCCGGAGTCGTCCTGCCTGCGTGGGCTCTTCGGCGCCGTCGCTACTGCGTACGTGGTAGCCGGAAGTCCCACGCCAGCGGGACTCGCGGGCGGCGTGGCCGGGCATATCCTGCTCGCATGGCCAGGCGGCGGATCACGGTCGGGGACTGGGTCATCGCCGCTGGTGTGGCCGTGGCCCAGCTGGCCGCTGCGCTGAGCGGCGATCAACCCGGCTCCGGCTACGAGCTTCTCGGCTACGCCGCGCTGGTCGCGAGCGGTCTGGTCCTGGTCTTCCGGCGCAGGGCACCGGTCGTCGTACTGGTCGCCTGCGGCGCGTGCGGGCTGGCCTTCCAGGCGCTCGGGTTCGACGTCGCGGTGATCGCGTTCCTGGTCGCCGTCTACGCGGCCGTGCGAGAAGGGCACCGGCTGGTCACCGTGCTGGCCGCAGTGGTGATGCAGAGCGGGCTGTTCCTGGTGGCGTACGCCTCCGCGGGCGACCTCGGCGCCGCCTCCGAGCAGGCGCGCGGGGCCCTGGAGATCGCCTGGCTGATCGCAGCGGGCGCCGCCGGCGAGGCGCTCCGGCAGGCCGAGCGGCGTGCCGACGAGGCCGAGCGCACCCGGGAGGCCGCAGCCCAGCGCCGGGCCGACGACGAGCGCCTCCACATCGCCCGCGAGCTGCACGACTCCCTCACCCACCAGATCTCGGTCATCAAGGTCCAGTCCGAGGCCGCCGTCCACGTGGCCCAGCGGCGTGGCGAGAAGGTCCCCGAGTCGCTGCTGGCGATCCGGGAGGCCGGGCGCGAGGCGGCCCGCGAGCTGCGGGCCACGCTGACGGCGCTCCGTGACGACGATCCGAACCCGCCGCGGGGGCTCGAGGATGTACGCGACCTGGTGGGATCGGCCGGGTCCACCGGGCTGGACGTCACCCTGACCTTCGACGGGCAGCCCGGGACGGTGCCGGTCGCGGTCGGCCGGACGGCCTACCGGATCGTCCAGGAGGCGCTGACCAACGTGACCCGCCACGCCGCGGCCACCACCGCGTCGGTCCACATCGACCACCGGCCCGACTCGCTCGGGATCCGGGTGGAGGACAACGGCACCGGTGCGCCGGCCACGACCGTCCCCGGCATCGGGCTGCTCGGGATGCGGGAGCGAGTCTTCGCGCTCGGAGGTCAGCTGCGGGCAGAGCCCCGCGAGGAGGGCGGTTTCATGGTCGAGGCGCGACTGCCGGTGGAGCGTACGTCGTGATCCGGGTGCTCCTGGTCGACGACCAGCCGCTCATCCGCAGTGGTTTCCGGGCCCTCCTCGACATCGAGGACGACATCGAGGTGGTCGCCGAGGCCGCCGACGGCATCGAGGCGGTCGCGCTCGCCCGCGAGCACCTGCCCGATGTGGCGATGGTCGACATCCAGATGCCGGTGGCCGACGGTCTCGAGGCGACCCGGCGGATCGCCGCCGACCCTGCGCTGACCGACGTACACGTCGTGATCCTGACCAACTACGGCATGGACGAGTACGTCCTCGAAGCCCTGCGCGCCGGCGCTGCCGGTTTCCTCGTCAAGGACGTCCAGCCGGAGGACTTCGTGCACGCGGTCCGGGTCGCGGCGCGCGGCGATGCACTGCTCGCGCCGTCGGTCACCCGCGCGATGATCGACCACTACGTCAGCC
>NZ_JBOHDN010000355.1:0-2529 GCF_050699375.1 Nocardioides sp. | reverse complement strand
CGATGGATCTTGATCCTGGTTCCCTTGCCGCACCATGCCCGGTCGAGCGTGTTGTGCTGGCCGACCGGCACGACCTCGTCGGTGTTGGCGTGGTAGCTGAAGATCGGGGTCGTCGGAGCGGACGCGCCCATGGTGATCGACGAGATGACTGCCTTGACCGACGGCACGGACAGCGGGTCGGGTACGTCGGTGTGGTCCTCGAGCTTCTTGAAGGCGAAGGACGCGATCAGGTCGGCCAGACACATCCCGTCCATCTTCTTCCAGGCCTCCCGCCCCTCGGCGTTGAGCAGGTCCGGGATCCCGGCCTCGGGGTACTCCTGACTGATCCCGTACGCCGCGGCGAACTCGAAGCCGGCGAAGAACCCGCCGTCGATGTAGCGACCGACCGCCTCCGGGTTGGACGGCGTGCCGCCCATGGCAGCGCCGACGAGCTTCACATCGGGTGCGTACGTCGGCTGCATCTGCGCCGCCCAGCCGGTCGCGTGCGCGCCGCCCGAGTAGCCCGCCAACGCCCACTTGTTCTTGGTCCCGACACCACCCTGCCCGAAGCTCTTGATGGCTCGGATGCCGTCGAGGACGGCGTGACCGGCGTTCGGGCCGGCGAGGAAGGCCGACTTCGGTCCTTCGTGGTCGGGGATCGCCAGGGCGTACCCGGCGGCGAGCATCGGCGCGGCCATCGGTGGCAGCTGAACGTCGGTTCCCTTGAGGAGCGCGTACGACGGAGCGCATCTCGTGCCCGTGCTGTCCTCCGCCGCCTGCAGCGAGACCACAGGACGCGGACCCAGGTGCCACGGGGTCGTCGGGACGACCAGCGTCGTGACGTCGAGCTTGGGGTTCATGTGCGAGTCGTTGCTGCGGTAGCTCACCTGCCAGGAGCGAGTGACGAGCGGTCCGCCGAGGCTCCACAAGGTCACCGGGCGGCTGTCGACCACCGCGCCGGGCTCGTACGAGGCGATGTTGGCGGGCGCGGCGTAGAACGGGTCCTCGTCGGGGACCACCGACCCGGGTGCGGCCGGGGTCGTGGCCGCGGTAGTGGCCGCGGCCTCGGCCGACGGTCCGACAGGCACGAAGGCGACCACGGCAGCGGTGACCACCACTGCCATCGCGCCGGCAAGACGTGAACGCATCGAAGCTCCTCCCTCATATGTAGGTCGCGGCCGGGTTGCTCCCTCCCCAAGACGGATCTCCGGGCCACTCACACATGATGTGGCTGTCGTCACATGATTGCTCCTGTGCACATCAGCAGACTTGTGACTGGTTCGTTTGTGATAGAACCCAAGTCCATGACGAGCGCTGAACATCCGCTGCGTGTGGGCGATGGACTCCTGTACGAGGATCTGCTGGCGTCCAGGGCTGATCTCGTCACGACCGTCCTGAGCAAGCTTCGCTCGGCCCTGCCGGTCTACGACGCGCTGCCCGAAGAGATCCTGCGTGGCGAGGTAGCGCCCCTGATCGCCGAAGCGATCGACCTCTTCGCCGAGACGATTCGGCATGGTCGCCTGCCTGATGCCGAGCGGTTCGCCCCGCTGGAGACCAGCGCGGGTCGACGCGCCGAGGACGGGATCCCGCTCCAGGATGTCCTCACTGCCTACCACCTCGGCTGCATCGCGGCACGTGACCACGTGACGGCCCGGGCCGCCCGGTCCGACTTCGCGGATCTCAACACCGTCGACAGACTGCTGTTCGACTTCCTCGCTCGCACGAGCACAGCGGTCTCGACGGGCTACCTCCGGATGAGCAGGGACACAGCCCAGGAGGCACAGGTATCCAAGCGAGCACTTCTCGACGCACTCCTGGAGGGCTCGCCCACCCAGTCGCTGGTCGCCAGGACGGACATCACCCTCCCGGACAGGTACTCGATCCTGTCTCTCTCGTTCAGCGCACACCCCGACGAGTCGCAAGCAGGCAGCGATCCGGCGGTGGTGACCACGCTGATGCTGCGCAGGATGCGCCATGACCTGGAGGCCATCTCGCCCCATTCACTCTCGGTGATGACACCGAAGACGGCGACCATCCTCCTGCCGCAGCCGAGCCAGGGCTTCTCACGCGAGCAGATGAGCGCGGTCGTGGATCAGCTCCAGCGGGCGGCCGGCACCTCCGTCCTCGCCGCGGAGGTGGGCGCCACTCCCGCGACGGTCCCGTCGGCGTCCGAGCTGGCTCGAGAGGTCCTCGCCCTGGCGCGGCGTACCGGACGGACAGAAGGCCTCGTCCGGCTCGACGATGTCCTCGTCGAGTTCCAGCTGAGCCGGGAGAGCGCGGCGACCGCTCCGCTGGCGGCCATCCTCAGCCCCTTGGCGGGATTCCCCGACCTGCTCGCGACCCTCCGGACGTTCCTGCTTCACCAGGACCTCAACCGACGTCGGGTCGCGGCGGCCCTACAGGTGCATCCCAACACCGTCGACTACCGGCTCAAACGCGTCGCAGTGCTCACCGGGCTCGACGCGGCCGTTCCCGCCCACGCTCAACGCCTCATGGCGGCGCTCGCCGCTCTCGAGCTGGTCGAGGACGCCCCCATCGGGGACTGACGGC
>NZ_JBOHDN010000354.1:0-13684 GCF_050699375.1 Nocardioides sp. | reverse complement strand
ACGAAGGACATGTAGTCATGGCCGGCCGGCAGCCCGACCGCGGCGAGCAGCTCGTCCGACTTCGGCCCCTGGACCGCGAGCACCGCGTAGTCGCGGTGGTGGTCGGCGAGGTTGATCCCCTCGGGTGCGGCCTCCTGCAGCCTGCGGACGACCTCGGGGGTGTTGGCGGCGTTGGGCACGATCAGGACGTGGTCGGCGTCGCGGTAGTAGGCGATCAGGTCGTCGACGATGCCGCCGGTCTCGGCGTCGCAGCACAGCGTGTACTGAGCCTTGCCCGGCTTGATCCGGTTGAGGTCGTTGGTGAACGACGCGTTGACGAACTCGGCCGCCCCCGGTCCGCTGATCATCACCTTGCCCAGGTGGCTGACGTCGAAGACCCCGACGGCCTCCCGGACCGCGGTGTGCTCCTTGACGACGCCGGTGTACTCGAGCGGCATCGACCAGCCGCCGAACTCACCGAACTTCGCACCGAGTCCTACGTGCTTTTCGTGCAGAGGGGACTGGAGCAGCTCCGACCCATCCCCCGTGGAGGTCTCTTCAGCCATGCTGCGAACTTATCGCACCGCCCCGACACAGCCCGGTCCGCGCCCCTCCCCGGCGTGCCACACGTAGGCTGCACCGCGTGACTCTGCCTGACATCACCTACACGCTGCGTACCGCCTCCCCTGCCAAGACCCGTGCCGAGGCCGTCGTCGTCGGCATCGGCCAGGGCAAGAAGGATGTCGAGGTCATCGCGGGAGCCGAGGATGTCAAGGCCGCCTACGGACGCAGGTGGCGCGGGATGCTCGCCACGCTGGGGGTCAGCGGCAAGGCCGGCGAGATCACCCGGATTCCCGCGGGCGAGGAGCTCGGCGCCCAGCTCCTGGTGCTGGTCGGCCTCGGCGCGGTCGGCGCCGATGGGACGTACTCGACCGATGCCGTACGCCGCGCCGCCGGCGCCGCCGCCCGCGCGGTGCCCAACGCGACCTCTGTCGCCGTTGCCCTCCCCGCGCAGACCCCGGAGCTCGTGCGAACCGTCACCGAGGGCTATCTCCTCGGCGGCTACACGTTCACCTCCTACAAGTCGAGCGACAAGTCGAGTGCGGGCAAGAAGAACAAGGACAGCACTGAGGCCAACGGGCCCAGCGATGTCGCGATCCTGAGCCCCATCGCCCGGCGTACGGACGCGGTCACTGCCTTCGAGGAGGCTCAGATCGTGGCGCAGGCGGTTGCCGGCACCCGCGAGTGGGTCAACATTCCTCCGGCCGACCTCACTCCCCCGGCGTTCGCCGAGGCCATCGTCCATGTGGCCGGTCTGGTCGAGGGTGTGGAGACGACCGTCTACGACGAGGAGCAGCTCGCCGAGCTCGGTTGCGGCGGCATCCTCGCCGTCGGGATGGGCTCGGCGGCGAAGCCGCGCCTGGTCGAGCTCACCTACTCCCCCGCCGACGCGCGTGGGCACATCGCGCTGGTCGGCAAGGGCGTCACGTTCGACTCCGGTGGGCTCACGATCAAGCCCGGCGGCTCGATGGCCACGATGAAGTCGGACATGGCCGGCGCTGCCGCCGTGGCCCAGGCTACGTTCGCGATCGCGCGGCTCGGGCTGCCGGTGAAGGTCTCCGCGTACGTGCCCATGGCGGAGAACATGGTCTCCGGCTCCTCCTACCGGCCCGGCGACGTCGTCACCCACTACGGCGGCACGACCGTCGAGGTCTCCAACATGGACGCCGAGGGGCGGATGATCCTCGCCGACGCCCTCGTACGCGCCGCCGAGGCCGAACCCGATGTGATCCTGGACGTCGCCACGCTCACCGGCCACATGGTGATGGCGCTGGGCGAGAAGGTCAGCGGCGTGCTCGGCTCCGAGGATGTCGTCGGGCGCGTTCTCGCCGCCGCCGAGGTCGCCGGGGAGCAGATGTGGCCGATGCCTATCCCGGAATGGATGGACGAGCGAATCCGTTCCTCCAAGGTGGCCGACCTCAACCAGCACGACTGGATCCGCTGGGGTGGTGGTCTGTACGCCGCCGCGTTCCTGCGCGAGTTCACCGGCGGCCTCCCCTGGGCCCATCTCGACATCGCCGGACCGTCCTTCAACAGTGGGGGCGCCTCCGGCGATCTCACTCCCGGAGGAACGGGTGCGGCGGTGGCAACACTGGTGGACTACGTACGCGAGATGGCTACCGATCAGTAGTGGTCCGGTTGACACGCCTCGGCATGCGTAGTGACAAGATGGGGCACGTGATCGACGCCCTTGGCTGCCTTTCTCGCAGCATCATGAGTGCGTCGGGCAGGTGTCGGCCCAGACCGATGCGTCGTTCTCCTCGCCGAGCCGTCGCGCTCGTGCGCCGCGAGGTCGCCGCGTGGGCAAGAGATTCCGCGCGCAGCAGGCTGTTCTTGCCTGCGGGACCTCCCAATGCCTGAACCTCGGATACAACTAGTGCAACGAACAGACGTAGAACGAAGGAACCCATGGCCACCGAAGTAACTCTCCCGGCACTCGGCGAGTCCGTCACCGAGGGCACCGTCACCCGCTGGCTCAAGCAGGTCGGCGACACCGTTGCGGTCGACGAGGCCCTGCTGGAGGTCTCCACCGACAAGGTCGATACCGAGATCCCCTCGCCGGTCGCGGGCACGCTGCTCGAGATCAAGGCGGCTGAGGACGACACGGTCGAGGTCGGTGGCCTGCTTGCCGTCATCGGCGCCGACGACGAGGCCGGGGCCGCTGCGGACGCACCCGCCGACCCCGCTCCGCAGGCGGCGGCTCCCGAGGCTCCCGCTGCCGAGGAGGCCCCGCAGGCCGAGGCTGCTCCGGCGCCCGCCCCGGAGGCTCCTGCGGCTCCTGCCGAGCCCGCTGCCCCGGCTGCTCCGGCCGCTCCGGCCGCCGGCGGCAACGCCACCGAGGTCTCCCTTCCCGCGCTGGGTGAGTCGGTCACCGAGGGCACCGTCACCCGCTGGCTCAAGCAGGTCGGCGATGAGGTGGCCGTGGACGACGCGCTGCTCGAGGTCTCCACCGACAAGGTCGACACCGAGATCCCTTCGCCGGTCGCCGGCACGCTGCTGGAGATCAAGGTCTCCGAGGACGAGACCGTCGAGGTCGGTGCCGTGCTCGCGCTCGTCGGTGATGCCGGCGCCGCTCCTGCCTCCGCGCCCGAGCCTGCCGCTCCTGCCCCCGAGGCCGCGCCCGAGCCGGCTGCTGCCGAGGCGCCCGCGGCTCCCGCCGAGCCCGCCAAGGCCCCGGATGCTCCGGCCGAGCCGGCTCCGGCTCCCGCCGCTCCGGCACCGGCTCCCGCTGCTCCGGCACCGGCTGCTCCGGCTCCCGCTGCTCCGGCAGCGGACGCCGCCGCTCCCGCCACTCCGGCCCCCGCTGCCCCTGCGGCTCCGGCCGGCGAGAGCTCCCCGGCGGTCCAGCCCGGTGGCTACGTGACCCCGCTGGTGCGCAAGCTGGCGGCCCAGCACAACGTCGACCTCAACACGGTCGAGGGCTCCGGCGTCGGTGGCCGCATCCGCAAGGAGGACATCCTCCAGGCGGCCGCAGCCAAGTCGACGCCCGCCGCTGCTGCTCCGGCCGAGGCGGCCCCGGCGTCATCCGCTCCGGCCGCGGCTCCGGCGGCTCCGTCGCCGCTGCGTGGCACCACGGAGAAGATCTCGCGACTGCGCAAGGTGATCGCCGAGCGGATGACCGAGTCGCTCCACACCGCGGCCCAGCTGACCCAGGTCATGGAGGTCGATGTCACCAACATCGCCCGCCTCCGCGAGGCCAACAAGGCCGGGTTCCTGCAGCGCGAGGGCGTCAAGCTGACGTACCTGCCCTTCTTCGCCAAGGCCGCGATCGACACGCTCAAGGTGCACCCGAAGCTCAACGCCGGGATCGACATCGAGGCCGGCACGGTCACCTACTACGACCGCGAGAACATCGCCTTCGCCGTCGACACCGAGAAGGGTCTGCTGACCCCGGTCGTCAAGGACGCCGGCGACCTCTCCATCTCGGGCATCGCGAAGAAGATCGCCGACGTGGCCGACCGCACGCGCAACAACAAGATCACCCCGGACGAGCTCTCCGGCGGCACCTTCACGATCACCAACCTGGGTTCGTTCGGTGCGCTCTTCGACACCCCGATCATCAACCAGCCGCAGGTCGCCATCCTCGGCCCGGGTGCTGTCGTGAAGCGCCCGGTCGTCATCGACGACCCGGACCTGGGTGAGACGATCGCGGTGCGCTA
Organism: Nocardioides sp.; assembly: GCF_050699375.1. GTDB lineage: Bacteria > Actinomycetota > Actinomycetes > Propionibacteriales > Nocardioidaceae > Nocardioides. The sequence continues at coordinate 9,485 of NZ_JBOHDN010000354.1, read as the reverse complement.
CATGGTCAACATCGCCCTGACCTACGACCACCGCCTGGTCGACGGCGCCGACGCCGGCCGCTTCCTGCAGGACGTCAAGAAGCGCCTCGAGGCGGGTCAGTTCGAGCTCTGATCCAGAGCACGTCGTACGCAGCGGCGCGGTCCCGACGGGGCCGCGCCGCTCGGCTTTCCCCGAGGGCTACACCTCGGGCCTCGTGATCGTCACCGGCTCACCGTGAGCGGTGATATCCATGGTCACGGTGCCATAGACCGGCGCCTCGCTTCGGATCCTGACGAGCCGCCCGTCGCCGTCCAGATAGAGGTGGTCGGTACGGACGAACCGGGGACTCTGGCCTTCGAGCTCGGCCGAGTTCTTGTAGTGGTCGGTCAGGACGCCCCCGATCGTCTCCTTCCCGACATAGGTGGTCGTCGCAAGGGGGTCAGGATCCAGCTTGAAGTCCAAGGCGCTCACCGGGTTCGGCATCTGCTGCGCAAGTAGCCTCGCATCGCCATCCGACGACCACTCGCCCTCCCGATGGAGGTAGGTCTCCCCGTCCTGAAGCACGAGTTCGACCGGGTCGCCGTCGAAGGTCCCGGCCACCCGGTAGCCCGTGACGCGGTACGCCGTTCGCGCGCCCAGTGCCTCACCGGCTTCCCGGTGCCAGGACTCGGCAACCAGATCACCTTCGATCTCGATTCCCAGGTAATGGTCGCCATCCGGTGGCGGCGTGGCTGCGGGAGTCTGCGAGACGACGACGTGGCCTGTCGGCATGGCGGCGAGCGCCTCCTGCAGCAGCTTGTCGGCCTGAGCCACGCTCAGCTCGGTGCCTGGTTTCAGCACTTCAGCAGACGACGCGGCGCTCGCGCTCTCCGAGGCTGCAGGGCGGTCCGGTGTCTCCGGACCGGTGCCGCACGCCGTCAGGATCGGAAGGGCTGCCACCGTCATCGCCGCTGCGAGACGCCGGCGGTTCTCCGTGAATTGCATTGTCGAGGTGCCTCTCGAGATCGAGTTGGTGTCGGTCGCTCCTCGCGAGTCGGATCGGCCGAACGGCGACGTAGCCTGGCACCGATCAGGTCTCTGGGACTCCGGTTCGCAGGCGTCTGACACACAACCGAGACCCAACGCGTACGATCTCGGTGTGACTGAGCTGCGCTTCGACGAGGTCGGGACGATCGACTATCTGGACGCCTGGGAGCTGCAGAAGCAGATCCATCAGCGCGTCGTCGACCGCGAACAGCCCGACACGGTGCTGCTGCTCGAGCACCCGCCGACCTTCACCGCCGGGAAGCGTACGAAGCCGGAGGACCGCCCGGCAGACCCCGGCGGCGCACCGGTGATCGACGTCGACCGAGGTGGCGAGGTGACCTTCCACGGCCCGGGCCAGATCGTCGCCTACCCGATCGTGCGGCTGCCGGAGAAGGTCAAGGTCGTCGACTTCGTACGTCGCCTGGAGCAGGCGATGATCCGCACCTGCGCCGAGTTCGGCGTCACCGTCTACCGGGTCCCCGGTCGAAGCGGTGTGTGGCTGCCCGCGGGCGAGACCCCCGACGGCGTACGCCGCCTGGAGCGCAAGGTCGGAGCGATCGGGCTGCGGGTCAGCCAGCACGTGACCATGCACGGCATCGCGCTCAACTGCGACGTCGACCTGGGCTGGTATGAGCGGTTCGTGCCGTGCGGGATCTCCGACGCCGGCGTGACCACGCTCTCGATCGAGGCGGGCCGGCAGATCGGCAACGCCGAGGCGATGCCGGTGCTCCACGCGCAGATCGCCGAGATGCTCTCCTGGCGCGACTACGAACCCGGCCCCAGCCTCGATCCCAAGCCCGACCCGGCGAAGACCGACCGTACGAAGACCCCACGGGTTCCGCTGCTCTCCCCCAGCCGGGGCTGAGCGCCCGGGCGGAGCTCTGGCGGTGTGACCGACCAGTAACCGCCTGGCTTCGAGGTTCCATCACCCGGCGGCGTACGCTTGTCTGGTGACTCAAGCTCCTGCCCCAGAAGGTCGCAAGCTCCTCCGTCTCGAGGTCCGCAACGCGCAGACTCCGATCGAACGCAAACCGGAGTGGATCAAGACCAAAGCGAAGATGGGGCCGGAATACAAGGAGCTCACCGCGCTGGTGAAGTCCGAGGGCCTGCACACGGTGTGCCAGGAGGCCGGCTGCCCCAACATCTTCGAGTGCTGGGAGGACCGCGAGGCCACCTTCCTCATCGGCGGTGACCAGTGCACCCGCCGCTGCGACTTCTGCCAGATCGACACCGGCAAGCCGCAGCCGCTCGACCGTGACGAGCCGCGCCGCGTGGCCGAGTCGGTGCAGAAGATGGGACTGAAGTACGCCACGATCACCGGCGTCGCCCGCGACGACCTCTCCGACGGCGGGGCATGGCTCTACGCCGAGACGGTCAAGCAGATCCACGAGCTCACTGCCGACATGGAGGGGGGCTCGACCGGTGTCGAGAACCTCATCCCCGACTTCAACGGCGTCCCGGAACTCCTCCAGGAGGTCTTCGAGTCCCGTCCCGAGGTGCTCGCGCACAACGTCGAGACCGTGCCGCGGATCTTCAAGCGGATCCGGCCGGCGTTCCGTTACGAGCGCAGCCTCGACGTGATCACCCAGGCCCGCGACTTCGGTCTGGTCACCAAATCCAACCTGATCCTCGGCATGGGCGAGACCCGGGAAGAGGTCTCCGAGGCGCTGCGTGACCTGCACGGCGCCGGCTGCGAGCTGATCACGATCACGCAGTACCTGCGCCCGAGCGTGCGCCACCACCCGGTCGAGCGCTGGGTCAAGCCCGAGGAGTTCGTCGAGCTCCAGACCGAGGCCGAGGAGATCGGGTTCTCCGGGGTCATGTCCGGGCCGCTCGTCCGTTCGTCCTACCGCGCCGGTCGGCTGTATCGTCAGGCGATCGAAGCGCGCGACGCGTCCTCCGTGGCCTGAGTCGCTGCGTACGAAATCTGAAGACTGAAAGAGGAAGATGTCCCAGACCGACCCGAGCAGCATGAGTCGCCGCCAGCAGATGGTGGAGACCTACAAGCTCACCAAGCAGTCAGACCCGAAGATCGGCTTCATCCTGGCCGCGATCTTCGTCGTCGTCGCCGCGGTCGCCGGCGCGATCTTCTGGCTCCTGCCCGGCGAGGGCATCTTCTCCTGGATCTTCACGGCCGTCGGCGCGCTCCTCGCCGGCCTGCTCGCCGCCATGCTGGTCTTCTCCCGGCGCGCGCAGAAGGTCATGTACTCCCGGCTCGAGGGGCAGGTCGGCGGCGGGTACGCAGCCCTGACCATGCTTCGCCGCGGCTGGACCGTCACCCAGGCCGTCGGCGTCGAGCCGCGCAGCCAGACGCTGGTCCACCGCGTGGTCGGCCCTCCGGGTGTCGTCCTCGTCGGCGAAGGCACCAGCCCGAGCAAGGTCCGCTCCCTGCTGGCCAGCACCAAGCGCAACCACGCCCGCGTCCTGGGCGAGGTGCCGATCACCACCGTCGTCGCCGGCAACGGTGAGGACGAGACCCCACTGCCCCAGCTGACCAAGCACGTCACCAAGCTCGGCCGCAAGGTCGCCGGCCCCGAGATCACCGACATCCTCAACCGCCTCAAGGCCCTCGACGCCACCCGCGGCACCATGCCGATCCCGAAGGGCCCCGTCCCGACCTCGATGAAGGGCATGCGCGGCAACCTCCGCGGCCGCTGAGCTAAGCAGCGCGGCGCGCCCGGATCGCGTAGAGCAGCGGGATCCGGGGCGCCTGCTCGGGCAGCCTGAACCAACCGTCCTCCCCCGCCACCATGGACGGGAACCGCGGCCAGGGCAGCCGCTCGTCCTCGCGGACGACCTCGATCCGCAGGCCCGCGCCCGCGAGGGCGGTGACGACCTCGCCGACCCCGTGACGCCATTCGTACGCCGTCGTGGCGGTGCTCAACGCCGGGCCGTCGGTGTAGGTGTGGGTCGAGTCCTTCTCGATCGCGCCCCGGCCCGAGAGGTAGTCGTGACGCAGCTCCAAAGAATCCTCGCGTCCCGGCTCGGGGACCTCGCCGAGCGCGTCGAGGAGCGGGTGGAACTCCGCGAGATAGACGAACCCGCCCGGCTTGAGCAGGTCGTGCACGATCCGCGCCCACAGGTCGATGTCGGGCAGATAGCAGACCGCACCCTTGCCGGTGTAGACGACGTCGAACCGGCCCGCGCCCAGGACGGTGACGGCGTCGTGGACGTCGGCCTCGTGATAGTCGACCGCCAGGCCACGTTGGGCCGCGATCCGGCGCGCCGCCGCGACCGCCCCTGAGGAGATGTCCAGGCCGTGGGTCACCGCACCGCGTTCCGCGAAGGCCACCGTCTCGGTGCCGAGGTGACACTGCAGATGGACGACCTTACCGCCGGCGAGATCGCCGAGGTCGGACCATTCGTAGTCGGCGAACCACGACTCGGCCGGACGGGACCCGTCGAGACCGTAGAAGGCGCTGGCGACGTGGATCGGCGTCCGGGCATCCCAGTTGGCCCGGTTGGCCTCGATCTGGCGAGAGCTTTCGGGGTCGAGAGTCATGGCTCCATCCATGCCAGGGTCCGCAGAGATGCACAAGCCCATTCAGGAGTACGAACAAGCAGGGCCGGCCCCCGTGGGGACCGGCCCTGCTGCGTACGAGATGTTCCTCAGCCCGACATGCTCGGCATGTCGGTGACCTGATCGGCCGGCGGGGCCTTGATCTCGACCGGCTCGCCGTGCTTGGTCAGCACGACCTCGACGGTGCCAAGGTCACCCATCGCGATCTCGGCCTTGCGGAGCAGACCGTCGCCATCGACCCAGAGGTCCTGGTCGATGGTCTTGGGCAGACCGGTGGTGCTCTCCGCGCCCAGGCCCTTGGCCAGCGCGGCGGAGTCGACGGTGAAGCTGTAGTGCTTGGTGTCGACGCCGTCGAGCTTCTCCTCACCCTCGAACTTGGAGGACTTGATCGACTCCTCCATGCCATCGAGGAAGGCGAGCGGGTTGCTCATCGACTCGAGGCTGGTGCCGCCCATCTTGCCGAGCTGGTCGGCGGTCGCGGTCATCCACGAGTCGCCCATCATGCCCTTGATGTAGATCTTCTCGTCGAGCACGATGCTCTCGAGGTCCATGTTCATGGAGCCGCCACTCATCTTCATGGTTGAGTGCTGAGCCGGCGGGTCCGTCTGGATGTCTCCCTCGCCGGTCATCGAGACCGACTGGCCCTGGGCCTTGGAGTCCATCTTGGTCGTGAAGTGCGCGGTGTCGAGATCGGTGGCCTTCTTCATGACCTCGGTCATCTCCTCGGCCGAGACCGAGTCACCCTTGTCGGCACCACCGGCACCGCCGCCGCCTCCACAGGCGACCAGGCCCGCGAGCGACACCGCCAGCACGCCCGCCGCGGCGGTGCGGCGCCAGAGGCCACGTGGCCCGAGAGTTCGGTTGCGCGTCATTTGAGCTTTCCCCTTCGTGTTTGCCGCTGCCTGCGGCGGGACGGGCTCAAACCTACCTCCGGCCTGGTCTCAACCCACTCGGCGAAACACCGCTCGATAGGTCTGAAGGGTGACAGTTGCCGTGCCGGCGGCCAGATCGTGGAGTCCACGCCGGTCGGCGCGGAAGACCAGCGGAGGTACGACGAGGACGACCAGGACCTGACGGGCGATGCTCCGCAGCGGATCGAGCGGGCGCGCGTCGGGCCCGCCCGTCACGGAGGCGCGCACCGTACGCAGCCGGGTGACGAGCTTGCCGAACGAGCCTCCTCCGACCATGGTGAAGACGGCGGTCTGCACGACGAACACGACCAGGATCCACAGATTGTCGGTCGGCCGCGGGTCGACACCAGCGATCAGCGACCCGAACGGCAGTGCGCGTGCCCCCAGAAACACCGACGCCACCAGGGACGATGCGAGCCAGTCGACGAACAGGGCCAACACCCTTCGTCCCCAACCGGCGGTCTCATAAGGCAGAGTGGGGGGCGCAGAGGTGGCGGAACTGGTCACGCCGGTAAGCGTAGGCGGCAACGTCTTGAGGCGTGAGATCGGGATGGTTGACGATCAAATCACACAACCTGTTACATGCCTGAAACATTTGCGACACTCCTGTGCAACCGTCCCTTCGTAATTTGCGGTGGCACGGTCGGAACCATGAGGCCCGACCTCGATCGCGTGAGACCTATCTGGCTCCCCACCGGGTGAGCCAAGGAGGATTGATGTTCAGCACTGACGACGAACTCTTGAAGTTCATCTCTGACGAGGGAGTCGAGTTCGTCGACATCCGCTTCGTCGACCTGCCCGGCGTCCAGCAGCACTTCACGGTGCCGGTGTCGTCGTTCACCCTGGAGCCCCAGGCCTTTGACGGCTCGTCGATCCGTGGCTTCCAGACGATCCACGAGTCGGACATGGCGCTCTACCCGGACGTCACAACTGCCTTCATCGACCCGTTCCGCACCGCCAAGACCCTCGCGCTGATGTACTTCGTGCACGACCCGATCACCGGTGAGGCCTACTCGCGTGACCCGCGCAACATCGCGCGCAAGGCACTGGCGTACCTCGCCTCGACAGGCATCGGCGACACCGCCTTCTTCGCCCCCGAGGCCGAGTTCTTCATCTTCGACAAGGTCGCCTACAACACCTCCGAGGGTGAGTCGTTCTACAAGATCGACTCCGTCGAGGCCTGGTGGAACTCCGGCGCCGACAAGAACCCCGACGGCTCGGACAACCTGGGCTACAAGACCCGCTACAAGGGCGGCTACTTCCCGGTCTCCCCGACCGACCACTTCACCGACCTGCGTGACGTGATGGTCAAGAACCTCGAGGCCTCCGGCCTGCTCGTCGAGCGTGCCCACCACGAGGTCGGCACCGCCGGCCAGGCGGAGATCAACTACCGCTTCGACACGCTGCTCAAGGCCGCCGACGATGTCATGAAGTTCAAGTACATCATCAAGAACACCGCCTGGCAGGCCGGCAAGACCGTCACGTTCATGCCGAAGCCCGTCTTCGGCGACAACGGGTCCGGCATGCACGTCCACCAGTCGATCTGGAACGCCGGCGAGCCGCTGTTCTACGACGAGACCGGCTACGGCGGCCTCTCCGACATGGCCCGCTGGTACATCGGCGGCGTCCTCAAGCACGCCCCGGCTGTGCTCGCGTTCACCAACCCGACCGTGAACTCCTACCACCGCCTGGTGCCGGGCTTCGAGGCTCCGATCTCGCTGGTCTACTCCTCGCGCAACCGCTCCGCCGCGGTCCGCATCCCGATCACGGGCACCAACCCGAAGGCCAAGCGCGTCGAGACCCGGTTCCCGGACCCGTCCTCGAACCCGTACCTCGCCTTCTCGGCCCTGCTCCTCGCCGGCATCGACGGCATCCAGAACAAGATCGAGCCGCCGGACCCGATCGACAAGGACATCTACGAGCTGCCGCCGGACGAGATGGCCGAGATCAACCAGGTCCCGACCTCGCTCGGCGCGGTCCTCTCCGCCCTGGAGAACGACCACGACTTCCTCACCGTCGGTGACGTCTTCACGCCGGACCTGATCGAGACCTGGATCGATTACAAGACCAACGACGAGATCCTCCCCATCCAGCTCCGCCCGCACCCGCACGAGTTCGAGCTCTACTACGACATCTGAGATCAGATATGGGGAGTAGAGATCGAACTCGAACTCAACTCCTCGCCCTGACCGCCTGAAAACGGCGGCTGACCTGCAGGCACGCACTGTGGCGTCAGCCGCCGTTTCGCGTCTCCCGCATGCCAGGACTTCGACCGTTCGCGGAAACTTGCGGATCTCCTGTCAGAACTCTGTCAGAAATTCCGTACGCCACTATCCGAGCCACGAGAGCGCCGTGACACCCGCAACGCGCCTGGTCGTGAACCCGATTCGATGGCACCTCCGCCACACCGTCCACGTTGTCGATACCGTACAAGACTCGGGCCGTCCTCGTAGATCGATCCGAAAGCCGTTGGTGCACAGCCTCCACCATCTGTCACAGTCCGGTGGTGCACCGACTCGACCACGCCGTTTGATGGCCCTGCCTCGCTGGCGGGAGTTGTGCCCGGAGGTCATCCACCACCCCAGCTTTCCCAGCGGCATTCCGGAGCATGCGCTTGCGGGCTGTCAGGGCTTACGCAGACTCACCGAGATCGCCGCTGGCGTACGTGGCTTCCGACTCCCAGAGCCGAGCCCGGACCTGCCATGGCTCAGCGACACCTGGCATGCGCGGCTGTCCGACACGCTCCTGTCGGTTGGAGCCTTCGCGGCGAGGCCTACGACCTCGTCGTGGTATGGACCCGCTGCGACGTCGAGAGCCACTACCCGCGCGACGCGGCTTCCGAGATCTCGCGACGCCGCACTTCTGTCGCCCACCATCCTCGACAATGACGCCCCGGGCTACCCGCTCCTCTGGTACTCCTTTGTCCAGCGCCAGCGCATGCCCCGCCGATGCGTTCGATCCGCTCATGCGGGCAGTCGCGGATGATGAGGATCGCGCGATCTTCACCAACACCACCGTTGACCCGATGTGGACGCTCCCCACGGCGGCGGCCCGACGTCATAGCGTCGCCCGGAGGTTCGTGACCGGCTCAGTACGGGGTACGTCGCCTGGCTACCTGACAACCTTGCTGGTCTCTGACCACCACCACGGCTGGCACTCACGACAACGCGCCGCGCTTCGGTAGCACGCTTGCTAGAGCTGGCCAGAGCCGGAGTACGCCGACACGAAACACCTGATCAGCCAGCTCCATTCCCCGCTCGACCAGGATCGCTGCCCACTCCCTGGCGCCGTCTACTGACGAACCGATACACCGCGGCGCCTTCCCCGACGCCGCCGAACCACCACCCGAGCTCGTCAGGTGATGAGCTCCTCGATCCGAGAAATCACGTTCCTGATCTCATCGCCTACGTCGCTGGCGGGCACATTCTTGGCCAGAGACAGCGCGTTGATTGTTTTGGCGCCACTCGCCTGAAGCACCGTGTTCAGGCGCCCGCTCACGGCCATGGCATCGACCACGGCCAGCCGACCTTGCTCGCTGGACCACAGGCTGTGGAACTCATCGGTGGCAGCATCAACGACTGTCTCGGGCGCGTACTTCGCGGTCTTGCTGCCTTTGACTCGCTGATCGTGCAGCCGCCGCGCGATGAGCGTCTTTCGGGCCTCGTCTTCGCCATCTGCAACGGCACGCGCCAAGATCTCCTCTGCCCTGGCCAGGGGAACGCGGGCCGCAGCAGCCAGTGCTCCCGGGCTGAGCAGGTAGTTCTCTAACTCTCGACGCTGCCAGACATGGAGGTCGGTGTCTGACTTTGCCAGCTCAGCCGTCTCGAGTCGAACGGCCTCGTCGCTGCGTAGGTCCCGGTCGAGCACCACAACCGTCTTCACCGAGCCACCGAGCGCGTGCATGGTCTCTGAGAAGGCAGATGCGAGGGAGTGCCGGCTGAAACCGCCCAGTGGAATAGTGGCGTACTTGTCGGAAGCTGCGACTTGGGTGGCCCCGATTTGTCGGGCAAGATGCGCGAGGATCGGTACGTCGTCGCCTTCCACGAAC
>NZ_JBOHDN010000353.1:0-13560 GCF_050699375.1 Nocardioides sp. | reverse complement strand
ACGCAAACATGCGTACGCCGCCCCTGAGCCAGCCCTCGATGTCAGCCCTCGATGTCAGCCCTCGATGTCAGCCCTCGGAGCCTGCCCGCAGCCGGCTGAGCTGGCGCCCGTCCTCGTCGAAGTTCGCCGGGTCGAGCCAGCGTTCGTGGCTCGCACGAACGCCTCGCCAGTCCTCTGCGGTGACGGCGAACCAGTCGGTGTCGCGGTTGCGGCCCTTGACGACCATGTGGTTGCGGAACCGGCCCTCGTAGCAGAACCCCAGCCGCTCGGCGGCCCGCCGGGACGGCTCGTTGAGCGCGTCGAGCTTCCACTCGAAGCGCCGGTAGCCGAGGGTGTCGAACGCGTGTCGCATGAGCAGGTGGATGGCCTCCGTCGCCGCCCTCGTCCGGGCGAGCGCCGGACCGAAGAGCACCCCACCGACCTCGATGGTTCCGTTCGCGGGCTTGATCGCGCAGTAGCCCGCGAAACCGCTCGCCCTCCCTGCCCGCTCGCCCTCCGTCGGGACGAACGCGAAGGGCACGACATCGACAGCATCGACGAGCCCGGCCAGGTGCATCCACAGGTCCTGCAACGATGTGGGCATCGGGATCGACCGGTAGGTCCACAGCTCGGCGTCCCCGGGGCCGCAGACCGCGGCGTACAGGTCGGAGTACTGAGCCGAGGACAGCGGCGCGACCCGGACATAGCGCCCCTCGAGGCTCACCGGCTCGGGCCAGGGCCGTTCCTCCCAGCCCTCGACGAGATCACCTGCGGGATAGCTGAAGACGCTCACGCCGGTCATTCTCGCCGACGGCTCCAGCGCCCGATCCAGCGCCCGCTCAGGAGGCCGCGGCCTCCATGGCCGCGTCCACCGCGGTGAGCGAGCGCCGAGCGCCTCCGGCGGCGAACATCCCGAGCACGCAGACCAGGAGAAGCACCCCAGCGAGGATCATCACCGACTCCACCGCGAACCGGTCCGCGAGCGGCCCGAAGACGATCATCGAGACCGGCATCGCCACCGAGATCACGATCCCGTAGAACCCGAAGACCCGGCCGCGCATCGAGTCGGCGACCTGCTCCTGGAGCACCGTCGTCGCGGGCACGAGCAGCGTCTGGAAGAGGATGCAGATCACCAGCCCGGCGACCGAGAACATCCAGAAGCTCGTCGAGGCGCCCAGCCCGACGACGAGCACGCCGACGCCGATCGAGGCAGCCACCATCAGCCGCACGCGACGCTTCACCTTCGGCCCGAAGACCGCCATCATCGCGCCGCCGACAAGCATCCCGACGCTCCAGAACAGCTCGTTGACGCTCAGCATCCAGATCTCGTCGCCGAAGCTCCGGGTGATCATCAACGGCGTGAGGTGCGCCGGGGCGCCGGCCATGAACATGACGACCGCCACGAGCACCATCACCCAGCGGACCGACGCGTTCCCCCGGACGTACCTGACCCCGGCGACCAGGTCACCGAAGTAGCTCGCCGGCTCGGTCGGCCGGACCATCCGCGCCACCGGGATCAGCAGCAGCAGGAGTACGCCGATCACGGCTGTCACGACATCGATGAAGAAGACCGCGACGAGGTCGGTGCTCGCATAGATCGCGGCGGCCACCGCGGGCGCGAACAGCATCATCCCGGACTGGATCGCCTGCTGGGCGCCGTTGACCCGCATCAGCTGCTCCGCTGGCACGATCTGCGGGAGCATGGCATTGACGGCGGGTCCCTGGATCCCGGCCAGCGCCGAGCGGACCGCCATCGCGACGAAGATCGTCCACAGGTCACCGACCCCGCTCAGCATCAGCAGCGCGAGCACCAAGGTGGCCGCCGCGATCGCCGTGTCGGCCCCGATGATCAGCATCTTGCGCGAGTGCCGGTCGGCCCATACCCCGCCGAAGACCGACACCAATGCCTGCGGCAGCATCCCGGCCGCGACGCTCAGCGTGAGCACCGTCGCGGACCCGGTCTCGACGGTGAGGTGCCACATCACCGCGTAGCCGACGATCATCGACCCCAACGACGACACCATCTGGCCGCCGAGGAAGACCAGCACGTTCCGCTTCCATCGATCCGACATCGCAACCGCTCCCACATCAGGTGGGCCGCCGTATCGGCCCCTCACCCATGCCACGAACGGCAGCCGCCGACTTCGACAGCGCGGGGCGGCTATTCCGGAAGCGGGTCGAAGTCGAAGGCGGGGAGGCCGTCGAGGCTGGTGAGGTTCTTCCTGCGTCGATACTCGGCGGATCCCTCGATCCCCTTGCGGTCGAAGTACGCCGGGAGCAGGTCACGCTCGCCGACGTACTCCATCAGCGGCACAGCGAAGCCACAGGAGTCGGAGATCCGCTCGATGTCCACGACGACCACGGCGCGAGCGCCGGGAAGATCGGTGAAACGTCCGGCCAGCTCGGCGTACTCCTCGTCATAGCGAGTGAGGATCCGTCCATGACCGTGGAAGCGGACGATGTTCGGAGGGCCGTCGAAGGCACAGAACATCACCGTCACCCGGCCGTTCTCACGCAGGTGCGCGATGGTCTCGCTGCCGCTCCCGGTGCCGTCGAGCCACGCGAACCTGTGCTCGTCCAGCATCCCGAAGGTGCCCGGGATGCCGCGCGGCGACAGGTTGATGTGGCCTTCGCCCGACAGCGGTGCGGTGGCTACGAAGAAGACGACCTGGCTATCCACGAACTCCCGCAGGCGACCGTCGACGCGCGCGTGAACCTTTCCCATGCGGCTGATGGTGGCAGCACCTACGCGACCTCCGCCCGCAGTTCCAGCGGGCGGACCGCCATGGTCCGCAGGTTGTGAAGCTGAGCGTGCCCTATAGGCCACTCTCAGCTTCACAACCCTGGGCGGACTACTCGGGCACGAGCCGGTAGGCGCCGTCGGAGGCTGAGGTGGCCATCGAGGCGTAGGCCCGCAGCGCCGCCGAGACCTTCCTGTCACGGTCGACCGGGGTGTAGGGCTTCTCGCGCTTGTCCTGGGCGACGCGACGCTCGTCGAGGACGATGTCGTCGACGTCGAGGGCGATCGAGCGGTTCGGGATGTCGATCGTGATCTGGTCCCCGTCCTCGACCAGCGCGATCAGGCCACCCCCGGCCGCCTCCGGGGAGACGTGGCCGATCGAGAGCCCGCTCGTGCCGCCCGAGAAGCGGCCGTCGGTGATCAGGGCGCACTTCTGGCCCAGGCCACGGCCCTTGAGGAACGAGGTCGGGTAGAGCATCTCCTGCATGCCAGGCCCTCCCTTGGGACCCTCGTAGCGGATCACCACGACGTGGCCCGGCTCGACCTTCTTCGCGAGGATGCCGTCGACGGCAGCGTCCTGGGACTCGAAGACGATCGCGGTGCCGGTGAAGGTCAGGCAGTCGTCGGGCACACCCGCGGTCTTCACGACGCAGCCGTCGGGGGCGATGTTGCCCGAGAGGATCGCGAGCCCGCCGTCCTCGGAGTAGGCGTGCTCGAAGTCTCGGATGCAGCCCTCGGCCGCGTCGGTGTCCAGGCTCGCCCAGAGGTTCTCGGTGGAGAACGCCTCGGTCGTACGCACCCCGCCCGGCGCGGCGAGGAAGAGGTCGAGCGCCTCCTGGCTGGGGTTCTCGGCGCGGATGTCCCAAGCGCCCAGCCACTCCTCGAGGGTGTCCGAGTGGATGCTGTGGACGTCCTCGTTGAGTGCTCCACCGCGGCGCAGCTCGCCGAGCAGGGCAGGGATGCCGCCGGCTCGGTGGACATCCTCCATGTGATACTTCGGCGAGTTCGGGGCGACCTTGGACAGGCACGGCACCCGCCGGGAGATCGTGTCCATGTCGTGCACGTTGAAGTCGAGCTCGGCCTCACGGGCGGCCGCGAGCAGGTGCAGCACGGTGTTGGTCGAGCCACCCATCGCGACGTCGAGCGCCACGGCGTTCTCGAAAGCGCTGCGGTTGGCGATCGAGCGCGGCAGGACGGACTCGTCGTCCTCCTCGTAGTAGCGGCGGCACAGCTCGACGACCGTACGTCCCGCCTCCTCGAAGAGCGCGCGGCGCTTGGCGTGGGTGGCCAGCGTCGACCCGTTGCCGGGCAGGCTCAGGCCGATGGCCTCGGTGAGACAGTTCATCGAGTTGGCGGTGAACATGCCCGAGCACGAGCCACAGGTCGGGCACGCCGAGCGCTCGACCGTGTCGAGCAGGTCGTCGCTGACCGCGTCGTTGGCCGAGAGGACCATCGCGTCGACGAGGTCGAGCTTCTCGTGCACCAGCCCCTCGACGGCGACCGTCTTGCCGGCCTCCATCGGACCGCCGGAGACGAAGACCACGGGGATGTTGAGGCGCAGGCTCGCCAGCAGCATGCCGGGGGTGATCTTGTCGCAGTTGGAGATGCACACGATCGCATCGGCGCGGTGCGCCTCGACCATGTACTCCACCGCGTCCGCGATCAGCTCGCGGCTCGGCAGCGAGTAGAGCATCCCCGCGTGGCCCATGGCGATGCCGTCGTCCACGGCGATCGTGTTGAACTCCTTGGCCACTCCCCCGGACTCCTTGATCGTCTCGGCGACGATCTTGCCGAGGTCACGAAGGTGGACATGGCCGGGCACGAACTCGGTGAACGAGTTGGCGATCGCGATGATCGGCTTGCCGAAGTCGTCATCGGTCATGCCGGTCGCGCGCCACAGCGCGCGGGCACCCGCCATGTTGCGGCCCGAGGTCGAGGTTGCGGAGCGAAGAGTGGGCATACCACAAAGGCTAGACCTGATCGTGTACGTCCTCTGACACCGCACCGAACCCCGGACGCTGCTCACTCACCGAAACGCCGGGGCCAGCCTCAGCGGGTGCTCGCCCCATCGGGCGACAAGCTCCGTACGTAGCGCTCCGACCCAACCGACCAGCGGCTCCGGCCCCGGCAGCCGAGTGGCGAGGTCCAGACGAGACAGGACCAACGTGCGTCGTCCGGGTATCCGGTCGTCGTCCGTGTTGTGCGGCTTCCATGGTCCGAGTGCGGCACGCAGATACCACGTGCACGTGTCGATACACCACAGCAACGTCGCGAGATCGACGTCTCGCTCGAAGGTCTCCGGCGGGCCCTGAACTCCGAAGGCGGCACCGACGTACGCGTCCAAGGCGATCCTCGAGAGACCGTCCGGCACCTGCCAGGCGCACCAGCAGGACGGCCAAGGCACCCGCAGATAAGCAGCCTCCCAGGCGCGGTGACGGATCTCGGCGAACTCGAAGTCCAACAGGGTCAGCCCGTCCGCGCTGATGAGGTTGTTGTCGGGACACGGGTCACCGGGGGTCAGCGCCAGGCCAGACTCGTCCAGGAGGGGCTCGAGCGCCTCGGCGAGCAACGAACGCACCGACTCGTCCCACGGCAGGTCGGCCTCGGCGCAGATCTCGCCGATCGCCTCGCTGGCATCCTCCAGCTCGGCGACAGTGCTGTCGACACGCACGCCGTCGGCGAGTGCCTCCCGGAAGACGTCGAGCCGGTCGGCCGCATACGCCTGCAGCTCCCCGATGGCCTCAGCCCACGAAAGCACTCCACTCGCACCGTAGTCCGCCGCCGTTCCCAGAAGCGCGTCGGCGAGGTTGCCGCCGGATCCGAGGTCGGACATCACTACGACCGCCGGGTCCTCGCTGACGCCGACCAGCCGCGGCGCGCGAACCCCGGCGGCAGCCTTCAACCCCGCGGCTTCACGCGACCAGGTCATCTCCTCCGGCTGGAGGTACTCCTTGACGATGAACGTCTTGGTGCCGGCACGCACCCGGCGTACGACGCTCCGACGGCTTCCGCCGAGCTCGGCCACCTGCTCGACTCGCGCTACCCGGAGAAGCTCGGCAGCCACCTGGAGCGCATCGGACATGGCGCGACCATATCGGGATCCTCGTGACAGCACCCTCCTGTCGGAGTATCGTGTAATACACGTAATACGTATCTGGAGGCATGATGAGACTCAACAGCAAAGGACAGGTCACCATCCCTGCCGAACTGCGCCAGAAGCACGGGTTCACCGAGGGCGACGAGGTCGACATCGTCGAGGACGGCAGCACACTCCGGATCGTGCACCGTGATGCAGGCGAGACCCGGGGGCAGCGTCTGGTGAGCCGGATGCGGGGAGCCGCGACCACCAGGCAGAGCACCGACGAACTGATGGACCTACTTCGTGGCGAATGACAACGCTCAGGCCACGCTGGTCGACACGAACGTCATCCTCGACATCGTCACCGAAGACGAGACATGGGCCAACTGGTCGGAGGAACAGTTGGCCCGAGCGGCCGACCTGGGCGACATCATCATCAACCCGATCATCTACGCCGAGGTATCAGTCGGCTTCGAGCGGATCGAGGAACTCGACACAGCCCTTCCAGAAACAGCGTTCCGACGGGAGGCGCTGCCCTACGCGGCCGGGTTCCTTGCCGGAAAGGCGTTCCTCACCTATCGCAGCAGGGGCGGCACCAAGGCCACCCCACTTCCGGACTTCTACATCGGCGCCCACGCCGCTGTCACAGGACACCGCCTACTGACCCGAGACAGAGCACGCTACGCGACCTACTTCCCGAAAGTGGGCCTGATCACCCCGAAGCGTTGAGCGTCGGGAGCACCGATCGTGCATGTGCTTGATCCGTGCACCCTCAGGGGCCGATCGGGTGCACGGATCCGTGCAGGTCAGACCTTCGCGGCCCTGACGACCATCACGTCGGGGATGTCGCGGAGGATCTCGCGCCAGGTCTCACCGGCATCAGGCGAGGCCCAGACGGAACCGTTGCGGGCACCGAAGTAGACCCCGGCGGTCTCGTGGTCGTCTGCGCACATCGCGTCGCGCATGACGCCGACGTAGAAGTGGTCGGGCAGGCCCTTGGTGAGCGGCTCCCAGTGGTCCCCGGCGTCGCGGGAGCGCCACACGACCGGCTTGGCCTCCGGTGGGTAGCGGGACTCGCCGGCGCCGATCGGGAAGGTGAAGATCGTGTCGGGCTCCTGCGGATGGACGACGACCGCGAAGCCGAAGTCGGTCGGCAGCCCGTCGGCGATCGACTTCCAGGTGAGGCCCTCGTCGTCGGAGCGGTAGACGCCGCCGTGGTTCTGCAGGTAGAGCCGCTGCGGTGCCGAGGGGTGGCGGGCGACCTTGTGGACGCACTGGCCGAACTCGGGATACTGCTGCCCCTCGGGCAGGAAGACCGCGATGACGCCGTTGTTGCGCGCCTCCCACGTCTCTCCGCCGTCCGACGTCTGGTAGACGCCACCGGTCGAGATGGCCGCGGTCACCGAGTCGGGGTCGGTCGGGTGCGGCAGGATCGTGTGGAACGCCTGCCCGCCGAACCCCTCGCTCCACTCGGTGCGGTGCGGGTGGTCCCACAGCCCCCGCACCAGCGAGAAGCTCGCGCCGCCGTCACCGGACCGGAAGATCGCGCCGGGCTCGACACCGGCCCAGATCGTGCCCTCCGGGAGCCCCGGTTGGAGCTGCCAGATCCGGGCCAGGCTCGCGTCGACGTCCTCGGGGAACGACATCGAGGTCTCGGTCCAGGTCTCGCCGCCGTCGGCGGAGGCGCGCACCAGCGCGCCCAGCCACAGCGATGAGCATCCGGCAAGGACTCGCCCGGTCCCGGGCTCGATCATGGCGGAGTAGATCTCCTCCATGTCATGGTGCGGACCGGTGAACTCCCAGTCCTGCCGGGCGTCGTCAGAACGCCCTATCCACAGACCCTTGCGGGTCCCGACAAGCAGCTGCGTACCCATGTTTCCAGCATCCACCCGGTCGCCGTCCGTGACCAGGAGATTTCGACGAAAGAACGCCGAAGAAAAACATCCCGCGTCCGCGACACCGGCCGGTCCGGGTCCTTCGGCCTGGGC
Source organism: Nocardioides sp. (assembly GCF_050699375.1). Classification (GTDB taxonomy): domain Bacteria; phylum Actinomycetota; class Actinomycetes; order Propionibacteriales; family Nocardioidaceae; genus Nocardioides. The sequence continues at coordinate 5,774 of NZ_JBOHDN010000353.1, read as the reverse complement.
GGCCCAGCCCCTAGCCTGAGTCCATGACCCGACCCGTTGCCTGGGAAACCTTCACCGCGATCCTCTTCGACCTCGACGGCGTGATCACGCCGACCGCGGTCGTGCACATGCGCGCGTGGGAGGAGATGTTCAACGCCTACCTGCAGGAGAAGACCCCGGGGGCGCCGGCCTACACCGACCAGGACTACTTCGCGTACGTCGACGGCAAACCGCGCTACGACGGCGTGCGTGACTTCCTCGCCTCGCGCGACATCCGGCTTCCCGAGGGCACCCCGGAGGACGCGCCCGAGCTCGAGACGGTCTGCGGCCTCGGCAACCGGAAGAACAACGCCTTCAACGAGGTGCTCGAGCGCGACGGCGTGGAGGCCTACCCCGGCTCGGTCCGGTTCCTGGACTACCTCGCCACGCTCGACGTCCGGCTCGCCGTGGTGTCGTCGTCGGTGAACGCGCCGACCGTGCTGAAGGCGGCGGGACTGTTGGACAGGTTCGAGACGGTCGTCTCTGGAGCCGTCGCAGATGAGCAGGGCCTGCCCGGCAAGCCTGCGCCGGACACGTTTGTCTACGCCGGTAAGGTCCTCGGAGCCACCCCGGAAGGGTCCGTCGTCCTCGAGGACGCGGTCTCCGGTGTGCGCGCCGGCAAGGCAGGGGAATTCGCGCTCGTCGTCGGGGTAGATCGTGGGGCGGGCCACGACACCCTCACGGCCGCCGGCGCCAACCTCGTCGTATCCGACCTTGCTGAACTCATCCCAGACCCTGCTCAAGGAGCACAGCAGTGAAGACCAACGTCGGCCCGAACCCTCTGGACCGGGCCCGTTATCCCATCGATCCGTGGCGCCTGGTGGAGACCAGCTACTCCCCTGAGGACCTCGGCCTGTCCGAGACCATCTTCAGCGTCGCCAACGGCTATCTCGGCATGCGTGGCACTCCCGAGGAGGGCCGACCGACGTACGCGCACGGCACCTTCATCAACGGGTTCCACGAGACCTGGCCGATCCTCCACGCCGAGAACGCCTACGGGTTCGCCAAGACCGGCCAGACGATCGTCAACGCCCCCGACGCGAAGATCATGAAGATCTACGTCGACGACGAGCCGTTGACCTTCGGCACCTCCGACCTGGAGGAGTACGAACGGGTGCTCGACTTCCGCGAGGGCGTGCTGCGGCGCCATCTGGTGTGGCGTACGCCGTCGGGCAAGCGGGTCGCGATCAAGTCGACCCGGATGGTGTCGATGACGCAGCGGCACCTCTCGATCCAGACCCTGGAGATCACGATGCTGAGCGGCTCGGCGCCGATCGTGATCTCCTCCCAGCTGCTCAACCGGCAGGACGGCAAGGACGAGTATCACGTGCCGTCGGCCGCGCTGGGCGAGGGCATGGACCCGCGCAAGGCCTCCGGCTTCGAGACTCGCGTGCTGCTCCCGCAGATGTCGGTCGCCACCGAGGATCAGATGACCCTCGGCTACCGGTGCGCCAACTCCGGGATGACGATCGCGGTCAGCGCCGCCCACCAGATCGACACCCCCGACCCGGTCGAGACCCTCGTCCGCGCCGAGGACGACCTCGCCAAGGCGGTCTTCCGTGTCGACGCCACCGAGGGCAGCACGCTGAAGATGCAGAAGACCGTGGCCTACCACACCTCCCGTGGAGTGCCGGTGCGCGAGCTGGCCGACCGCTGCGATCGTACGCTCGACCGGGCCATCCGCCTGGGGGTCGGACACTTCGAGCGCGACCAGCGCGAGTGGTACGACGAGTTCTGGGCGGCCGCCGACGTCGAGGTGTCGGCAGCGACGGCCGAAGAGGAGACCGACATCTCCGCGGCCCAGCAGGCGATCCGGTTCAACCTGTTCTCGCTGGCCCAGGCGACCGCTCGCACCGACGGGCTCGGCGTCCCCGCGAAGGGGGTCACCGGCTCCGGCTACGAGGGACACTACTTCTGGGACACGGAGTGCTACGTCGTACCTTTCCTCTGCTACACCCAGCCAGAGGTCGCCCGCAACGTGATGCACGCCCGCTCGGTGATGCTCCCGGCGGCCCGGCAGCGGGCGCTGGAGATGGCCGCGAAGGGGGCCCTGTTCGCGTGGCGCACGATCAACGGGCAGGAGGCCTCGGCCTACTACGCGGCCGGCACCGCGCAGGTGCACATCGACGCCGACATCGCCTTCGCCCTGATGAAGTACGTCTACGCGAGCGGTGACACCGGCTATCTCATCCGCGAGGGCGTCGACATCCTGGTCGAGACCTCGCGGATGTGGGCCGACCTCGGCTTCTGGCGCCACAACGGCGAGCCGTCCTTCCACATCCACGGGGTGACCGGGCCGGACGAATACACCACGGTGGTCAACAACAACCTGTTCACCAACGTGATGGCCCGCTACAACCTGGAGAAGGCCGTCGAGACCATCGAGATGCTCCGGACGGAGTATCCGCGCGAGTATGCGCAGGTCATGGGCCGGCTCGACATCTCCCCCGACGAGGTCGAGGAGTGGGGTCGCTGCGCCGCGGCGATGCACATCCCGTACGACGCGGGCCTGGGCATCCACCCCCAGGACGACAACTTCCTCGACCGCGAGGTGTGGGACCTGCCCAACACCCCCGACCACGTACGTCCCCTGCTGCTGCACTACCACCCGCTGGTGATCTACCGGTTCCAGGTGCTCAAGCAGACCGACGTCGTGCTCGCCCTCTTCCAGCAGGGCAACCGGTTCACCGCCAAGGAGAAGCGGGCCGACTTCGAGTACTACGACCCGATCACCACCGGTGACTCGACGCTGTCGGCGGTCGTGCAGTCGATCATGGCGGCCGAGGTGGGCTACCAGGACGACGCGCTGCGCTACTTCTACGACGCGCTCTACGTGGACCTGTTCAACATGCACGGCAACACCGTCGACGGGATGCACATCGCCTCCACCGGCGGCGTGTGGGGCGGGCTCACGTTCGGGTTCGGCGGGATGCGCGACTACGACGGCAACCTCTCCTTCGACCCGCGGCTGCCCACCCAGTGGGGCTCGCTGGCCTTCCGGGTCCAGTGGCGCTCGACCCGGATGCGGGTCGAGGTGACGACCGACAAGATCGTCTTCACGGTCGAGGACACGCCTGGTGAGGAGTTCGACGTCCCGGTCAGCGTCCGCGGTGAGGAGTTCGTCGTATCCAAGGGATCGCCGGTCACCGTGCCGCTCGCCGACCAGGGACCGCGGATCGGCACCCATCTCGACGAGGAGCCGCACAGCGGCATCCGTCAGGACGGTTCCCGGATCACGGCCACCGTGCCCACGCCGATCCCGCCGGAGGTCTACGAGCACGACCACGTCGAACATCCGCCGGTTCCGCACGAGGCCGTACGCGGGTCCGAGCGGCTCTCGGAAGAGGCCAACATGGCCGCCAACCTCTCCAACATCTCGCAGGGGGACTCGACGTCGTAGGTGGTCCTCCAACGCAACTAGAGTGACCGGGTGGTCGCACGCTTCTCTACCGGTAGAGCTTCATTCCGGACGAGGCTGGCCCACCCGGTCGTTCTGGTTCTGATCGGGATCGCGTCGGTGCAGATCGGGGCTACCTTCGCGAAGTCCCTCTTCGACGAGGTCAGCCCGACAGCGATGGTGTGGCTGCGGCTGTCCCTGTCGGCACTGATCCTGCTGGCGATCACCCGCCCCCGGGTCCGCGGTCTGTCCCGGCGGGACTGGCTGGTCGTGCTCGCCTTCGGGGCCTCGCTCGGGCTGATGAACTGGACGATCTACCAGGCCTTCGCCCGGCTCCCGATCGGGATCGCCGTCACCATCGAGTTCATCGGACCGCTCACGATCGCGCTGGTCACCTCCCGCCGGGCTCGCGACCTGGTCTGGGTCGCGCTGGCGGCCGCCGGGGTGGTGCTGCTCGGCCTCGAGCCCGGCCGGATCTCGATCGTGGGTGTGCTGTTCGCGCTGGCCGCGGGGGCGTTCTGGGCTGCGTACATCATGTTGTCGAAGGCGACCGGGGCACGCTGGGAGGGGATCGACGGGCTCGCCCTTGCCTCCACCGTCGCAGCGGTGGCGCTGACGCCAGCGGCGCTGACGAGCGCCGACGGGCTCGGCGCTCCGCATGTGTGGCTGGTGGGGTTGATGGTGGGTCTGATGTCCTCCGTCGTCCCCTACTCGCTCGATCTCGTTGCCCTGCGTTCGATCAAGCCCTCTCTCTACGCGATCCTGATGTCGCTGGAGCCGGCCGCCGGCGCACTGGCTGCGATCGTCGTCCTCCACGAGGGGCTCTCGGCCCTGCAATGGCTGGCCATCGCGTGTGTCGTGGCCGCCTCCGCCGGGGCGACCCGCACCGGAAAGCCGGAGCATCACGTGCCTGCCGAGTCGACACCGGCATGAGGATGGCGTGACATCGGCGTCCGGAGTGGGACGTTTCACACAAGCGACATCGGAACGTCACTGACTCCGAACGTTCAGATCACTACTATTTGGTGACAGATCGTTTGATCCTCCCCGATCCCCCGCCTTTCTCTGGAGCCGCTCCCTTGTCGACCAGCCTCGCCCCCGTACGCTCCGTGGCCCAGGTGGCCGCGATCTTCGCCGCGCGGATGGCGGGACGAGGGGTGGGTCCGTTCCTTCGGCCGATCCGCCTGCTGATGTCGTGGCCGGTCTCCTCCCAGCTCAACGCCCGGAACAACGCCCGGGTGGCCGAGGAGGAGCTTCTGCTGCGGCGTGCGGAGCGCGAGGAGGTCACGCACTATCTCGAGCTGCTCGCGTCGGACAGAATGTCTGCATGAGCGAGCGCCGGCGAGCAACCACGAGCGTCATTCCGCGCGCAGTCGCCGAGTCGACTGTCGCCTTCCGTGACGTGCTGTCCGACGACGGCACGGTGATCCGGGCCTGGACCAACGACCCCGAGGGCGTGATCGACGGGCAGACGGTCCTGCTCTGCAACGGCCTCGGCACCAGCCCGTGGAACTGGCCGGCCCTGCTGCACACCTCCTGCGGCGTACGAGTCGTCTCCTGGCAGCACCGCGGCACCACCGGATCGGCTCGCCCCAAGGACCCGGCGCAGACCACCTCGAGGCACTTCGCCGAGGACGCGCTGTCGGTCATGGACGCCTTCGCGCTCTCCCGGCCGGTGGTGATGGGATGGTCGATCGGCGTCAACACCGCGTTCGAGCTGGCCGCGGACCACCCCGAGCGGGTATCCGGCGTCTTCGGCGTCGCCGGGGTGCCCGGCGACACGTTCAGGTCGATGCTGGGGCCGTTGCGGCTGCCCGCTCCGGCCGCCGGGGTCGTGACCCGCACCGCCTCGAAGGTGCTTCGCCGCACCGGCGCGCTGATCACCCCCCTCGCGACGCGTCTCGAGCTCGGTCCGCGGGCGATCGAGGCGTTCTCGAAGGCCGGCCTGATCGGCAAGGTCCCCGACCCCGAGCTCGCCGCGATGGCGTTGTCGGAGTTCCTGACCACGCCCGTGGAGTGGTACTTCCACCTCGCCCTACGCACCTCGCAGCGCCGCTCGGTGTCGCTGCGTCGGATCAAGGTCCCGGTCACCCTGGTCGCAGGCAGCCGTGACCTCATCGCCGGCGCCCGCCACATGGCTCGGGTCGCCGAGGGGGTCAAGGACGGCACCTACGTCGAGCTCGACGGCACCCACTTCGTACAGATGGAGCAGCCCGACCGAGTCCACCGGCTGCTGGTCGCGTTCCTCGCCCGCGTCGCCGAGCACCAGCGCGCCTGACCACCACGCGCCGAGAAGTCACCTTTGCAGGCCGAGAGGTCACTTCTGCAGGCCGAGAAGGCACGCGGTGACCTCTCGGCC
>NZ_JBOHDN010000352.1:0-8486 GCF_050699375.1 Nocardioides sp. | reverse complement strand
TCCTTCCAGGCGGCCGTGTCGCCTGCGGGACCGGAGCCGAGGGCAGGGCCGCGGGCGGGGCCGGTGAAGGTGCGGACCTGGACGGGCTGGGCGGGTCGCCCGGACGGCGAGGCGGGGACGATGCTCGTCTGGGCGGTCGGCACGGAGACGCTGGAGCGCAGCTGCTGGCCGTAGCCAGGACCGCCCCCAGGACCGCCCGCGGGACCACCGTGGATCAGCGAGGACATCGGGGTGTACTCCTCCTCCTCGCGGTCGGCCTTGCCAGGCACCGCGAGCCAGATCAGCGCGATCAGGAGGCCTGTGGCCCACCCATAGGTCAGTCCGTACGCAGCGCCCGACTCGAGCACGTCGTCGAGCGAGGCCAGCAGCCAGCCTGAGCGTCCGCCGGTGAAGTAGGCGTAGAGGCTCTCGGCGACCTGGCCGCCGGCGGTGGCGAGGATCGCGGCGAACCAGCAGCCGAGGAGCACCGGCCAGAACACCCGCGGCCAGATGCCGATGGTGCCGAGCCAGGTCAGCAGCCAGGTGAGGACGAAGACGGTCGCGGTGAGGATCGCGGTGTGCACCATGGCGTCACCGGAGAAGAGGTCGCCGAGCGAGCCGTTGCCGAAGTAGGTGAGCCGGCCACCGAGCAGAGTGGCGAGCCAGTCGGCCGAGTTGGTGCCGTTCTTCTCGGCCCAGGTGGACAGCGGCGCCGTACCCGACATGATCTGCAGGGCCCAGAGCCCACCGGTGACGAGGACCGCGTTGAGGAAGGCGGGGATGCCACCGCGGGCGCGCTCGGCCTCGACCTCGGTCTCGTAGACGGATGTGGGGGTGGAGTGGGGATCCATGACGGGCAATTCAACCGCACCCGGGCCCACCTGGATAGGGCGACCGGGTTTCTACGTGGTCTCGAGGATCTGGTGCGCTCGCACCACGTCGGCGCGCATCTGCTCGACGAGCGCGTCGATCCCCTCGAAGGCGACCATGCCCCGCAGCCGCTCGACGAACGCCACCTCGACCTCGACGCCGTAGAGCTCCAGGTCGTCACGGTCGAGCACATAGGACTCGACCCGGCGACCGACCACACCCTCGAAGGTGGGATTGGTGCCGACCGAGATGGCGGCGGGGAACCGCTCGCCGGTGTCGCGCCGGGTCAGCCAGCCCGCGTAGATGCCGTCGGGCGGCACCGCGGTCAGCGAGTCGGTGGGCACGTTGGCCGTCGGGAAGCCGAGCTCACGGCCGCGCTGGTCGCCCTTCACGACGACGCCGCGCACCGAGTAGGGACGGCCCAGCGCCTCGGCGGCACCAGTCACGTCGCCGGCGGCCAGACACGTACGGATGTAGGTCGAGGACCACACCTGGGGCCCACCATCGAGCGGGATCCCCTCGGCGGAGAAGTCTTGGATCTTGCCGTACGCGACCAGGTCGGCCACGTCTCCGGCGGCCTTGCGCCCGTAGCGGAAGTTGGCACCGACCACGCACGCCTCGGCGTGCAGCGCGTCGACGAGCACCCGCTGGGCGAAGTCGTCGGGTGACCAGTTGGCCATCTCCATGTCGAAGGGCAGCGCCAGCACGGCGTCGGCGCCGGCGGCGAGCAGCAGCTCGGCGCGCTCCTCCATCGTGGTGAGCACGCCGGGGGCGTGCTCGGGGCGCAGCACGGCCATCGGATGCGGGTCGAAGGTGACCGCCACCAGGGTGAGCTCCTTGGCGTCCGCCACCTCGCGACCTCGGCGCAGCACATGCTGGTGGCCGAGATGGACGCCGTCGAAATTGCCGACCACGACGCAGGTGCGGCCGAGGTCCGCCGGCACCTCGCTCAGACTTCTCCAGAACACCCCGCCAGAATATCCATCCGGCCTCCCCTTCCGGGGATCCGGGCCACTTGGCAACCAAGCAGTAACGTGTTCTACCCCGCGCTCGTTGACAGAGGCATGGAGAGCCTCGTACGCAGAGCCACCATGTCCCTCGCCCCGCTGGTTCTTCTCGGGGGTGTCCTCAGCGCGGCTCCCGCCGCCCCGGTCGCCGCCGCGGAGCCCGGACCACCGGCGTACGACGCGACGGTGCGGATCACCGAGCACGGGATCCCGCACATCACCGCGCCCGACTGGGGCTCGCTGGGCTACGGCAGCGGCTGGGCCACCGCCGGGGAGGCGACCTGCACGCTGGGCGACATCCTGCTCAGCGCCCGCGGCGAACGGTCACGCTGGCTCGGTGCGGACAAGACGTACGACGACGGGGTCTCCAAGCCGACGACCAACCTCGACTCCGACGTCCTGGTGGGTGATCTCCACAACCGGCAGGTGGTCGAGAAGCTGCTCGACTCCCCCGCCGGCCCCTCGGCGCGCGCGAAGGAGATGGTGCGCGGCTATGCCGCCGGCGTCAACGAGTGGCTGCGGACCCATGAGGTCACCGATCCGGTGTGCGCGGAGGCGCCCTACCTCAAGGCCGACGTCACCGAGATCGATGTCTGGTACGGCGTCTATCTCGCCAACCTGATCGCCTCGGCCGGGCAGTTCGTCGGCGAGATGAACGCCGCCTCTCCCCCGACGCTGACCGACCCCGGCCTACCCGATCTTCCCGGCGCGCTGGGGCTGCCGTCGCTGCCCACCACTGCCGCCGAGGTCCCGGCGGCGGCCGCGAAGATGGACAAGAAGGCGATGCGGGCCTCGCTGGGCCATTCGCTGGGCCATTCGCTGGGCCATTCGCTGGGCCGCGACCCCGAGCGCGCCTTCGGGTCGAACGCGACCGCGATCGGGGGCGAGGCAAGCTCGACCGGTGGCGGGATGCTGCTCGGCAACCCGCACTTCCCGTGGCAGGGCCGCTACCGGTTCACCCAGCAGCACCTGACGATCCCTGGTGAGTACGACGTCGCCGGCGCCTCGCTGATCGGCTCCCCGGCGGTCAACATCGGGTGGAACGACGATGTCGCCTGGAGCCACACGGTGTCCACGGCCTACCGGTTCACGCCCTACGAGTACACCACCGTCGGGCCGGGCACCCGCTACCTGACCCCGGACGGGATGAAGCGTGCCGAGCGCCGCCAGGTGGAGGTCACCGTCAAGACCGCGACCGGCACGAGGACCGTCACCGAGGACCTCTACCGCACGCCCGAGGGCTACGTGATCGACTCGCCGTCACAGCTGATGGCTTGGGGACCGACGAGCTTCTGGGCGATCCGCGACGCCAACGCCGAGCACCTGCGCACCATCGACACGTTCCTGGGCATGGGCGCCGCGTCCTCCGTCGGGGATCTGCTCGAGCGCCAGGACGCGGGCGGCGGGATGCCCTGGGTCAACACGATCGCCGCCGACCGCCACGGCGACGCCCTCTACGCCGACCACTCGGTCGTCCCGCACGTCACCGACGAGCTCGCCTCGCGCTGCATGACCGTCGTCGGGCGGCTGCTCAACGTCGTCGCAGGCCTGCCCGGACTCGACGGCAACCGCGCCGGGTCGTCCTGCGCCTGGGGCTCCGATGCCACCGCCCAGCGTCCCGGGATCTTCGGCGACGAGCATCTCCCCGACGTCGTACGCCGCGACTGGGTGATGAACGCCAACGACTCCCACTGGCTGCCCAACCCGGACGCACCGCTGGAGGGCTACCCCGCGATCATCGGCTGCGAGCGGTGCGAGCGGACGATGCGTACGCAGATGGTGGCCCGCTACGTCACCGACCAGCTCGCCGCGCACGGCGTCGAGACGCCGGAGTCGTTGGCCGGCCACGAGTACGACAACCGGCAGCGTACGGCCGAGGTGATGATGGCCGACGGCGCCCTCGACCGGGTCTGCCGGCTCACCGGCGAGAAGGAGGCCTGCGCGGTCCTGGCCGGGTGGGACGGCCGCTCCGACGCGACCTCACGCGGCACCGCGATCTTCACCGAGTTCGTCCAGCGCGCCCCGTCCGGGGCTCGGCTGTGGCGGGTGCCGTTCGATGCCGATGACCCGCTGAACACTCCGCGCGGACTGCGCACCACGCCGAGCACGGTCAAGGCGATGAAGGACGCCATCGCCGCTGTCGAGTCGACCGGCCTGCCGATCGACTCGCCCTGGGGTGACTACCAGGTCGCCGCCGACCGCGGCGCTCCCCCGCTGCCCCTCGGCGGCGGCGAGGGCGATCTCGCCGGGAACGCCAACGCCCTCGCCTCCCGCAACCCGGCGCAGAACCTGGACCACGCCCGCCCGATCACCTACGGCTCCTCACACATCCAGGCCGTCTCGTTCGGCCCCGATGGCGCTGAGCCGCGCACGATCTTGACCTATGGCCAGTACGAGGACCCGTCCTCACCCTGGTCCAGCGACCAGACCCGCCTCTTCTCCGAGGAGAAGTGGGTCGACTTCCCCTGGACCGACGCCCAGATCGACGCCGACCTCGTCGAGACCGTCCACCTGCCCTGACCACGCCGAGAGGTCACCTCTGCAGGCCGAGAAGTCACCTCCGCAGGCCGAGAAGTCGCGGGTGCCAACTCGGCCCGCAGAAGTGACGCCTCGGCCTGCAAAGGTGACGCCTCGGCGGGGTCGGGGTTCAGCCTACGAAGACGGCTGTCGCCCGGGCGGTCTCGGGTCCGACCGGCTCGTAGAGGGCCAGGAACTCGCCGTCGGGGGCGAAGACGGCGGTCAGCCCGGCGATGGCGATCTCGAGCCTGCGTCCGTAGCGGACATCTTGCGCCTGCTCCTCGGAGAGGTCGTAGGCGGTGAAGGCGGCACGGGCTGCCTCGGCCAGCGGCAGGACCGCGAAGTCGTCGGTGAGCTGGTCGAGGGTCCTGGCGACATCGAGGTCGTAGGGGCCCACCGCGGTACGCCGCAGCATCGTCAGGTGCCCACCGACCCCGAGCGCCGCGCCGACGTCGCGGGCGATCGCGCGGATGTAGGTGCCCGAGGAGCAGCGGACCGCGATGTCGACATCGATCACGTCGCCCATGTCACGGACCTCACCGACGGTGAGCTCGTGCACCGTGACCGGCCGTGCCTTGAGCTCGACCTGCTCTCCGTCGCGTACGCGCTGGTGGGCCCGCTTGCCGTCGACCTTGATGGCCGATACCGCGGTCGGCACCTGCAGAATCTCGCCGACCTGGTCGGCGAAGGCGCTGCGTACGTCGCCCTCCTCGACCGCTGCGGTCGAGCCCGTCGAGACCACCTCGCCCTCGGCGTCGTCGGTGGTCGTGGCGACCCCGAGCCGGACCGTCGCCGAGTAGGACTTCTCGGTCAGCATCAGGTGGCCGAGAAGTCGGGTGGCGCGCTCGACCCCGAGGACGAGTACGCCGGTGGCCATCGGGTCAAGCGTTCCGGCATGCCCGACCTTGCGGGTGCCGGCCAGGCGCCGCACGCGCGCGACGACGTCGTGGGAGGTGATCCCGGCAGGCTTGTCGACGACCACCAGCCCAGGGGCGGGCCGCGAAGGAGCACTCACTCCTCGTCGTCCTCGCCCCAGTCGCCCTCGTCCTCACGCGGCTTCTTGTAGGGGTCGGCCTCGCCGGCGAACGTCTCGCCTCGTGCCGCGGCGACCGCGTCGTCCTGCGCCTTGGCGCGCGCGAGGACGTCGTCGAGGTGACGGGCGGTCTCGGGCAGCGCGTCGTGGATGAACTCCAGCGTCGGCGCCGTACGCGTCCCGAGCTGCTTGGCGACCTCGGAGCGGATCAGCCCCTTGGCCGACTCCAGCGCCGCGGCCGTGCCGGCCAGCTCCGCCTCAGAGTCGGCGCCCAGCACCGTATAGAAGATCGTCGCCTGCTGGCTGTCTCCGGTCACCCGCACATCGGTGACGGTGACGAAGCCGATCCGCGGATCCTTGATCCGCCGCTCCAGCATCTGAGCGACGATGACCTTGATCCGGTCAGCAATCCGACGCACCCGCGGACTACTCATGTTCCACACCCTCTCAAACCACGCCGAGTCGGCGCTGATGTCTCAACTTTAAGCGCCGAGTCGGCGCAAATGACTCACGATCCGACGCCGAGTCGGCGCATCTGTCCCAACCGTCATCTGACGCACACACGGTTCTGGGACAAACGCGCCGACTCGACGCGTACAACTGGGACAAACGCGCCGAGTCGACGCATCTGTGCGGGACAGATGCGCCGACTCGGCCAGGGTTGGGGATCAGCCCCGGGGAATCTCCACCATCTCGAAGGCTTCGATGAAGTCGCCTTCCTTGATGTCCTGGAAGTTCTTCAGGACCAGACCGCACTCGAAGCCCTCGCGGACCTCGGCGGCGTCGTCCTTCTCGCGGCGCAGCGAGGCGAGGTCGAGGTTGTCTGCCACCACGGCGCCGTCGCGCAGGACGCGCACCTTGGCGTTGCGGCGGATGAGGCCCTCGGTGACCATACAACCGGCGATGTTGCCGGTCTTCGACGAGCGGAAGATCGCACGGATCTCCGCCTTGCCGAGGCTCTTCTCCTCGTACTCCGGCTTGAGCATGCCCTTGAGGGCCGCCTCGATCTCCTCGATCGCCTGGTAGATGACCGAGTAGTAGCGGATCTCGACACCCTCGCGGTCAGCCAGCTCCGTCGCCTTGCCCTGCGGGCGGACGTTGAAGCCGATGATGATCGCGTCGGAGGCAGCCGCCAGGTCGACGTTGGTCTCGGTGATCGCACCGACACCGCGGTCGATGACGCGGATAGAGACCTCGTCGCCACCCACGTCGATCTTGGCGAGTGCGTCCTCGAGCGCCTCGACCGAACCGGACACGTCGCCCTTGAGGATGAGGTTGAGCTCCTGGCTCTCGCCCTTCTCCATGGAGGCCATGAAGTCCTCCAGCGTGCGACGTACGCGGCGCTTGGCCTGCTGCGCGGCACGCTCGCGTGCCTCGCGCTTCTCGGCGATCTGGCGAGCCATCCGGTCGTCGTCGACGACCAGGAAGCTCTGACCCGCACCCGGCACAGCCGAGAGACCCAGGACCATCGCCGGACGCGACGGGGTCGCCTCGGTGATCTCGTGGCCGTACTCGTCGATCATCGCGCGGACGCGGCCGTGGGCCGGACCCGCCACGATCGACTCGCCCACGCGCAGCGTGCCGCGCTGGACCAGGATGGTCGCGACCGGGCCGCGGCCACGGTCGAGGTGAGCCTCGATCACGATGCCCTGAGCGTCCTGGCTGGCGTTGGCCTGCAGGTCGAGCGAGGCGTCCGCGGTCAGGACGACGGCCTCCAGGAGGCCCTCGATGTTGATCCGCGACTTCGCCGAGATCTCGACGAACATGGTGTCGCCGCCGTACTCCTCGGGGATGACGCCGTACTCGGTCAGCTGGCCACGGATCTTGGTCGGATCCGCCTCCGGCTTGTCGATCTTGTTGATCGCGACCACGATCGGGACACCGGCGGCCTTGGCGTGGTTGAGCGCCTCGACCGTCTGCGGCATCACGCCGTCATCGGCCGCGACAACGAGCACCGCGAGGTCCGAGGACTGCGAACCACGGGCACGCATGGCGGTGAACGCCTCGTGACCCGGGGTGTCGATGAAGGTGATCTTGCGCTCGTTGCCCTCGACCTCGGTCGAGACCTGGTAGGCACCGATGTGCTGGGTGATGCCGCCGGCCTCGCCCTCGATGACGTTGGCGTCGCGGATCGCGTCGAGCAGCTTGGTCTTACCGTGGTCGACGTGACCCATGACGGTCACGACCGGCGGACGGACCGACCAGTCGGCCTCGTCGCCCTCGTCACCGAGCTCGATGTCGAAGGACTCCAGCAGCTCGCGGTCCTCGTCCTCGGGGGAGACGACCGTGACGATGTAGTTGAGCTCCTCACCGAGCAGCTCGAGCGTCTCGTCGTTGACCGACTCGGTCGCGGTGACCATCTCACCGAGGCCGAACAGCATCTGCACCAGCTGGGCCGGGTCGACGCCGATCTTCTCGGCGAAGTCGGTCAGCGAGGCACCACGGGCGAGACGCACGGTCTCCCCGTTGCCCTTGCGTACGCGGATGCCGCCGATGGTCGGGGCCTCCATGGCCTCGAACTCCTGGCGACGCGCCCGCTTCGACTTCCGGCCACGGCGCGAGGGACCACCCGGGCGACCGAAGGCACCCTGGGTCGTACCGCGACCGCCCGGACGACCGCCACCGGGACGACCGCCGAAACCGCCGCCACCGGGACGACCCGGAGCACCGCCGCCGGGACGCCCACCGGCACCCGGACGGCCACCGCCACCGGGACGACCCGGGGCACCGCCGCGACCGCCACCGCCGGGACCGCCACCAGGACGGGCACCGAACGCGGCCGGGGACTTCGGCATCATCGCCGGGTTGGGACGCGGCATGCCGGAGCCGGAGCGGCCCCCGCCCTGGCCGCCGCCCTGGCCACCCTCACGGGCAGCCGCGGGACGCGGCGGACGCTGGTCGCCGCCGGAAGGGGCACCGCCCTGACCGCCCTGACCGCCCTGACCGCCCTGGCCTCCACCCTGGCCGCCGGGACGCGAACGTCCCATGCCCTGGTTGGAGGAGAACGGGTTGTTGCCCGGGCGCGGCGTGCCGCCGGGGCGACCGACCGGTCGCGGCGCGGGCGCCTTGGGCGTGGGCGA
>NZ_JBOHDN010000351.1:0-3033 GCF_050699375.1 Nocardioides sp. | reverse complement strand
CCTTTATCCTGGGCCGCATGACCACCGTCCTCGTCGTTGACGGCGCCAACGTTGTCGGCTCCCGTCCCGACGGGTGGTGGAAGGACCGTGCCGGGGCCGCGCGCCGGCTGCACGAGGCGTTGCTGGTGGCTGATCTCCCGCACGAGCGGATCGTGCTGGTCCTGGAGGGACAGGCCAAGGGCGGCGTACGTCCCGGCAAGGATGCCCACGTCCGGACCGTCCACGCGCCCAAGGACGGCGACGCCGCGATCGTCGACGTCGTGCGAGAGGCCGTCGAGCGCGGTGACCGGGTGACGCTGGTGACCGCTGACCGGATGCTGCAGGCGCGCTGCGGCGGTGCCACCGCGCTCGGGCCGAGCTGGCTGCTCGACCAGATCTGAGCCGAGATCTGAGCCCGGGCCGAGGACTTTCGGCTCATTACGCACGCGTAACCGTTGACCAGACGTGTGATCGCCGTCACGCTGTGGGAGCGCTCTCACGAGTGCTCCCGGCAGCTCATCGCAGACTTGCCGGCTGAACAATCACAGGAGGCCTGTCCCGTGCGAACTCTCCACAGACGGCGCGGCGCGATCGGAGCCTCGGCATTTGCCGGGCTGCTCTGCGCCACGCTTCTCGTTGCACCAGCGTCCAGCGCGCCACCCGCCAACGACGCAGCCACCACCGACGCGCTCACGCGCTCGGACCACACGACGCCCTACAAGAACCCGCGCCTCTCCACCGAGAAACGCGTCGCCGACCTGCTGTCCCGGATGACCCTGGCCGAGAAGGTGGGCCAGATGACCCAGGCCGAGCGCGCCGACGTCGCCGCCGACCCCGCGCAGATCGCCGAGCTCGGTCTCGGCAGCGTGCTCTCCGGTGGTGGCTCGGTCCCGGCGGAGAACACCCCGGAGGCCTGGGCCGACACCGTCGACTCCTTCCAGGAGCAGGCCCTCTCCACCCGCCTCGGCATCCCGCTGCTCTACGGCGTCGACTCCGTCCACGGCCACAACAACCTTCACGGCGCCACCGTCTTCCCCCACAACATCGGCCTGGGCGCGACCCGTGACCCGAGGCTCGCCGAGAAGATCGGGCACATCACCGCCGAGGAGACCCGCGCCTCCGGCCCGCAGTGGACCTTCGCACCGTGCATCTGCGTCGCCCGCGAGGACCGATGGGGGAGGACGTACGAATCCTTCGGTGAGGACCCGAAGCTGGCCACCAAGATGTCGCAGATGATCGAGGGCTTCCAGGGCCGCAAGGGGCAGCTGGACAACCGAGACCGCGTGCTCGCCACCGCCAAGCACTTCGCCGGCGACGGCCTCACCGAGTTCGGCACCGGCGAGGGCGACTACACCGTCGACCAGGGCATCAACCGGACCTCGCGCGCCGAGTTCGAGCGGCTGGCCCTCTCGCCGTACGTCGCCGCGATCAAGAAGCACGACGTCGGCTCGGTGATGCCGTCCTTCTCCAGCGTCGACTGGACCGAGGACGGCCTCGGCAACCCGGTCAAGATGCACGCCAACGAGGAGCTGGTCACCGGCTGGCTCAAGGAGAAGCAGGGCTTCGACGGCCTGGTGATCTCCGACTGGCGGGCCATCCACCAGATCCCGGGGACGTACGCCGAGCAGGTCGCCGCCTCGGTCAACGCCGGTGTCGACATGTTCATGGAGCCGTTCTCCGGCGACTCCGTCGGCTACCCCCAGTTCATCGACACGCTGAACACGGCGGTCGAGGACGGCGCCGTCCCGACGGCCCGTATCGACGACGCCGTGGCCCGCATCCTGACCGCGAAGTTCGAGCTCGGACTCTTCGAGAAGCCGTTCACCGACCGGCGCAACATCGACGAGATCGGCAGCGCCGCACACCGTCGCGTCGCCCGTGAGGCGGTCGCGAAGTCGCAGGTCCTGCTGAAGAACCGGCATCACGCGCTGCCGCTCTCGGGCCGCGACGACGTCTATGTCGCCGGCAGCAAGGCCGACAGCATCGGCGACCAGGCCGGCGGCTGGACGATCACCTGGCAGGGCAACTCGACCCACCAGATCCCTGGCGACACCATCCTCGACGGCATCTCGTCCGCAGCGCGTGGCGAGGTGACCCACTCGCCGGACGCCTCCGCGCCGGTCCCGGCCGGAGCGCACGGAGTCGTGGTGGTCGGCGAGCACCCGTACGCCGAGGGCTTCGGTGACGTCGGCGGCCCGCAGTGGGGCTACGACCCGGGGGAGACCGGGTTGCGTCCGCCGCTGACGATGCAGATCAGCGACGCCGACACCACGGCGATCGAGACCGTCTGCGCCGCCGCGTCAACCTGCACCGTGCTGGTCGTCTCCGGGCGCCCGATGATCATCCCGCCGGAGCTACTCGGGCAGATCGACGCCGTGGTGGCGTCCTGGCTGCCCGGCAGCGAGGGCAAGGGCGTGGCCGACGTGCTCTTCGGCAAGCGTCCGTTCACCGGAAAGCTCCCGGTGACCTGGCCGCGCTCGGTCGACCAGGAGCCGATCAACATCGGAGATGAGGACTATGACCCGCTGTTCGCCTACGGACACGGTCTGAGAACTCGCAGGTAGAAGAGATGGCGCGGGTCGGGCCGCCTGCTACGCGCGCCATCTCTGTCGAAAATAGCCCGATCCAAGTTCGCGAATCTTCGGTTCGCGACACTTGGATCGGGCCATTTCAGTGCATGATCTGTGCATGCAGACGCTTCGCGTAGACGTATCGGGACGTGCGCTCAGCTTCCCGCCCGACAAGATCGTCCGAATAGGGCGCTCGATCGATGCCGATGTGGTGCTCGCCTCCACCTCGGTCTCTCGATCCCATGCCGAGCTCCGTCCGGATCCGTCCGGATGGAAGCTGGTCGATGTCGGCTCGGCAGGAGGAACGTACGTCTCCGGCAGCCGAGTCACGGAGGTGCCGTTGACGGGGGCGACCGAGGTCCAGCTCGGCCCGGCGGGGCCGGGCTCGACGATCACCGTCAGCCTCGACGACGCGCCGGTCGCGGCCGGTGCACCGCGTGCCCAGGCGCCGGCCCCGCCGCCTCCGCCCACCGCGGCCCCGGGT
>NZ_JBOHDN010000350.1:0-14390 GCF_050699375.1 Nocardioides sp. | reverse complement strand
CGGCCAGGATGCGGCAGGTCTCGCGAGCGATCTCGGTCTCCTCCGACGCCGAGACCACGAGCGTACGCACGGACGCACCCTCGCCCGAGATGTCCAGGTCTGCGTCGGCTTCGGCGTTCTTGGCCTGGTCGATCCGGACCCCGAGGTGCCCGAGCCCCTCGGCCGCCGCGGTGCGCACCGCAGGAACGTGCTCGCCGATACCTCCGGTGAACACCAGCAGGTCCAGGCCGCCCGCCCCGGCGGCCATGCCCCCGATCTCGCGGCGCAGGCTGTGCACGAACACGTCGAAGGCGGTGGCCGCGTCCTGATCGCCCTGGTCGCGCGCGTGAAGCACCTCGCGCATGTCGCCAGAGGTGCCGCTGAGTCCCTTGAGCCCGGCGTGGTGCTCCAAGACGTCGTCGAGCTCCTCCGGGCCGACGTCGGTGTCTCGCAGCACCCACATCAGCAGCCCGGGGTCGAGGCTGCCGGATCGGGTGGCCATCACGAGTCCCTCGGTCGGGGTGAGCCCCATCGTGGTGTCGACCGGCAACCCGTCGCGTACGGCGGCCAGCGAGGCGCCGCTGCCCAGGTGGCAGGAGACGATGCGCAGGTCGACGGGCGACCGGTCGACCAGCTCCGCGGCCCGACGTACGGCGTAGGAGTGGCTGAGCCCGTGAAAGCCGTAGCGGCGCAGATGCCATCGCCGGTTCCACTCACGCGGCAGGGCGTAGGTGCGTGCGGCCAGCGGAAGGCTCGTGTGGAACGAGGTGTCGAAGCACGCCACGTCGGGAAGTTCCGGCGCCAGCTGTCGGGCTGCCCGGATGCCCGCGAGGGCGCGGGTGTTGTGCAGAGGTGCCAGGTCGGCCGCCGCCTCGATCTGCGCGAGGGTCGCGTCGTCGATCCTGGTCGGTTCGGTGAGATCAGGGCCGCCGTGGACGACCCGGTGACCGACCGCCTCCAGGGGCCCTTCCTGCCGCGCCGTCTCGTCGTGGAGGAAATCGCGGAGCGGGTCGAGATCCTTCTCGTCCTCCCAGTGCTCGACCGTGCTCGACCTGAGCTTGCGGTCGCCGTCCATCACCGACAGCTTCAAGCTGCTGGAGCCGGCGTTCACCGTCAGGATTCGCAAGCCGTCATCCCCTCGCCCACTGCCAGTCCCGGATCTCCGGCATGTCCTCGCCGTAGGTCTCCACGTGTGCTCGGTGCTCGGCCAGCTTGTCGGTCAGCATCTCTCGGACCTCGGCCGCTTCCGCGCCCAGCCCCGGCACCCGGTCGATGACGTCGATCGCCAGATCGAAGCGGTCGAGCCGGTTGAGCACCGTCATGTCGAAGGGGGTGGTCGTGGTGCCTTCCTCGACGTAGCCGCGTACATGGAAGTTGTCGTGGTTGGTCCTCGCGTACGTCAGCCGGTGGATCAGCCAGGGATAGCCGTGGTAGGCGAACAGCACCGGCCGGTCGGTGGTGAACAAGGCGTCGAAGTCCGCCTCGGACAACCCGTGCGGATGGGCCTCCTCGTCCTGGAGGCGCATCAGGTCGACGACGTTGACCACGCGTACGCGCAGGTCGGGGAGGTGCTCACGCAGCAGCGATGCCGCGGCGACCGTCTCCATCGTCGGCACGTCACCCGCACAGGCCAGGACGACGTCCGGCTCCTGACCCTCGTCGTTGCTGGCCCAATCCCACCTGTCGATGCCCTTGGCGGCGTGCTCGACGGCCTGGTCCATCCTCAGGTACTGCAGGGCCGGCTGCTTCCCGGCGACGATGACGTTGACGTACTCCTTGCTGCGCAGGCAGTGGTCGACCACAGCCAGCAGCGTGTTGGCGTCCGGTGGCAGGTAGACCCGGACGACATCCGCCTTCTTGTTCACGACGTGGTCGATGAAGCCGGGGTCCTGATGTGAGAAGCCGTTGTGGTCCTGATGCCACACGTGCGAGGTGAGCAGATAGTTGAGCGAGGCCACCGCCTGGCGCCACTCGAGCTCTCGGGTGGTCTTGAGCCACTTCGCGTGCTGGTTGAACATCGAGTCCACGATGTGCGTGAACGCCTCGTAGCACGAGAACAGCCCGTGCCGACCCGTCAGCAGGTAGCCCTCCAACCAGCCCTGGCAGGTGTGCTCCGAGAGGATCTCCATCAGCCTGCCGTCCACGGCGAGGCCCTCGTCATAGGGCTCCGTCTCGGCGTTCCAGGTGCGCCCCGTCACCTCGAGCACGTCCTGCAGCCGGTTGGAGTTGTTCTCGTCCGGAGCGAACATCCGGAAGTTGTGGTCGTTGCGGGTCATGACGTCGCGGAGGTAGCCGCCGAGGGCGTCGGTGGCCTCGACCGCGCCGGTGCCGGGGCCGTCCACGCGCACGGCATAGTCGCGGAAGTCCGGAAGGTGCAGATCGCGGAGCAGCAGGCCGCCGTTGGTGTGGGGGTTCGCGCTCATCCTCCGCTCACCTCGAGGGTGCAGGGTGGCGATGTCGGGCACCGGTGCGCCGCGCTCGTCGAATAGCTCCTCGGGCCGATACCCCCGCATCCAGTCCTCGAGCACCTGGCGGTGTGCGTCGTCCTCGCGTACGTCCCCGATCGGCACCTGATGCGAGCGCCAGAAGCCTTCGACGCGCTGGCCGTCGAGCTGGTCGGGCCCGGTCCAGCCCTTCGGCGAACGCAGCACGATCATCGGCCACGGGCGCCGGGGCGCTGCCGCTGTGTCGGCGCCGACAGCACGGGCCTCGTCCTGGATCTCCTTGATCTCGTCGAGGCAGTGGTCGAGGGTCGCGGCGAACGCCTGGTGCATCTCCTCCGGGTCAGATCCGGAGACGACGTACGGCGTGTGGCCGAACCCGCGCAGGAGGGAGTCGAGCTCGTCGGACGGGATCCGGGCGAGGACCGTGGGGCTGGCGATCTTGTAGCCGTTCAGGTGCAGGATCGGAAGCACGGCCCCGTCCCTGCGCGGGTCGACGAACTTCGTCGAGTGCCAGCTCGCGGCCAGCGGCCCGGTCTCAGCCTCACCGTCGCCGACGATCGCGGCGACGGTCAGCTCGGGATTGTCGAAGGCTGCTCCGTACGCATGGGACAGCGCGTATCCGAGCTCGCCGCCCTCGTGGATCGAGCCGGGCGTCTCGGGGGCGACATGGCTCGGGATGCCACCCGGGAAGGAGAACTGGGTGAACAGCCGCTTGAGCCCCTGCTCGTCGAGGCTCACGCGGGGATACATCTCGCTGTAGGTGCCGTCGAGGTACGCCGCGGCGACGGCCGCGGGACCGCCGTGCCCCGGGCCGATGATGTTCATCAGGTCGAGGTCGCGGGCGCTGATCACCCGGTTGAGGTGGGCATAGACGAAGGTCAGGCCCGGCGTCGTGCCCCAATGGCCGAGCAGCCTGGGCTTGAGGTGCTCGGGCTCCAGCGGCGCTCGCAGCAGCGGGTTGTCCATCAGGTAGATCTGCCCGACGGCCAGGTAGTTCGCCGCTCGCCACCACGCGTCCAGCCGGCCGAGCTCCGTCGAGGAGAGCGGAGCACCCTTCACCGTGCTGTGCGTCGTCGTCTTCGCCCTCGTGGTTGTCATCGTCGTCGTCATCGGCCGCGCTCCTCGGGCCGCTTGCTGGAGGCGCGGTGGGGCAGGAACTCCTGCATCTTGGTGAGCAGCCCCTGCTTCACGACTCCCAGGCGATCCTCGTCCCCGGCGATCATCGCCTCCAGCGTGTTCTTCATCTGGTCGATGTCCGCATGCGGCGGGATCGGCGGCACGTCGGCGTTGCAGTGCACGTCCAGGAGCATCGGACGCTCGGCCGCCAGCGCCGCATCGCAGGCCGGCCCGACGTCGTCGGGATCGGTGACGATACGCGCCTCCAGACCCGCCGCCCGAGCGACCTCGGCGTAGGAGATGTCCGGCAGCGTCTGGGACTCCGCCAGCTTCGGCGCGCCGCCCAGGGCCCGCATCTCCCAGGTGACCTGGTTGAGGTCACCGTTGTGAAGCACCACGATCACCGCACGCGGATCGGCCCACTCCCGCCAGTAGTGGCTGATCGTCAGCAGCTCGGCCATCCCGTTCATCTGCATGGCGCCGTCGCCCTCGAAGGCGATGGCCGGACGGTCGGGGTGAGCGAACTTGGCGCCGATGAGATAGGGCACCGCGGCGCCCATCGAGGCCAGCGTTCCCGACAGCGACCCACGCATGCGGCCACGGAAGCGCAGCTGTCGTGCGTACCAGTTCGCGGCCGTCCCGCTGTCGGCCACCACGATGGCGTCCTCGGGCATCCGCGTCGAGAACTCGTGGAACACGCGCATCGGGTTGACCGGGTCCGCCGAGACGTGAGCCTGGTCGTCCATCGTCTGCCACCAGCGCGACACGTTCGCCTCGATCGTCTCGCGCCAGCCGCGGTCCTCCTTGCGTCGGAGCTGAGGAACCAGGGCGCGCAGCGTGCTGGCCGCATCGCCGACGATGTTCACCTCGTACGGATAGCGCATGCCGATCCGCGAGCCGTCGATGTCGATCTGGATGGCACGAGCCTGGTCGAGCTCCGGCATGAACTGCGTGTAGGGGAAGTTGGACCCCACCGTCAGCAGCGCGTCACAGTCACGCATCAGCTCATAGCTGGGCCTGGTGCCGAGCAGGCCGATCGAGCCGGTCACCCACGGAAGCTCGTCGCTGAGTACGTCCTTGCCGAGAAGTGCCTTGGCGGCGCCGGCCCCGAGCAGGTCCGCCACCTGCTCCACCTCGGCCCGGGCGCCACGGGCACCCTGGCCGACCAGGATCGCCGGCCGGGTCGCCTCGTTGAGGATGTTCGCGGCGCGCGTGATCGCCTCCCCGCCGGGGCTGGTCTCGGGCCACGCGATGCCTGTGCTCGAGGGCACCATCTTGAAGTCGTGCGTCGGTGCGGCGTACTCCAGCTCCTGGACGTCCTCGGGGATGATCAGCGCGGTCGGCGCCCGCCGGGCCAGCGCCGTACGAAATGCGCGGTCCAGGACGTTGGGCAGCTGCTCGGGCACGTTGACGACGTGCACGTAGTCGCCGGCGACGTCCTTGAACAGGCTCAGCAGGTCGACCTCCTGGAGGTAGCTGCCGCCCATGGCCGATCGGTCCGTCTGGCCGACGATCGCGACGACCGGCACGTGGTCGAGCTTGGCGTCGTAGAGGCCGTTGAGCAGATGGATCGCACCGGGCCCCGAGGTGGCGAGGCACACTCCCGGGCTGCCGGTGAACTTCGAGTAGCCCACCGCCTGGAACGCGCTCATCTCCTCATGCCGCGACTGGATGAACCGGGGCTCGTCCTCGGCTCGCCCGAACGCACCCAGGATCCCGTTGATGCCGTCGCCGGGGTATCCGAAGACGTGCCGCACACCCCACTCACGAAGACGCTCGAGCAAGAAGTCGGCAACTGTGTTGGTCATCGCTCGGCGTCCTCGTCGACGATGTGCACGGCCGCTTCCTCAGCGGAGGCGCCGGCACCGTCGATGCCCTCGTCCTGCCCGACGAGTCCTGCCTCGTCGTCCTCGAGGACGCCCTTGTCGGGACTGGTGAGCCGACCAGCCCGGGCCTCGCCAACCTCGCCGGTCACCGGCCCGTCCAGGATGTCGGCATCGGCCTCGGCGTCGGCTTCCTCCCAGACCTCGGGCTCTTCCTGGGCGCGTCGTTCGTCGATGGTCTCGCCCTCGGTCTCCTCGCGTGGGGTGACGCCCTTGGCGTTGACGCCTCGGGGTCGCTCGGGCGGGGAGAATCCCTCGTCCAAGGCGTCCTCGACGCCACGGTCGTCGAGCGTGTCCTCTGGCTGAAGCTGGTCTTCACTCATGACTCGACCGGTATCCAGCGACCGGACCGATGATGCTCCGCCGGGTCGATTGCCGCGTACCGGTCCATGTTCAGGCTGGTCCGCCTTCGCAGCTGTCCGCGGCGAGCAGGTCGAGATCGACGTCCTCGTCGTGGGAGATCTGTTCGGCCACGTGTTCCTTCTGCTCCTCGGTGAGGGTCACGCCGGCCTCACGCAGCGCCTTGTCGAGCTCGTCCTGGATGGTCCCCTCGGGCGCGGTCTCCTGCCAAGCGGTGATTCGTTCGACCACGCCCAGAAGGGCCAGTACGCGCGCGTCATCTTGGTTCAACTCAGTCATCGTCACTCGGTACCCCGCGTCGGGAGAGGACATACGGGGTCTAGGAGAACTGTGCGCGGGTACCGGATCGACATGCATGACCCGCACGTCGAGCGCCCGCACGACGACCCCGACGCCACACCCGAACGAACCGGAGTCGGCGTGCTGATCGGCATGGTGACGGTTCTGGTCCTGGTGATGGCCGTCATGGGACTGATCGCGTACGTGATTCGCTGAGCGCGACCTCCTCCCTCCCGCCTGTCTCCTACCTGCTCGCCACCCGGACCGAGCCGCCGTCGCGTGAGGCGAGGTGACGCTTCGGGCTTCAGGTGGAGGGCGCATAGCTCAGGTCGACCACACAGAAGAGGTTGTCGTCGGGGTCGGCGAGTACCACGAAGTCCGGGTTCGGTGGATACAGGTCCCACTGCACCCGCTGGGCTCCGAGATCTAGGAGCCGCTCGACCTCGTCAGCCTGGTCGGCGGCGCTGTCGACGAACAGGTCGAGGTGGATGCGAGGTCGCGGCTCGACCGGAGAGTCGCTGCGTTGCAGTCCCAGTGCCCGGGAACCGTCGCGATGGCAGAGTGTCCGCCACTGATCGCTGCGCCACTCGGCGGTGTCCACGAGGTCGAGCGCGGCGGTCCAGAACGCCGCAGCGCGCTCCATGTCGACCACACCGATCACGGCGAACCCCAGCCTGAGCGCCACTCGATGCTCTCGGTGGCTCGGCCGTGCAGACTCGGCGCTCATGGCGTGTGCAGCTTGCCGTCGGCGTCGCGTACGACAACTCCGTCGGCGACCGCATGGGTCAACGCGCGATCGAAGCGATGAGCCTTCCAGAACCTGGCGCCGACGAGCGTCCCCAGATCCCCGGGCGTCAGCGGTCCCTCCGCCTTCAGGGCGCGGACCAGCTGTCCGATCTCCTGGACGGTCTGCCGGTCCTGGTGCCCTTCGGTCGGTTTCGGTGGTGGCATCGGCATGGTTGACTCCTCCCTTGGTTCTTGTGCAGGTGGTTCTCACCCGGGATTCGACGCCACCTGGCCGGCGTCGTCCTCGGCGGTCAGCGGTTTGGCGATGTTCTCGAGCGACTGCCCCTCGGCCTTCACTCCGAGCACGGCCTCGGCGATGCCGCCCATGATCATCAGGCCCGCCCCGATGAAGTAGCCGACGGCGAGGCCGGTGATGTCCTGGCTGGCCGAGGCGTTGTCGATCAACCGGCCGAACAGCAGGGGTCCGCTGATTCCTCCGGCGGCCGTGCCGATGGCGTAGAAGAAGGCGATGCAGAGTGCTCGGGTCTCCATCGGGAAGATCTCGCTCGCGGTGAGGTACGCCGCGCTGGCACCCGCCGAGGCGATGAAGAAGATGATGGCGCCCGCGATCGTCAGCGTGACCGCGCTGAAGCTGCCGAGGAGGAACCCGGCCACTCCGAGAAGGAGCCCGGAGAGGACGTACGTCCCGGTGATCATCGGCACTCGCCCGACCTTGTCGAACAGTGGGCTCAGCAGGAGTGCGCCCGCGAAGTTGCTGGCCGCGAAGACCGCGAGATACCAACCCGACTGGCCGACCCCGAGGAACGTGGTCAGGGTGTCGCCGTAGGTGAAGAAGAACGCGTTGTAGAGGAACGCCTGACCGACGAACAGGGCGAAGCAGAGCGTCGTACGCCGGGGGTAGAGCGTGAACACGGTCCGCGCGATCAGCGTCAGGCCGATCGTGGTGCGCTGCCTGATCGTGATCGAGTCGTCGACCTTCGGCAGCTCGTGGCCGGTATCGTCCCGGACGGTCCTCTCGATGTCGGCGACGATCTTCTCCGCTTCGTCCTCGCGCCCGTGGATGAAGAGCCAGCGCGGGCTCTCGGGAACGCTCTTTCGGACGAAGAGGATGCCGAACGCCAGCACCGCCCCGAGGGCGAACGCGATCCGCCAGCCGTACGCGGGGTCGATCAGTGCTTCGTTCAGCAGGAGCACGGTGAGCAGCGAGCCGCCGGCCGCGCCGATCCAGAACGATCCGTTGATGGCGACGTCGACCCGGCCTCGATACTTGGCGGGGATCAGCTCGTCGATCGCGGAGTTGATCGCGGCGTACTCGCCACCGATCCCGGTACCGGTGACGAACCGGCAGGCGAAGTACCACAGCGGGTTCATCGAGAAGGCGGTGAGCACGGTGCCGAGCAGATAGACACCGAGGGTGATCATGAACAGCTTCTTGCGCCCGAACCGGTCGGTGAGCTGCCCGAAGAACAGTGCTCCGATACAGGCACCGGCGACATAGATCGCGCCGGCCAGGCCGATGTCGGAGCTGGACATCCCCAGCCCGGTGCCCTCCGGTTTGATCGCCGCGGACATCGACCCGACGATCGTGACCTCGAGGCCGTCGAGGATCCAGACGGTCCCCAGCCCGATCACGATCATCCAGTGCCAGCGTGCCCACGGCATCCGGTCCAGGCGGGCCGGGATGTCGGTGGTGATCGTGCCGGTCTGTGCTCCTGACGCCAATGCGACCGCCTCCTCGCAATCCTTGCGGGCGGTACCCGGCGATCCGGAACTTAAGACCTCGGCTCTCCTGAGACCCGTGGATGCGAGAGCTCCGGGTGGCATGACCTGAGCGGCATCCGGTTACCGGACCCGCGTGGACTCTCCGTGGTGGCGCGAGGCAGTGACGTACCAGATCTATCCGCGCTCGTTCGCCGATGCGGATGGAGACGGCACCGGCGACCTCGCCGGGATCACCTCGCGGCTGGACCACCTGGCCGGCCTCGGCGTCGACGCGATCTGGCTCTCGCCGTTCTACCCGTCGCCGCAGATCGACTACGGATACGACGTCGTCGACGCCCGCGGCGTGGATCCGGTCTTCGGGTCGCTCTCGGACGCCGAGGACCTGCTGACCAAGGCGGAGCAGGTCGGCCTGAAGGTGATCGTCGACCTGATCCCCAACCACACCTCTTCGGCCCACCCGTGGTTCATCGAGGCGCTCTTGGCCGGGCGTGGCTCGCCGGCGCGCGATCGCTATATCTTCCGGGAAGGCCGTGGGTCCGGGGGCGAGGAGCCGCCGACCAACTGGCGCTCGGTCTTCGGCGGCGGGGCGTGGACTCGGGTCCAGGACGGCCAGTGGTACCTCCACATGTTCGACCCGGCGGAGCCCGACCTCAACTGGCGCCATCCCGAGGTGGCCGAGGAGTATCGGTCGGTGCTGAGGTGGTGGCTGGACCGGGGCGTCGACGGGTTCCGCGTCGACGTCGCCCACGGTCTGGTCAAGGCCCTGCGCGACCAGCGCGTCCCGGAGGGACGATCGCCCAACTCCGACCCAGCGGTGATGTACGCCATCGGCGTCGAGGACGATCCGATGTGGGACCACCCCGACGTCCACGACGTCTACCGGGACTGGCACGAGCTCGTCGCGTCCTACCCCGGCGAGCGCATGTTGATCGCCGAGGCGTGGACCCGGGGCCCGTCCGATCTGCGCGGCTATCTGCGTGCCGACGAGTTCGAGCAGGCGTTCAACTTCAAGTGGCTGCAGTCGCACTGGTCGGCGCGCGAGTTCATCGAGTCGATCGTGTCCACGCTGGAGGCGCTGAGTCCCTCCCGCGCGTGGCCGACGTGGGTCCTCTCCAACCACGATGCCGTACGCCACCGGACCCGCTACGGAGACGGGGCGCAGGGGCTCGCTCGCGCCCGCGCGGCGACCTTGACGATGCTGGCACTGCCCGGAGCGGCGTACCTCTATCAGGGCGAGGAGCTCGGGCTGCCGCAGGTGGAGATTCCGCCCGAGCATCAGCTGGATCCTTGGGCGCTGGGTGGGAACGGCCGCGACGGCTGCCGGGTCCCGCTGCCGTGGAGCGGTGAGGCGCCGCCCTTCGGGTTCGGGCCCGGCGAGGGCCAGCCGTGGCTTCCCCAGCCGGCCCAGTGGGCCGACCTGACCGTGGCCGCGCAGACCGGCCGGCCCGACTCGACGCTGGAGTTCTACCGCTCTGCGCTCGCTGCTCGTCGCCGCTACGCCCGTGGCGGCGAGCAGGTGAGGTTCCTCGATGTGCCCGACGACGTCATCGCCTTCCGCCGTGGCCGGCTGAGCGTCTTCCTCAACTGTGGCGCTGGGCCCACGCCTCTGCCGTCCGGCGAGGTCGTGATCTGCAGCGGCGAGCAGCCCGTCTCCGAGCTTCCACCGGACACCGCGGTCTGGTTGCTCGGCGACGACTGAACCGGACCGGCCCGGAGAGGTACGGCGGTCGCCTCTGCGGGTCTATCGGCGGTAGACCCGCGCCTCCCACGGAGCCAGCACCTGACCGTGCCCGCTCCCGATCACGAGCTCGCCCCGGCACTCCTCGACCAGCTCGCCCAGGTCGGCCTCGGTGCTGCTGAAGTTGGCGAGCACGACCAGCTGCCCGCTCTCGTGGCTGCGGCGGAAGGCGAAGAGCTGCGGATGGATGTCGGTCAGCAGGGTGAAGTCACCGTCGACAACGGCCGGGTCCTCGTGCCGCAGCCGGATCAGCCGGCGATAGTGCGCGAGCACCGAGTCCGGGTCGTCCTTCTGTGCGGCGACGTTGATCTCGGTGTAGTTCGGGTTGATCGCGAGCCAGGGCGTCCCGGTGGTGAACCCGGCGTCGGGCGTGGCGGCGTCCCACTGCATCGGCGTACGCCCGTTGTCGCGGCACATCGCCCGCAGGGAGCTCATCACGTCCTCGGGCTCCGCGCCCATGGCGACCGCCTCGTGGTAGTAGTTCACCCCCTCCACGTCGTCGACCTCGTCGATGGAGGTGAACGGGAAGTTCGTCATGCCGATCTCGTCACCCTGATAGACGAACGGGGTGCCCCGCTGCAGATGCAGGACGGTCGCGAGCAGCTTGGCCGACTCGGTGCGCCAACGGCCGTCGTCGCCGTAGCGCGACACGACCCTCGGCTGGTCGTGGTTGTCCCAGTAGAGGCTGTTCCAGCCGGCGTCCTCGAGACCTTCCTGCCAGGCCGCGAGGCGGTCCCGGAGCCGATCGAGATCGAAGGGACGTACGTCCCACTTGAAGGCGCCGTGATCGATCTCGACATGCTCGTAGTGGAGGACCATGTCGAGCTCCCGGCGTGCCGGATCGGTGTACTTCCGGCCCTCCTCGACCGTCGTCTCCCCGGTCTCCCCGACCAGCAGCAGGTCGCGGTCATAGGGATCGAAGACCTCCCGGTGCATCTCGGCGAGATACTCGTGGACGCGCGGCCCGTCGATGACCGACTGCCGCATGTTGCCGTGCTTCTGCCCCGGCATGACCGGCGCCTCCGGGAGCTCGGGGTCCTTGGAGATCAGGTTCACCACGTCCATGCGGAAGCCGTCGACCCCACGGTCCAGCCACCAGCGCATGACCTCGTAGACCGCCTGCCGCACCTCGGGGTTCTCCCAGTTCAGGTCCGGCTGCTCCTTGGTGAACAGGTGCAGGTAGTAGGCCGCCCGGCCCTCGCAGTAGGTCCACGCCGGCCCGGAGAAGAACGACCCCCAGTTGTTGGGCTCCTCGCGCCACCAGTACCAGTCGCGCTTGGCGCTCTCGGGGCTCGAGCTCGACTCCTTGAACCACGGATGCTCGTCGGAGGTGTGGTTGGCGACGATGTCCATCACCAGCTTCATCCCCCGCTGGTGGACCTCGGCGATCAGTGCGTCGAGCTCCTCGAGCGTGCCGTACGTCGGGTCGACATCGAGATAATCGCTGACGTCGTAGCCGTTGTCGGCCATCGGCGAAGGGTAGACCGGGGAGAGCCACAGTACGTCGACCCCGAGCCACTCGAGATGGTCGAGGTGCTGCCGGATCCCGCGCAGGTCGCCCACCCCGTCGCCGTTTCCGTCGGCGAAGCTGCGGGGGTAGATCTGGTAGACGACCGCCGAGCGCCACCAGCCCGGGCCGGTCCGGTTGGCGGGTTCGAGGATGTTCGAAGGGCTGCTGTCTGCGGCCGGTGCCGGGTGGGTCGGTGCCGGGTCGGTCATCGCGTCTCTCCTGCGTCGCCTGTGTCGAAGGTCGTCCCTGTGAGCGGTAACCGAGTCGGGCGCCACGCATACCCACTGCACCTGTCGCTCGCGGTGCTCACTCTTGGTGTCTCCCGAAAATGGGCGGACGCACGGCGACAGCCCGGGTAGCGTCCCCGGGGTGGTCGTAAACCCAGGTCTGGTCGTCGGGTTCCTCCTGCTCTCGGCGCTGTTGTCGATGATCCCGGGACCCTCGGTCCTGCTGGAGACCAGCCGAGCGATCACGCAAGGACGGCGCCCGGCGATGTGGATCGTGCTCGGCAACGCCCTCGGCGGCATGGCCCTGCTCGCACTCGTACTGACCGGCCTGGGAGCGATCGTCGCGACCTCTGCGAAGCTCTTCCTGGCCGTGAAGATCGCCGGCGCCTGCTATCTGCTCTGGCTCGGCGTCCAGTCGCTGCTCTCAGCCCGGCGCACCGGACCTGACCTGGAACCGTCGCCGGCGACCGACTCCTCAGCGACCGGGATCCTCGCTGTGCGACAGGGCTTCGCGGTGGGCGTCTCGAACCCCAAGAGCATCATCTCGCTGATGGCGGTCCTCCCCCAGTTCGTAGACCACCGCCTCGCCGACCCCACCCTTCAGATGCTCATCATCGGCATCCTCGGCGGAGTGACCCAGGTCCTCATCGAGACCCTCTGGGTCTTCGCCGCCGGAGCGCTGCGTGGGTGGTTCCGTCACCGCCCGCGCCGGATCCGGAACCTCAAGGCCGCCGGCGGCATCGCGATGATCGGCCTCGCCGGCAAGCTCGCGGTTCAGCGCTGACCCTTGTCCGCGGACGCAGCAGCTGGAAGACGGGCTATTGCAGGTCGACGGGCTCGCCGATGACGTAGCCTGCCCAGTCCCGGATCTCTTCGTCGTCGATCTCGACCGGTGTCCCTTCGACGAACAGCCCGACCTTCCCTGGGCCCTCCGGATATGTCTGGAAGGTGGCTGTCATGTCGCCGTTCGAGAGACGCAGTGCAGTTTCGGAGGCGGTTGGTCCGTACGTTCCGAGGTCATCGCTCAGCGCATCGAGTGGGTCCTGCCAGTCGGTGATGAACATGGCTTGAGTTCCGTACTTGTACGACGTGAACTGATCTGACAAGCCCGACCGGTCCACACCGTCGTAGCTCTCCCTTGCATCCTCGGGTGACGCGGCGAGCGTCGTCGAGGCAATCTTCGACAGCTCGCGTGCCCACGTGAGCACCGCGTCTCGCTGCTGCTCCAGTTCCGCGTAGGTCTCGTCACTGACCCCACCACATCCTCCGGCAAGCAGGATCGTCAACACCGCCACCAGGACGCGCAGCATGCGGGCTGTCACGGGCAATCCGCGTTCGGCGTGATCCGCCACTCTCCGACTCGACCGGGTCGCGGTCCTCACCGGCATCCTCATAGGTCGAGGCTAGGTCCGGCAGACGCCAGATGGGGAACTTCACCAAGACCGGAGATCGGATCCCGAGTGACCCTCTCGAAGCATGGCTTCGACCCCAGGTTTCAGCAAGGACGTGCACACCGTGTCCTGCGCCGGGCATCGCTCGAAATCTGGGCAGACCAGCGGGACGATGACCCGAAGGCCCATCATGATCTGACCAGTGCTGATCTCGATCAGCCGACCAGCGCCAAAGGCAGCAGACTTCCCCAGCACCACAGCGGCGAATCGAGGCATCCCGCCCTCGCGCAACATCTGGGTGACCTCGTGTCCAACCGCCGCAGTGTATGTTCCGGGATCGATCGCCTTGCTCGAATCGTCGAGAAACTCGCAGATCCAGTGTCCGCGACCCTTACGGCGGTGCCACGGCACTCGGCCGAGCAAGTCATCTGCCGCAACGCCGTAGAGCGAGTCAGGATCGAACAGCAAGGCTACGACTGCAGAGGCTGCCGTCCCTTCGAGCCTCGTCGCGACGACTTGACGATTGCTGGCGCGCTGCTCGGATAGGCGCTCAGATGCGCGTTCCTTTCCTGGAGGTCGCGGCGCCGAGGCAGCGCGGCGCCTGGATATTGCACGTTCGATGCTGCGCACGCCGGCGATCCTTGCCGCCGCCAGCGACGGTCCCCACGACGGCCAC
Source organism: Nocardioides sp. (assembly GCF_050699375.1). Taxonomy (GTDB): domain Bacteria; phylum Actinomycetota; class Actinomycetes; order Propionibacteriales; family Nocardioidaceae; genus Nocardioides. The sequence continues at coordinate 318 of NZ_JBOHDN010000350.1, read as the reverse complement.
CGCCGTTCATAGCACCGATGCTCCCTACCGATCTTGGATTTCTGGTGCCGATGCATGTGTCTGCACCGGCTGCAGTAATACATCGGCGTCGCCATATGACGGCCTTCCCGAGAAGATCAACTCCGATCAAAACAGTAGATTCAGTCCCGCTGGGATCGTCCGAGTTCACACAAAAGACGTAAAATATCATTCCGCCAGACGGCACCACCGCGGCATAACAGTTGCGCGCGTCCATAGCCCGAACTCCCGAGATACGCCGTGGGTAAGCGCCGGTTCGAGATACACCGTGCGCTGCTGACCACGTCCGATCTGCCCGGA
>NZ_JBOHDN010000349.1:0-6555 GCF_050699375.1 Nocardioides sp. | reverse complement strand
GGCGAGGTAGACCCGCAGCATGAGTACGTCGCCGAAGCCCGCGCCGGCGGCGGCGAGGATCGCCTCGACGTTCTGCAGGGTGCGCAGGGTCTGCGCCTTCACGTCGCCGGGGAAGAGATACTCGTTGCTCGCGGGGTCGACTGGGCCCTGGCCCGACACCTGGATCAGGCCGCCCCGGACCACGCCTTGGGAGAAGGTGTGCGCGGGCGCCGGGGCCTGGTCGGTGGAGATGCGGATGTCGGACATGGGGTTGGTTTCCTCTCGGGGTGGTGTCACGAGCTCCGGCCGACCCAGTCGGCAGAGATCGCCTCGGTGGCGCTCAGGACCTGCGGCAGCAGGGCACGCACTCCATCACGCGGCAGGATGACGTCGGGCACGGAGACGGAGACCGCGGCGATGACCCGCCCGGCCTCGTCGTGCACCGGAGCACCGACGCAGTTGATGAAGTCCTCGTGCTCGGAGGCGTCCTCCGCCCAGCCCTGCTCCCGAGTGCGGGCGAGCACCTCGCGGTAGCCGGCGGCGTCGGTGACGGTGCGCGTCGTGAAGGGGTGGAAGTCGATGCCGGCGACAGCGGCGTCCTGCTCGCCGGGCGTCAGACCCGCGACCAGGATCTTGCCGACGGCGGTCGCGTGCAGCGCCGCGGGCAGTCCGACGCGGGAGTACATCCGCACGGCGTGCGTGCTCTCCACCTTGGCCAGATAGATGGCCGCACCGTTCTCGTACCCGGCCAGGTGGACGGCCTGTCCGCCCGTCTCTGCCGCGAGGCGGGTCAGATGGGGCTGGGCGACGTCGCGGATCGCGTGCTGAGCCAGCGCGGCCGAGCCGAGCGCGAACAGCCGGGAGCCGAGGTGGTAGCGCTGGCGGTCGTCGCGACGTACGAACCGGTCGGCCTCCAAGGTGTGGAGGAGTCGCATCGCGGTGGTCTTGTGGACCTCGAGGCTGGCCGCCACCTGGTCCAGGGAACGCTCGCCCTCACCGAGCTCGATGAGGATCCGCAGCGCGCGGGAGAGGCTCTGGCTCATCTGGTCTCCTGGTAGGTCGTCGGGGCCGGGGACTCGATGCCGGAGGCGCTGACCCGGGTCGCCGCCCAGTCCTCGTCAGAGCCGTCGAGGAGCCGAGCGCGTACGCCTGCTGTGGGCGGTGTCGCGTGGTCACCCGAAGCGGTGAGCACGCCTGCCGCGACCAGGTGGCCCTGACGCAGGCGGCCGACCGGGCCCAGGCCGTCGACGTCCGCCGCGAGATAGCCCGCCGCGAAACCGTCCCCGGCTCCCACGGGCTCCACCACGTCGACCCGGAGCGAGGCGACCTCGGTCGCCGTCCCGTCGGGGTCGTGCTCCCCCGCCGCGTGGGAGTCGGCCTTGAGCACCAGCCGTGGGCGTTCGCCGACGACCTCCCGCAGCTCCTGTGCGGTGTGCACCCCGAGGGCAGCCCGGGCCTCGTCGGCCCCCAGCAGGAGGACATCGGCCGCCCGGAGCAGGTCGAGCAGCGGCGCGATGCTGCGACCTGTCCACAGGGCGGGTCGCCAGTTGAGGTCGACGCTGAGCCGGAAGCCGAGCTCGTCGCGCAGAGCCAGCAGGCGGCGGACAAGACCCGATCCCTCCTCGAGGATGCCGAGGGTGATGCCCGAGGTGTGTACGACCTCGGCGGTGGCCAGCGCCGCGGCGACCTCCGCAGTGTCGAGCAGGCCGGCGTCCATCGCCGCCGCGGCCGAGCCGGCGCGATAGTAGAGCATGCGGCTGCCGGCGGGATCCGGATCCTTGACGTAGATCCCCGTCGGGCGCTCGGGGTCGCGCTCGGCGAGCACCTCGACGCCACGCTCGGTCAGGTCCTCGATCACGACGTCGCCGAACGGGTCCCGTCCGAGCCGGGAGACCCAGGCGGTGCGTACGCCGAGCGCGGCCAGCGCGCCGGCCACGTTGGCCTCGGCGCCACCGACCGAGCGGCGCAGGGTCGTCGCCCGGGCCAGCGGCCGGTCGCCCTCAGGACGTAGGACGACCATCGCCTCTCCGAGACAGACCACGCGCACGTCTCCGCTGCTGCCCACGAACGAGGCTCCTTCCGTCGGTTCCGCTTCGACCGTTGACGGCCGGGGTGGCCGATGCTACAACTATCGAATCACATTATGCAATCGACGTTGCGTATAACGCAACGCACGGAAGGACGGGCCATGGATCACCCGGCAGCCCACATCGACACGGCGGCCACAGCGGCACTGCGCGAGGAACGGGTCGACTGGCGACACAAGGCGATCCCTCCCGCGTTCTGGGGACGCACGGTCGCCGACGTGCTCGCCGAGGCGCCACGGCTCTCGCAGCTGCCGACGCCGGTGCTCTCCCTCTCCCGCGTCGCGATGACGCACAACCGAGACGTGCTCGCCGCCTGGTGCGCGGAGCGTGGCATGGCCCTGGCGCCGCACGGCAAGACCACCATGGCCCCGCAGCTGTGGGCCGAGCAGATCGACGCGGGTGCCTGGGCGATCACCGTGGCCAACCTCGCGCAGCTGGCCGTCGCCCGCGCCTTCGGCGTCTCGCGGGTGATCGTCGCCAACGCGGTCGTCTCGCCGCTCGCCCTGCGCTGGATCTCCGACCAGCTCACCGAGGACCCGGGTCTGGAGGTGCTGGTGTGGGCCGACTCGGCCCGGACCGTGTCCCTGATGCACGAGGCGCTCGCGGCCCACTCCGCCGACGTCGGGCCCCGTCGCCCGATCGGCGTTCTCGTCGAGCGCGGTGGCGCGAACGGTCGCACCGGTGCCCGCGACGAGGACACCGCTGTCGCCGTCGCGGAGGCGATCGCGGCCTCGCCCCACCTCGAGCTCGCCGGGGTCACCGGCTATGAGGGCGCACTGGCGCACACCCCTGACGAGGCGGCGCTCGCCGTCGTCCACACGTACGTCGACAGCCTGGTCTCGCTGCACCGGCGGATCGACGGGCTGATGCCCGCTGGCCGGGTTCCGGTCGTGAGCGCCGGGGGCAGCGCCTACTTCGAGCAGGTGGCCGACGCGCTCTCCCCGCTCGTGGCGGGTGAGGAGGCACGCGTCGTCCTGCGCAGCGGCGCCTACCTCACTCACGACGACGGGTTCTACCGCGGCATCTCTCCCCTCGGGGCCTCCCCACGCACCAGTGGCCCCGGGCTGCGCAGCGCCCTGCACGGCTGGGTGCGAGTTTCATCGCAGCCGGAGCCGGGGCTCGCGCTCTTCGATGCGGGCAAGCGCGACCTGCCCTTCGACGAGGGTCTTCCCGAGGCTCAGCTCCTGCGTGCGCGTGAGACCGGCGCGCCCGCGACCCCGCTGAGCGGTGTCGCGGTGACCGCGCTCAACGACCAGCACGGTTTCCTCCGCTGGGATCCCGCCGGCGAGGCTCCTGTCGTGATCGGCGACGAGCTCCGTCTCGGGCTCTCGCACCCGTGCACCGCCTTCGACAAGTGGGGTCTGATCCCGGTCCTCGACGACGCCGACGCCGCGGACCCGGTCGTCGTCGACCTCGTGCGTACGTGGTTCTGAGACCACCCCAGGAGCAACCATGACCGACCTTCTCATCCGTGACGCGACCGTCATCGACGGCACCGGCGCCGCGGCCTACCGTGCCCACGTCAGCCTCGACCGGGGCCGGATCTCGGGCATCCACACCGACGCGTCACCGCCGGCCGCGCGGCGTACCATCGACGCCGCCGGGAGGGTGCTCGCCCCGGGGTTCATCGACATGCACGCCCACTCCGACCTGCAGCTCCTGGTGAACCCGGACCACACGGCCAAGGTCAGCCAGGGCGTCACGCTCGAGGTCGTCGGGCAGGACGGGCTCTCGTTCGCGCCGTCCGACGCCGCGGCGCGGGCGCAGCTGCGCCGGCAGATCGCCGGCTGGAACGGAGAGCCGGACGACTTCGACCTCGACTGGGACACCGTCGCCGGCTACCTCGACCGGCTCGATGGCGAGATCGCGTGCAACGCGGCGTACCTCGTCCCGCAGGGCACCCTGCGGCTGATGGTCGTGGGGCCGGAGAACCGGCCGGCGAGCGCCGCAGAGATCGCCGAGATGGCACGGCTGCTCCGCATCGGACTCGAGGAGGGCGCGGTCGGGATGAGCAGCGGGCTCACCTATCCGCCGAGCATGTTCGCCGATGACGACGAGCTGGCGACGCTGTGCCGGGTGGTCGCCGAGGCGGGCGGCTACTACAGCCCCCACCACCGGTCCTATGGGGCTGGGGCGCTCGAGGCGTACGCCGAGATGATCGCCGTCGCCCGCGCCTCCGGCTGCGCTCTTCACCTCACCCACGCGACGATGAACTTCGAGCCGAACCGCGGACGTGCAGGCGAGCTGCTCGAGATCATCGACGCGGGGCTGGACGACGGGGTCGACATCACGCTCGACACCTATCCCTATCTCCCCGGCGCCACCACGCTCAGCGCGGTGCTGCCCAGCTGGTCGACCTCCGGCGGCCCGGACGCGCTGCTGGCGCGGATCGCCGACCCTGCCGACCGCGCCCGGATCGCTCACGAGCTCGACCATGTCGGCACCGACGGCTGCCACGGCTGCGTCACCGACTGGCACACGATCCAGATCAGCGGCGTACGCAACCTCGAGCTGTCCCCCTACGTCGGCCGAACCGTCGCCGAGATCGCCGCGGAGTGCGGCCTGGCACCGACCGAGGTCTTCTTCGACCTCCTCGTCCGCGACCGCCTCGCCACCACGATCCTCCAGCACGTCGGCCACGAGGAGAACGTGCAGACGATCATGCGGCACCGCACCCACTGCGGCGGCAGCGACGCGATCCTCGTCGGCGAGCGCCCGCACCCGCGGGCCTGGGGCACGTTCCCCCGCTACCTCGCCCGCTACGTACGCGACCTCGGCGTCCTCGATCTGGTCGACTGCGTCCACCACCTCACCGGCCGCCCGGCGTCCCGGCTGCGGCTCACCGATCGTGGCCTCGTCCGCGAGGGGTACGCCGCCGACCTGGTGCTGTTCGACCCGGACACCGTCCAGGACACCGCGACCTTCGAGGAGCCGCGGCAGCAGGCGCGCGGCATCGACTGGGTGCTGGTCAACGGCGTCGCCGTCATCGAGGACGGACGCCGCACCGACGCCCTCCCCGGACGGGCGCTGCGGCGCACCGGCACCGGGACCCGACCCCGATGACCAGGTCACCACCGCAGCCTCGTGTTGCCCCGCGCTGTTGTACGCCGCGCTGACGTCGTCCCCCACCCACCCGAACGGGAGAACCAACCATGCATTGGCTCCAGACAAGCACCACCGGCCTGCTGCTGCTCTGCGCCGCAGCGATCGCCGTACTCCTCGTCCTGATCATCAAGGTCAAGCTCGAGCCCTTCATCGCCCTCTTCATCAGCGGCATCGGTCTCGCCGTCGTGGCCGGCCTGTCCGTCGACCAGATGGTCGGCACCGCCCTCAGCTCGAAGGAATCGCTCATCGAGACGGGCTTCGGCGGCGTACTCGGACACATCGCACTCATCATCGGTCTCGGCACCGTGCTCGGGTCGCTGCTCGAGCGGTCCGGTGGCGCCGACGTCCTCGCCTCGAGGCTGATCCGCATCTTCGGTGAGCGGGGTACGCCGGTGGCGATGGGTCTGGTCGGTTTGATCTTCGGCATCCCGGTCTTCTTCGACATCGGCATCTTCGTACTCGCACCGCTGGTCTATGTCGCCGCACACCGGGGTGGCCGATCGCTCGTCCTCTACGCCCTTCCCGTCCTCGCCGGCCTCTCGATGACGCACGCCTTCCTGCCTCCTCACCCCGGCCCCACGGCCCTGGGCGGCCTTCTCGGCGTCGATCTCGGCTGGCTGATCATCATGGGGCTGCTGTGCGGCATCCCCGCCTTCATCGTCGCCGGCATCCTCTTCCCGGTCTGGATCGCACCGCGCGTCCAGGTCTCCGTGCCCGCCGAGCTCCTCTCCGCGGAGACCGAGGCCGAGCAGGACAAGACGCCCGCCACCCCGGTCTCGCTCGGCCTCGTGCTCGCCGTCATCGCCGTACCCCTGGTCCTGATCCTCGGCGCGACCTTCGGCACGATGCTGCTCGACCCGGGCCGCCTGCTCAGCCTCCTCACCTTCCTGGGCAACCCGGCGATCGCGCTCACCATCGCCGTACTCCTGGCCTTCTGGCTGCTCGGCATCCGTCGCGGCATGACCCTGCAGGAGATTTCCGAGTTCACCGGCGCGTCCCTACGGCCGGTCGGGATGATCCTGCTGGTCGTCGGTGCCGGCGCCTTCTTCGGCGCCGTCATCTCCGCCACCGGCGTAGGCGCTGCCCTCGCCGAAGTGCTCTCCGACGCCGGCCTGCCGATCCTGCTGCTGGCCTACGTCATCTCCTGCGGCCTCCGGATCGCCCAAGGCTCCGCGACCGTCGCGATCGTGACCACCGGCGGCATCGTCGCACCGACCCTCGGCCCAGACTTCTCCCAGCCCGAGCTCGCCGTCATCGCCGTCGCCATCGCCGCCGGCTCGATCATCCTCAGCCACGTCAACGACGGCGGCTTCTGGATCGTCTCGCGCTACTTCAACCTCACCGTGAAGCAGACCCTGGCAACCTGGACGGTCCTGGAGACGGT